>JANYHS010000200.1 GCA_025358945.1 Acidobacteriota bacterium
CCGGGAGCCTGCCCGGCGTGTTGCCGGTGGAGGTCGACTGGGCGCTGCCGCGCGATCGCTATCGCGCGGAGACGATCGACGGCGCGACGTTCTTTTGCGCGTCGGGCTTTGCGCGCGAAATTCCTGGCGTTCCTCCTGACCGGAACCTGCACGGCGTCAGCTTTGCGGTCGCGAACATGACCGGATTCGCCGCGCGTGCGCTCGAAGGCATGGCGGATCGCTCGCTCGATGCGCTCATTCGGTTGCTCAGTTCTTAATCTTCAACGCTTCGTCGAGAAACGCGCGCGCCTCGGCCGACCGCGGATCGACCTCGACGGCGGTGCGCAGGTACGGAATGGCGGCGGCCGCGCGATGCTGCAGCGTCAGGATCCGGCCGGCGAGCAGGTTCGCCCGGAAGTGGCGCGGCTCCAACGCAATCGCCGCGCGCAGCTCGGACAGCGCGTCGGGCACGCGATCGATCCGCGCATAGACCGACCCGAGCGAGTATCTGGCGTCGGCGAAGTCCGGCATCTTCGACGCCACGATCTCGAAATGCGATGCGGCGGCGTTCAGTTGGCCCGTCTCGTACAGCGAGACCCCGAGCTGGTAGTGGCCGATCATCTGTTCCGGTTCAAGGGCGACGGCCCGCGTCAGCGGGTCGATCGCGCGCGCGTATTGCCGCTGGCGGGTGCGCGCGACACCGAGCTGCAGCTGCGCGAGCGGGATGTCAGGTTCGGACGCGGTCACCCGCTCGAGGAGCGGGATGGCCTTCTGAAACGCGCCTTCTTCGACCGCGATGACTGCAGCGTGCAGAGCGTTGGCGATCGCGATGCGGTCCCTGGGATTGACCCCGCTGCCGGCCCGCGCCGAGGCCCCGCTGACGTAACCGAGCGCGGCCAGCCGTTCCGCCACTGCGGGATCCACACGCGGCGGAATCAACCCACCCGACTCACCCGGCCCACCTGACCGACCCGACGTCTTGATGAACTGCTCCAGCTCCGCTGACATGCCGTCGACGACGCGTGCGCGTGTCGATGCGAGGTTGTGAGACGCCGCGGGATCCGCCGCAGTGTCGTAGAGCTCGATCACGGGCGCACGTACGAGCAGAAAGTGATCGGCCCGCCAGGCGGCGAGCGGGCTCCAGCCAAACGCCTGACGCGGATAGTCGGTCTCGGCGTAAGCCGGTCGATCGTTCAGGGTCCGGCTCGATGGCCGGACCAGTGGCAGCAGAGATGTGCCCTGCATCGCCGGCGGCACCGGGAGGCCGGCCGCCTCGAGCAGCGTCGGCGCCACGTCGGCCAGGCGCACCTGGGCCGTGACGCGCACGCCTGCCGAGGCGCGTCGCGGTAAGCGGATCATCAGCGGCACCCGCAGCACTTCGTCAAAGAGGAGGACGCCGTGGGTGGACTCGCCGTGATCACCGAGCGCTTCACCATGATCGGCGGTGATTGCGACAACCGTCTCCGGTCCCGCAGCCTGGACGAGCTTGCCCGACAGCCGGTCGACCGACGCGATCTCACCGTCGTAAGGCTCCGAGGCGAAGCGCCGCTTCAGATCCGCCGGCGGATCGTACGGATCGTGCGCGTCGAACAGATGCACCCAGAGAAACCACGGTTCGGTCCCCGCCGTGCCCAGCCACTTCAGCGCGCGTGCCGCGACCTCGTCGCCGCGGCGTTCGACCGAGTGATAGCGGTCTTCGCCTGGGCGCTGCAGCCGGAACCCCGCGTCGTAGCTGCCGAAGCCGCGCTCGAAGCCGGGGGCGGCGCCGCTTTGCGGGTCGAGAATGATCGAACCGACGAACGCGGCGGTGCGATAGCCGGCGTCGTGCAGCGTCTGAGGCAGATACGGCACGCCGGACGGCAGCGGTGTGCCGAAGGCATTGACCCGATGAAACGGAGGAAACGTGCCGCTGAGGATCGTGGCGTGCGACACCGTGGTGATCGGCGCCTGCGAGAAGGCGCGCGTGAACACGATTGAGTCGCGCGCGAGCAGGTCGAGAGCCGGGGTCAGACCCCGCGTCGAACCGAGGAATCCCATCCGGTCGGCGCGGACGGTGTCGAGCGTGATGAGCAGGACGTTCGGTCTCGTCGCCGCTCGCGGAACGGCGAGCGCGGTGGCGACGAGACCGACGACGGCGAAGCGTCTGAGAATCAGAACAGTACTTTAACAGCCCACTGCATGGCGCGCGGGCCGCCTTGCGCAATTACCGGGTTGCCGCGGTCGACGTCCGGCGTCGACGCGATCGTGCCGAACAGACTGCTGCGGACGCTGCTGCTCTGGAACGCGCCGAGGTTGACGCGGTTGGTGACGTTGAAGATCTCCCAGCGCGCCTGGATTCGCGATGTGCCGTGTAGCTTGAACTCTTTGAGGATGTTCACGTCCAGCTGGATCAGTCCCGGCCGACGTCCACTGTTCCGGCCGCACGACCCGAGCGTGCCGTTCGCCGCCGTCGCATAGGCTTGCGCGGCGTTGGTCACAATCGATCGCGTCGTGTTCGCATCGGGGAACAGATAGCTCGGATCGTAGTTGTAGATCGGATCGGCGAGGCAGTTCGCGCGCTGCCAGCCGGTATTCTGGCCGGACCTATCGAACGAACCGACGCCCGGCGTGAACGGCCGGCCGGAGAGCATGTCCAGCACCGTGCCGATCTGGAGCGGGCCACCGCCGAGCTTTTCGCCGCCCGGGATCGCGTAGCTGCCGCCGATGTTGAAGTTGTGGCGGACGTCGAAGTCGCACGGGCCTTTGTTGTTCGACGGATCGTACGGATTGTCCGCCTGCGAGCCGACGGTGGTGCGGTTGCTCGAGCTGTAGTCCTGGCAATTCGACAGCGTGTAGTTGTACTGGGTGTTGATCCCGTGCCAGTTGCTCTGCCGATACGAGAGCTGCACGCTGTCGTACCACGACTGGCTGTCGTTGTTCAGCGAGATGATGCTGCGGTAATTCGGGAACGCGTCGTGGAACGGGCGCAGCAGGTCGGTCGCGCCTTGGAACGACGAGCCCAGCGGCGGCGCGTTGAGCTGCTGCCGCCAGATCAGTCCCTGGCCGCGCGAGCCGACGTAGGACGCCGTCACCGAGTTGTTGCGGAACAGCTCGCGCTGGAAGGTCGCGTGGAAGTAGTGATACCGCGGCAGCTGAAGATCCTGCGGCACGGCAAAGATGCTGAACGGCGGCGCGCCGGTCGGCGAAGATCCGAAGATCGGCACGCCGGATTGCACGCACACGTAGTCGCCACCAGCGGTCGAGTTGTTCGGATCGATGCAGGTCGCGCGCGGATTGTCGGGTGCGACCGCCGAGGAGCCGCTGAGTGAGACGCCGAAGACGCCGAGGTTCGGCGTCGAGAACGCACCCGGATGGACCGTGCCGATCTGGGGTGAATCGTACGTCAGCGCGTATCCGAGACGGACGCTGGTCTTCCCGTCGCCCGTCACGTCCCAGGCCAGGCCGGCGCGCGGTCCGAAATTGTTCTTGTCGGATTTGTACAGCTGATCGAGTCCGTTCGTCCCCACCTGCACGAGCCCGGCCGTCGGGGAGAAGTTGGAGGCGAGATTGTCGGCCTCCGTGATTGGCATGAACAGCTCGTAGCGCAGGCCCGCTGTGAGGGTCAGGCGCGCATTGGCTTTCCATTCGTCGTTGATGAACAGGCCAAAGGAACTCTGGTGCAGATGGCGTTCGGTCGACCCGAAGGAGCGCGACGCGCTCTCGAAGCGGCCGAGCAGGAGGCCGACCAGCCCGTCGACGTCGTTCGACGTGCTGCCATTGGCCGTCAGACCCGTGCGTGCATTGTTACGCACGCTGCGGTTGTAGGCGTACTCCCAGGTGCCGCCGGCCTTGAAGGTCTGCGATCCGCGTGTGTGCGTCAGCGACGACGAAACCTGCGTCGTCGTGGTCGGCGCCGTGGTGATCGGGTAGCCGGTGACGCCGCCGATATGGCCGAACGGCGTGGTGACACCCGGCACGCCGAGGTCGGCCGCGTCGAGGGGACCGGTGTTGATGCCCAGGCTCTTGGGATCGATCTTGTTGTTCGGCTCGATTGTCTGCGAGATGTAGTTGTAGCCGAAACGCGTTTCAAGCAGCGTGCGGTTCGACAGCACCGAGTTCCAGACGAAGCCGACCAACGCCACACGCGTCGGATCGGCCACCGAGTTGAACAAGTCGGTGGGGCCGCCCGGCGGGATGATTTCCCCGCTGTTGCCGGCCGGCGCCGACTGGTAGCTGTTGCCGAAGAACACGCGCTCGTTGATCAGATTGTTCGCGTTCAACTGGTGGTCGAGTTTCACTGAAAACGTCGACATGTTCGCGATGTTCGGCGCCAGCACATGGCTTTGCGCGTTGCAAGCGTCCGTGGCGCATGTGCTCGGATCGATCGGGTAGTACTGCAGCAGCGCCTCGCCGATGGGGTTGGTCTTGAGTCCCGCAACGGCGATGCGTGATCGCGCCGCGCCCAATTGTCCGGCGGTCGGGATGTGCGTGTCGTAGGGCGAGGTGACCGCCAGCCGCTGGCCCTCGAAATAGCCGAAGAAGAAGGTCTTGTCCTTCTGAATCGGACCGCCGATCGTCCCGCCGTACTGCTGGTTTTTCACCGGCGTCGTCGTGCCGCCCGAGCGCTGCACGAAAAAATTCGGCGAGTCGGTCCAGTCGTCGTGGCGGAAGTAGTAGCCGGTGCCGTGCGGGACGTTGCCGCCGCTCTTCATGACGACGTTGATCGCGGCGCCGCCCTTGACCCCGAATTCAGCCGAGGGCGTCTGTTGCACCGTAAAATCGCCAATCGCGTCCATCGGCACGAGCGTCGCAGGGACCCCGACGACGCCGGCCTGGTTCAGGACCGAGTCGCCGTAGTAGCGGTCGTTGTTCGAGATGCCGTCGATCATGAAATTGTTCGACGAGGTTCGCGCGCCGCTCGCATTGATCCCCTGGAAGCCGCCGCCCGCCGAGTGCTGGATGCCAGGGGTGATGCTGAGCAGCGAATTGAAGTCGCGGCCGCTCAACGGAATCGACTCGATGCGCTTCGCGTCAACGCGGTTGTTCAGCCTGTCGGAGAATTCGATGACGGGCGACAGGCCCTCGACGGTGACGGTTTCCGACTGCGCGCCCACTTCCAGTTTGAAGTCCGCCTTCGCGACGGAATTCGGCGTCACCTGCGCGTCGCGCGCGATCGTTTTGAAACCCGCCAGATCGGTCGTCACCTTGTAGACGCAGATTGGCAACTCCGACAGGCGATAGCCGCCCGTCCCGTCGGTCACCGCCGTACGAGTGAAGCGCGTCTCGGCGCAGATCGCGGTGACGGTCACTCCGGGCAACACGCCGCCCGTGCTGTCGGTGACCGTGCCTGAAATGTCGCCTGATGTGCGCTGCGCGAACGCCGGCGCAGCGACCGCCAATGTCGCGATGAACCCGAGAACGAGCAGCATCTGTGACCGTGTCTGTCGCATGTGACCAACACCTTTCGTCGATGTCGCGTGGGATACGGGTGAATCACGGGGTTGTAAACCCAGTCCGGACAATTGTCAAGGAATGTATCGTGGGCGATCCGCGCTCGGTTTCTCTGTGAACCCTTGAGCGTGAAGAGCTGTCACAATGTTGCTCAGACATTGATGCGCGGATTGAGGCGCCGGTGACACTTTCGGTGACGCACGCCCGCTCGGTCAGCCAATCACCCGGCGAAGGCGTAGAATTGCTAGTAATTTCGACGCGGAGGGATGGCCGAGTGGTCGATGGCGGTGGTCTTGAAAACCGCCTTCGATCGGTTATACCAAGCGGTTATATTTCACCCGCCTGATCGAGTCCAAGATCCGCA
>JANYHS010000219.1 GCA_025358945.1 Acidobacteriota bacterium
GCGGTCTTCAGGCGCGAGGATCGCACGGCTCTTCCCGTCACTGATTCCACCGGCGAGCTCATCGGGATTGTGACCGTCGACGATGTCCTGGATGTCGCGGAGCAGGTCGCAACGCGCGAGATGCAGAAGGTCGGCGGCTCCGAGGCGCTCGATGAACCCTACATGGACATCGCGCTGTCGCGGATGGTGAGGAAGCGCGCCGGCTGGCTGGTCGTCCTGTTCCTCGGCGAGATGCTGACGGCGACCGCGATGGGATTCTTTGAACGGGAGATCGAGCGCGCGGTGGTGCTCGCGCTGTTCGTCCCGCTGATCATTTCCAGCGGCGGCAACTCCGGATCGCAGGCGTCGACCCTGGTGATTCGCGCGATGGCGGTGGGAGAACTGCGAATTCGCGACTGGTGGCGCGTCGTGCGTCGCGAGGCTGTGGCGGGGGTATTCCTCGGCTGCATCCTCGGCACGATCGGCTTTCTTCGCATCACGATCTGGTCAATGTTCTCGTCACTCTACGGCCCCCAATGGCTGCTGGTCGCCACAACCGTCGGCCTGTCATTGATCGCGGTGGTCCTGTGGGGCACGCTGGTGGGATCGATGCTGCCGCTGATTCTGCGGCGGCTCGGATTCGACCCGGCGACATCGTCAGCGCCCTTCGTGGCTACGCTGGTGGACGTCACGGGCCTCGTCATCTACTTCTCGGTAGGCATTGTCATCCTGCGCGGAACGCTGTTGTGAGGGTGCGAGGCATCACTGCTTGGCGCCCTTGAAGCTGTTGAGGTCGAGCAGCGGCATCGCCCCACCCGTGACCTGTGGCAACGTCCCGTTCCATTTCTCGATCGTCTTGTTCTGAATCAGGATCGCGCTCAGCGTCGACTGCAGCATGCGATTGGCTTCGGATTCGGCCTTCGCCCGGACCAGCACGGACTGCGCTTCGCCTTCGGCTTTGGCGACGGCCGCCTTGGCCAGCATTTCCTGCTTCTGGAGTTCGTATTCGGCCTGCTGCGCCTGTTGCTGCGCCGCCATCTTCTGCTGCATCTGCGCCTCGAGCGTCTGCGGCAGGTGGCTCGCGCCAAGGTTGACCTTGTCTAGCGAGAAGCCCATCTTGTTCAGTTCGACCGAGAGATTTTTCTGAATCACACCCTGCAGCTCATCGCGCTTCGATGAAATCAATTCGGATAGCGACATCTGGCCGGCCGAGTTCTGCGCCACCGTGATGATCGTGCGGCGGATGAACGTCGCCTCGATCTCCGAAATATCCGAGCCCCTGAACGACTTGAAGACCTGCGCCGCCTTGTCCTCAGAGGTGTTGTAGGTGACCGAAATATCCTGCGTGATGTGCTGGCCTTCGCGCGTCGGCAGATCGATGCTGTCGTCGCCGACCGCCGAACCTTCACTGGTCCGCCGGACCATGGTGTAGGTCCTCAGCGCGGTCGGATAGCTCTGGACCTGCGTGATCCACGGCATCCGCCACGCCATGCCCTGTGGCACCGAGCGCAGCGACCCGGTCCAGATGTTGAAAATGACGCCGGTGTTGCCCGGCGCGATGACCGAGAACGAACTGATCACGCTCCCCAGAACAATCACCGCCACCAGAGCGGTGAGGACCTTGCTGGTCGTCCTGGCGAGATCGTCTGGCGAATCGAAAACGGTGCTCATGTCTGAGAGTCGTCCTTCCTGCCTGATCGGTGGGATGTGAAATCGGTGACGTCGATGGGCGGCGGGATCCTGCGCGGGCGCCGGCCGGCAAACGTCCGGCGCAGGACGCCTTCAAGCCACCGTTGAAAAGGACGGAGGAGCACGTAGATCCCGGTGCCGCCGGCGACGAGGAGCAAGATCTCGGCGAACGTCATGGCGTGAGCGAAGTGTATACCCTGCTGGACCTCGTCCTGCCGCCTGATCGCCGGTATCGTCAGCGCCGCTATTCGGTCGTTCCTCTTTTCCGTCAGCGCTGGGACGGCGAATCAAACGTGAAGATCAGTCCGAGGCTCAGCAGGTGCTGGTTCGGCGTCAGGCCGACGGCGCCAGGGCTCAGTTCACCGCCGGTGAAGAAACCGCCGCCGGCGCCCCGCGAGTGGTCGAAACGATGCTCCACTCGAACAATCGCATTCGACCAGCGGTATGGGATCCGGTATTCGAGGGTCGTGGTCAGCGCGGTGACCGTCTGTTCGTACCCGGTCCAGCGTCCCGTGCTGTCCCAGGCGACCTCGGGACGGACCGACAGACTCCACGGCCCGCGCACCGTCCAGTGAACCGGCGCCTGTGCAGACATCCACAGGGCGCGGGAATTTCCGGGCGCGTCCACCCGCTCCGTCGCGAACTGATATTCAACGGCCGCCGTGACGCGGTCGCCGCGGCGTTCAACGATGGTGTCCGCAATGGCGCGCCACAGACCGAAGGAGGTGTTCGCCTGATGCGGCCCGGCGAGGACCGTTTCCTTCACCGTGACGCGAGGATTGACCTTGTACGCCACCTGACCGCCCGCACTCGGGACGTGATTCGCGTCGGCCAGATGCCAGTAGCCGTTGACGACGAAGACCGTTGCGCTCGCCTTGTCGTTGAAGGCGTAGCTGGCGTTGACGCCGGTCATCAGATACGGCGTGAAGTCGGCGCCCCACGGCCGCGTGTAGTTGAAGTTGTCCTTGGCGTAGAGCGAGTCGTAGCCGATGAAGCTCGCGAAGATTCCGGCCTGGAGGGTGAGCCCCGTGCCGACCGGCGCCAGGTACGTGACGTTGGCCAGACCGAAATGACCGAGCACGTCGGCACCCGCGAGATTAGGGGCCGTCGAAGAAAATCCGAAGACCTCCTCGTCCTTCCCTCCCTGAACGAGCAGTTCAGTCCCCCACCGCGATTGTTCCGACGCCTTCTTCTTGACGGAGGCGCCGGCCATGTTCAGATCCCATTCATTGACATGGAACGCCGTGCCACGGCTTCTGAACAGATGGTTCGCCGGATCGTTGACGTCGTGAAGGTAGCCGACGTCCGCGAAGCCGCCATAGGTCCACGCTACGGGCGAAGGCTCCGCAGCAGGACTTTGGGACGCTGGCACATCCGGACTCTGCGCGGTCGCCGGATGCGGCGCCCCGAAAAGACAGATCGCCGTCAGCAGCGCGGCGGCGTAGGCGAATCGATGGCCGAGCGATTGCGCGCGGATCCCGGTCGCGATGATGTAAACAGCTGACCGCGAAGTCATGGTCGAAGGCCCTTTCACGCTACGAGTATAGGGAGCCGCGCCTAGAGGCGGGGCCAAAAGAGCTTAACAAAAGGCTTAAGCCCGTAGAATCGAGCGATGCGATCGAGATTCGCGCACGCTTATCGGTTCGCGCTCGACAACACGCTCCTGATGGTGGCTGGCGCGCTGATCGCGCTCGTGTGGGCAAACACGGGGCCGGCGTCGTACGCGCAAGTCTCGAACGCCCTGCGCTTCGGCGTCAACGACGTCGCGATGGTGTTTTTCTTCGGGTTGGCGATGAAGGAGATCGTCGAGGCCGCGTCCCCAGGAGGGCCGCTTCACTCGCTACGCCGCGCCGCCGTGCCGATTCTGGCAGCCATCGGGGGTATGGCGGGGCCCGCGCTCGTCTTCGTCGGGCTGGCGTTCGCGGCCGGCCGGCCCGATGTCATCCGCGGCTGGGCGATTCCATGCGCGACGGACATCGCTTTCAGCTATTTGATCGCGCGCCTCATCTTCGGACCGTCGCATCCAGCCGTACCGTTTCTCCTGCTCCTCGCGATTGCTGACGATGCGCTCGGGCTGGCATTGCTCGCGACAGTGTACCCGTCCGGACAGATGCATCTTGTGTATTTCGCGGCACTGGTCGGCATCGCGTGCGCGCTGGCCTGGTTGGTGCGCCGGCAGGGGATCAACAACTTCTGGCCGTATCTGCTGATTCCTGGCGCTGTGTCGTGGGCGGGCTTCTACATCGGTGGAGTGCACCCGGCGCTGGCGCTGGTGCCGATCATCCCGTGGCTGCCACGAACCGTGACGCTCAGCGCGTTCGAAGACTGGTGGAGCACGCCGGTCGAAGTGATCCTTTTTCTCTTCGCGTTGACGAACGCCGGGGTTGCAGTCGGCAGCGCGGGCGCGGTCACGTGGATGGTGCTGGCAGCGCTCGCGGTGGGGAAACCTGTGGGCATCATCAGCGCGACGTGGCTGGCGGAGCGCGCGGG
>JANYHS010000231.1 GCA_025358945.1 Acidobacteriota bacterium
CGCCTGCGCATGCAGACGCACTCCTCCGACGCGGGCGTGTTCATCCGCAGCATGGCGACGCGCGGACACCTGGGCGGCCTCGCGCGCGCGACCGGCGATGCGGCGCTGCTGCTCGACGCCTCCGGCAAGGACATCGTCATCATCGAGACCGTCGGCGTGGGGCAGGGCGAGGTGGACATCATCCGCACGGCGGACGTGTCGATCGTCACGCTGGTGCCCGGCGCCGGGGACGAGGTGCAGGCACTGAAGGCCGGCATCATGGAGATCGCGGACATCTTCGTCGTCAACAAGGCCGATCGTGAAGGCGCGGACCGGCTGGTATCGGCGGTGGAGTCGAACCTCGCGCTGCATCACTACGCCGGCAGTGAGTGGCGGCCGCCGATCGTCAAGACGGTGGCCACGACAGGACAGGGGATTCCTGAACTGGTCGAGGCGATCGCGCAGTTCCGTGCCCACTCGCTCGGCACGCAGGCGACGCGGCGCAAGACGCGCAGCGAGTACCGGCTGCGCGAACTCGTGTCCAAGCGGTTCATGGATCACCTCGAGCGCGAAGTCCTGTCCCCCGGCGAGCTAGCCACGATCGTCGAGCGCATCGCCGCACGCGAGGTGGATCCGTACACCGCCGCAAACGACCTGTTGAAGCGGGCGATAGGACGCTAAAATGCGCTCACGAAACCCACGAAAAAGAAAACTACATGATCGTCCTCGTCTGTTTCGTGTCGTCGCATGAAGGCGGTACTTGATCACGTCGGAATTGCGGTGAAGGATCTGGCGTTGGCGCTGGCGTTCTACCGTGATGCGCTGGGGCTCGAGATCGATGCGCCCGAGGAGGTGTCCTCGCAGCGTGTGCGCGCACATTTCATCCCCGTGGGGGAATCCAAGCTCGAGCTGCTCGAAGCGACCGCCTCCGATTCGGCGATCGCCAAATATGTCGAGAAGCGCGGGCCGGGCCTGCACCACATCACGCTGCGCGTGGACGACATCCATGCGGCCCTCGCGCAGTTGAAGTCGCGCGGCGCGAAGCTGATCGACGAGCAGCCGAGGGCGGGAGCCGAAGGCGCGCTGATCGCCTTCATCCACCCGGCGGCGACGCACGGCGTCCTAGTGGAACTCAAACAGGCTGTCAGCCCTCAGCCCTCAGCCCTCAGCCCTGACACGGCCGTCAGGCGATATGCCGTCGGTGATCTGGAACTGGTCTCCGTGTGTGACGGCCTGATCCGTCTGGATGGCGGCTCGATGTTCGGTACCGTGCCGAAGGCCCTGTGGGAGAAAAAGACCCCGCCGGACGCGCGCAACCGGATCGCCATGGCCATGCGTCCGCTGATCGTCCGCGGCGCCCGCACGATGATCATCGACGCGGGGGTGGGCGACAAGGAAGACGCGAAGTTCCTCGAGACCTTCGGCGTCGATCGCGCGCGCTCGCTCGACGTCACGATGGCCGAAGCCGGCATCTCCCCAGAGGCGATCGACATTGTTCTGGCGACGCATCTGCATTCCGATCACGCCGGCGGCTTCACGTATCGCGACGCGGCCGGTCGCATTCGTCCGCGGTTTCCGAAGGCGCAGTACATCGTCAGGCGCGGCGAGTGGGAGGATGCGACCCACACGAACGCGCGGACCCGCGCCGGCTACCTGGCGGATAATTACCTGCCGCTCGCGGAGGCCGGCGTGCTGCAGCTGGTGGACGACGACGCGACGATCATGCCGGGCGTGAAGGTCCGGCGCACCGGCGGCCACACGATGCATCACCAGATGGTGCTGATCGAGTCGAAGGGGAAGACGGCGGCGTACGTCGCCGACATGATGCCGACGATGGCGCATGCGGCGGATGCGTGGATCTCGGGTTTCGATCTCTACCCGATGGAGACCTTGACCGCCAAGCAGCAGTTTGCCAAAGAAGCGATGGGGCAGGACACGCTGGTGTTCTTCCCGCACGACCCGGCGGTGATTGCGGGACACATCAAGGAGCAGAACGGCACGCGCATCGTTCAACCAGCATCATGACAAATCCGACGATTGGCATCATTGGCGGCAGCGGCCTGTACGACATGGCGGAGCTGACCGACCGCGAAGATCAGACCATCAGCACACCGTTCGGCGATCCGTCCGGGCCGTATGTGATCGGCACGCTGCGCGGCAAGCGCGTGGCGTTCCTCGCACGGCACGGCGCCGGGCATCGCATCCTGCCGTCAGAGCTGAATTTCCGCGCGAACATCTACGGCATGAAAGTGCTTGGCGTCGAGCGCATTTTGTCGGCGAGCGCGGTCGGCAGCCTGAAGATGGAATACAAGCCGCTCGACATCGTCGTGCCGGATCAATTCTTCGATCGCACGAAGGGACGCATCAGCACCTTCTTCGGGAAGGGCATCGTCGGCCACGTCGCGTTCGCGCATCCGCTGTGTCACGACCTCTCGACGATTGCGGCCGACTCGGCGGAGAAAGTCGGCGCCACGGTGCACCGCGGCGGGACGTATGTGAACATGGAAGGCCCGCAGTTCTCGACGCTGGCCGAATCGAATCTGTATCGCACCTGGGGGATGGACGTCATCGGGATGACGAACCTGCAGGAGGCGAAGCTCGCGCGCGAGGCGGAGATCTGCTACGCGACGCTGGCCCTGGTCACCGACTACGACTGCTGGCACCCTGACCACGATTCGGTGACCGTTGATTTGATCATCGCCAACCTGACGCAGAACGCCGCGACCGCACAGAAGACCATTGCCGACGCCGTCGAACGCATCGGCGGCGCGCGCACCTGCGCGTGCAAGGACGCCCTCGCGACGGCCATCATCACCCAGGCGCCGCTCGTGCCGGAACAGACCAAGAAGGATCTGGCGCCCATCATCGGAAAGTACATGAAATGAAGATCGTCGTTACCGGATCGATCGCCTACGACTACCTGATGTCGTTTCCCGGCAAGTTCACCGAGCACTTCCTGCCGGAGCACATGCATCGCGTCAGCCTGAGTTTTCTCGTCGATACCATGGACAAACGGCGCGGCGGCTGCGCGCCAAACATCGCCTACACGCTGGCCCTCCTGGGCGAGCGGCCGCTGCTGATGGCGACGGCGGGCGAAGACTTCGGTGAGTACCGCCAGTGGCTCGACGCGGCCGGCATCGACACGTCGCAGACCAAGCAGATCCCCGGCAAGTTCTGCGCGTCGTTCTTCTGCAGTACCGACACTGAGAACAACCAGATCGCGTCGTTCTACACCGGCGCGATGGCGGACGCGGGTCAGTTGTCGTTTCGCGCGGTGAAGGACTGCGGGCTCGCGATCATTTCGCCGAATGACCCTGGGGCGATGGTGCAGTACGCGGAGGAGTGCCGGACGCTGGGCATCCCGTTCATTTTCGATCCGGGCCAGCAGTGCGCGCGGATGTCTGGTGACGAACTGCGCGACGGCGTCACCGGCGCGACCATCGTCATCGTCAACGACTACGAGCTGGAACTGCTGCGGCAGAAAACCGGCCTCGACGAGCCGGGGATCCTGGCAGTGGCGAAGACACTGATCGTCACCAAAGGCGAGAACGGATCCTCCATCATCACCGGCAGCGGCCAGGTGGATGTGCCGGCCGTCGCACCGACGGCGATCGTCGATCCGACCGGTGTCGGTGACGCGTTCCGCGGGGGCCTGATGCGTGGTATCTCCCTCAGCCTGTCCTACGAGGTCAGCGCGCGCATGGGCAGCGTGGCGGCGACCTACGCGCTCGAACACATGGGCGGCCTGAGCCACGCGTACACGTGGGACGAGTTCAAGAAACGTTACGAGAAACATTTCGGCACGTTGACCGTTCCCGTCTAGAACGATCGACCACGGGGGACACAGTGGATGCAGTGAGCCCAATCGATAAGATCCGACCCGTCCCCCGTGTCCACTGTGGTGAATAGTTGATCGGCGTCGCGGTCGTATTCGCCACGCTCGCGTCGTACGCCGTTGGCTGGGCCATCGGCGTACCGATCCTCCTGCCGATTCTCAACACCCTCGCCAGCTTTCCGTTCATGGTCCTCGCGCTACGGCGCGGGGATCTGCGTCTCGCGGTCGCGCGCATGCTCCTCTGGGCGCTGACCATGGGCGTCGCAGCCACGCTGCTCTCATACGCGAGGCCGACGCAGACCGGGACCTTGTTCCTTCGGGGCGAGGCGTATCAAAAAGAAATGTTCGCGTGGGTGATGACGGGACAGGGCGCCGAGGGCACGCCGTCGCAGTTCATTCCGCAGCAGGCGGGTCACGCGGCGATCTTCTCGGGACTCGCGCTCGCCACCGGCGGCGCGGCGGCGATGCCGATGGGCGCGGTGCTGATGAACTACATGGGGCACTACGTCGGGACGCTCGCGGCCTCGAGCCGGCGGCCGGCACTGACGATGATCCTCGGCTGGCACCCGTGGGCGGTGATCCGCGTGATCAGCTTTGTCGTCATCGGCGTCGTGCTCTCGGCGCCATTACTGTCGCGGCTCTGGAAATTCCGCGTCGACTGGCCGCTTGGGCGAACGCTGCTGATCTGGTCCGCCGCGGGCTTGACCGCCGACGTCGTCCTGAAGACGCTGCTCGCGCCCGTCTGGCAGCACCTGCTGCTGCGCATTGTCGGCTGGTGATTCCTGAAGCCATGCCATGAGCATCGCCGGCTCCGCCGTCCTCGGACTACGTCAGGAAGAACACGGACGCAAAGGCTGCCAGCGCCGCGACGATCTGCAGTGCGAGCACCAGGAGCGCCTGCTGGGGAGTTCGCGGCAGCCACGTGATGGCGAAGAACGCGATCACCGGCACCTGCGCCACCATCAGGATCTGAAAGAGGTGGGCCGAGGTGCCCTCGTCGGCCTCGTGAACAATGCCGTATCTGGCCGCGTGGACGAGCACCAGGGCCAGCC
Source organism: Acidobacteriota bacterium (assembly GCA_025358945.1). GTDB lineage: Bacteria > Acidobacteriota > Vicinamibacteria > Vicinamibacterales > CAVVIG01 > CAVQFC01. The sequence continues at coordinate 4,867 of JANYHS010000231.1, forward strand.
CGGCGAGTGACATGACGATCGGCGCCAGGGCGGTCGGCTTCTTCACCGTTGAGATGTTCATCGGGAAAGTTTAGTGCTCAGTTCTAAGTTCCCAGTTCTCAGTTGATCCGCTTACCGGCCGGAAGTGCCCGCGGCGGTGTTCGCCTGTCCCGGGGACGCTGGCGCCGCTGTTGTCGTGCCTGACGCCGGCCCGGCTTCCTGCAGCGCCTCGAAATCCACCAGCGACAAATCGTAGGCGAGCACCGCGCTGAGCTCGTTGGTTCTGGCGTTGGCGAGATCGCGCTGCGCCTGAATCGTCAGGAAGCTCGTGGACATGCCCACCTCGAATCGCTTGCGCTCGGCGTCGAGGCGCTGTTCCGCCAGCTCGCGCGCCGACCGCGTCGTCTCGATTCGCTTCGCGTTCATCTCGATCTTCCACGCGGCATCACGCACCTGTTGAATCGCGCGCGCCTCGGCGCCTTTCAGGCGCTGCTCGGACTGCGATCGCTCGAGCTGGGTGCGCGAGAAGTTCGACTGCTCGACGCTGCCGCCGAGCGGGTACGACACGCTGACGCCGACGCCCCACGTGGGGTAGTCGTGCGCGAACAACTGGCTGAGGACGTCGCTGAACGGCGTGATCGTGCCCGGCCCGATGATCGTGCCGGGGAAGCCGCCGGTGCGGAGGATCTGCGTGCCGCCGAGGCCGCTGGCCTGATAGCCGGCGTTCACCCGCACGTCGGGCAGGCGCTGGTTGTTGGCGAACTTCAGGCTGGTCTGCGCGTTCTCGATGTCCTTGCGCGCGCGCAACAGATCGGCACGCTCGGACAACGCGCGTGTGACGGCCGCCTCGAGGTCGATGCTGACCGTCGCGACTGGAGGCGAGTCCACGGGGTCGATGAGGACGTTCCAGTTCTCGCGGTTCGAGGTGTCGAAAATCAGGAGCCGCAGGCGATCTTCGCCCTGCTTCACCGACGTCTCGGCGATGATCAGCTGCTCCTGGTTAGCGGCGACTTCGGCCTGCGCCGATACCAGGTCGAGCGGCGGCGACGTGCCGACGTCGACCTTGGCTTTGTTGACCCGCACGAGTTCGGTCGCGAGGTCGAGCGTCGACCGGCGCGCGATCACCGTGGCGCGCGCCGACACCAGATTCCAGTACGCCGCCTTCACGTTCGCCGTCGTATGCACCAGGCTCTCGCGCAGACGCGTGCCGGCAATCTCGCGGTTGGTCTTGCTGGTGGCGAGCTGCTGCCGGTTGCTGT
>JANYHS010000268.1 GCA_025358945.1 Acidobacteriota bacterium
CCCAGACGGCGAGCGATACCAGCAGCATCAGACCCGACGCCGCCGACAGTTTCTTCCTGAACGCCACCCACGTGAGCGACACCGACACTCCGAGGATGAGACTCTGGACGACGTAGACGTACGCCGCGTTGACGCCCAGCACCGCGAAGACCGCCGCAAGAAAGTAGATGTAGAGGAATCCGTGCGGCAGGACCGCGTACGTCGTGGACAGCGCCGGGATCGAAAGCCCCCCGCGCACCACGCTGACCGCGAAGGTCTTGTACACGAGCCAGTCATCGCCCGCGCTCACCAGCGCATCGACATCGTCGACAAACGGGCGGGCGCGGAGATACCCGAGCGCGAGATAGACCAACGGCAGCAGCGCGGCGAGCGCCGCGGCCGTCGAGGAGAGCTGGCGCGGGGTGATGCGGAGCCGTCTCATGCGACACGGCATTATGGCGCTGGCTGGTGCGCCATCCCCACGTGCATCTCCACTAGCGGCCGCCGCGCCAGATGCCGGGACGCGCAAGAAACACCAGCGCCGCCACCAGCGTCGTCATCAGCGTGGTGGCCAGACCGGTCATGACGATCGCCAGCCAGTTCACCCAGCGGCCCGCCCGACTGTCGGCCTGCAGCCTCGCGCTCAGCACATCATTCTCGGCCTGGTTGATCGACGCGACCGTGACGCGCACCGACTCCATACGCGCGCGCGCCGCCAAACGCGCGCTCTCGTCGCCCGGGCCACCGCTGCGCGCCCGCTCGACCCGGCGATCGAACGCCGCGATCGTCGACTCGACCTGCGCGCGCAGCCGCTCGGCGATCACACCTCGCCCATCCTCTCGCAGCCTCGTCGTCAGCGATTCCATCGGACCGCCGATTGATTGCTCCGCCCGATTGAAGGCGCTGATGTCGGCCGGATCCTGCGTCAGGAGATACGCCCGCTCCCAGGTTTCCGCGTCCACCACCCGCCTGAGCGTCTCCTCCACCGCCTGCAGCGTCAGGTGACTGCGAATGACGAGGCGCTCGGAGTCGTCCGCCCGGTGCAGCGCGCGGTACGCCAGGCCCATCGCCGCAACGGTCACGATGACGTTGAGCGCGAGAATCGTGCGGAGAATGGTGACGGGTCGCATGGTCGACACGGCATTATGGTTTATTCTTCGCCTGCTGACCTTCAATCTTCCGAAGTCGTGCGACATCGCGATCGTCGGCGCCGGCGCCGCGGGGCTGGCGACCGCGATCTTCGCGCGTCGCTTCAACCGTTCGCGGTCGGTCGTCCTGCTCGACGGCGCGCGCGCGCCAGGCGCGAAGATCCTGGTCAGCGGCGGATCGCGCTGCAACGTCACGAACGTCAGCGTCAGCGAGCGCGACTACTGGGGCGGGCGCCCGGCCGTGATTCGGCGCGTCCTCCGCGCCTTCCCGGTGGACGACACGATCGCCTTCTTCCGCGAGATCGGGGTCGGCTTGCACGAAGAGGCGCACGGCAAACTGTTTCCCGACACCAATCGCGCGCGTGATGTGCTCGCCGCGCTGCTGCACGAAACCGACGCGTGCGGCGCGCAGCTCGCGTCCGGCCATCGCGTCCTCGACGTCGAACCGGTCGCGGGCGGATTCCGGATCGTGACGGACCATGGCCCCCTGCAGGCGGCCGCCGTCGTCCTCGCCACGGGCGGCCAGGCACTCCCCAAGAGCGGAAGCGACGGCGCGGGGTTCGCGATGGCGCGGCGTCTCGGCCACACGATCGTGCCGACGACGCCGGCGCTGGCGCCGCTGCTGCTCGATGCGACCGACTCGGTGCATGCCGCGGTGTCGGGCGTCTCGCAGGACGTCGAGCTCGCCGTCTGGGTCGACGGCGCCGTGGCCATCCGCCTGACGGGTTCCCTGCTCTGGACGCACTTCGGCGTCAGCGGGCCCGTGGCGCTCAACGTGTCGCGCCATTGGCTTCGCGCGCAGCTCGAAGGCCGAAAGGTTTCGATGACCGCGAACCTGCGTCCCGGTGAGTCGTTCGACACCGTGGACGCCGACTGGCAGCGGCGCGCGCTTGCCAACCCGAAAGCGGCGCTGCAAACGACGCTCGCCTCGATGGTCCCGGGATCGGTGGCGGCGGCCATCCTGCGTCAGCTGACACTCGACGGCGGGATCCCCCTCGCCCACTTCTCGCGCGATGATCGACGGCGCCTGGCGCGCGCGCTCGTGGAATGGCCGCTGCCCATTGCCGGCTCGCGCGGCTACACCTACGCAGAGGCCACGGCCGGCGGCGTGTCGCTCGCCGAGATCGATGCTGGAACCATGGCGTCGCGGACGTGTCCCGGCTTGTCGTGCGTCGGCGAAGTCCTGGACGTCGACGGCCGCATCGGTGGCTTCAATTTTCAATGGGCGTGGTCGAGCGGATTTGTGGCCGGCCGCGCGCTGGCAGATATTTAACAGCGCAGGCGCCCGGAAGCTGCGCAGCATCCACGAAACCACCGAGATCCTCGTCAACACACTGCCGTAGAGCCCCGAGGCTCGAGCGCCCAGCCCCTAGATCGGCAACGACACACAGAACGTCGAGCCGTCGGGGCCGCTGCGTTCGAGCACCAGCTTGCCGCTGTGCGCTTCCGCGATCCATCGGGCGATCGGTAGTCCGAGGCCGGTCCCCTGCCCCCGCCGCGACGCGTCCAGCTGCACGAACCGGTCAAAAATCCGCTGCTGATCCTCCAGCGGGATGCCGGCGCCCTCGTCGATCACCAGCACCCGCACGGCCTCAGCGTCCTGCCGGATCTCGACCGCCACCGATCGACCCGACGGCGTGTGCTGCACGGCGTTCTGCAGCACGTTGAGGATCAGGCGCCGGAGCAGATCTTCGTCGCCGCGCAGTGGAATTTCCGGTGACGCCTGCGAGCGGATCGTGACGCCACGCTCCGTCGCCAGCACGGCCACCGCGCGGCGGCAGTCGTCAACGATCTCGTCGAGATACAGATCCACCGGCCGGATCGGATAGCCGCCGGCGTCCGCGCGCGCGAGCACCAGCATGTCGTCGACCAGGTGCCCCAGACGCCGCGCCTGCGCGCCGACAATCGTCACCGCCTCGCGGTACTCGGATTCATCACGGTGATCGCGGCTCAGCATGACGTCGGCGGTCGCGCGCACAACGGACACCGGCGTCCGCAGCTCGTGCGACGCGTCCGCCATGAACTGCCTCTGCGTCTGCAACGCGGCCCGGAGACGCGCGACCAGTCCGTTGAACGCCGCCGCCAACTGACCGAGTTCGTCCGTGCGTTCGGTCTGCCCGAGATCCTCGAGGCCGTTCGGCGGAATCCGCGCGGCGCGCCGGGCCATGTCGGTGATCGGCCGCAAGCCAACCGATGCCAGCCACAAGCCGCCGCCGCCGGCCAGCAGCAGTACGATGGGGATGCCGACCAGCATCGCTTCCTGCGCCTCACGCTGCTCGCGCAGCACGTCCGAGATGGGGCTGGCGACCAGCAGCGCGAGCGTGACGTCGCCGAACGCGCGTTGCCGCGCATGCACGCGCCACGCGCCCGTGCCGATTCCGACGCTCCAGACATGCGGCGACCCGTCGCCGTCCGGTAGCGGATCGCGCAGCTCGAGACCGCTCCACCTGGCGCCGAGCACGTGCCCTTGCGCGTCGAAAACCGCGAGCGCCCGGTTCGCGGCATTGACGGTCGCGGTCGCCTCGGTGGCCGCGGTCGCGATATCGTCGTTTTCGTTCAGCTCGTCCTGCACGACGTTCGCGAGCGTGGCCGTCAAGCTTTCCAGTTCCCGATCCACGCGGCGGATGCCGATCCGCCGCTGCTGCCACAACACGTTCGCGCCGAACAGGGACAGGACGAGAAGGAGTGCGAGCGTGTACCAGATCGTCAGGCGGGCGCGCAGTGACAGCGTCCTCACGATGCGACCGCACCGATCACGAGCTGATAGCCTTCGCCCCGACGGGTGCGGATCAGCGATTCGGATCCGGATCGATCGAGCTTGCGGCGCAGTCGCTGCACGTAGACGTCGACGACGTTGGACAACGGATCGTGGTGCTCATCCCAGACGTGCTCCGAGATGTCCGCGCGGCTGACGACGTCGCCTGCGCGGCGGACGAAATACTCGAGCAGCGCATACTCCTTGGCGGTCAGCAGTACGTCGCTGTTGCGGAGGCGCACCTGGCGGCTGCGCGTGTCGATGACCAGAGGCCCGACGGTGATTCGCTCGGGCAGCAGCGGCTGCCGTCCCCGCCTGACCAGCGCGCGCAGGCGCGCCAGCAGTTCGCCAAAGTCGAACGGCTTGACGAGGTAGTCGTCGGCGCCGCAGTCGAGCCCTTCGATGCGTGCCTCCACGGCGTCACGCGCCGTCAGCATCAGAATCGGCACCATGCTGCCCGCCTCGCGAATCGCGCGGCACACCGAAAAGCCGTCGCGCCGTGGCAGCATCACGTCGAGGATCACCGCGTCGTAGTCTGTGGTCCCGGCCTGGAAGATGGCGGTGTCGCCATCGCCGGCAATGTCCACGGCGTACGCCTGCTCGCGCAGGCCTTTGGCCAGGACAAGCGCTGCGGCGGGTTCGTCTTCGACCAGGAGGACGCGCACGTCAAAAATCCTACACCTAGTCGAGTTCATCCACGGTTCATCATCCGCACACTAGACTGTCCTGATGAAATACACCCTCATCGCGTTGGCCGTGGCCGCTTCTGGGCTCTCGGCAGCGGACAAAAAGATTCAGATGAAGGACCTGCCGCCTGCGGTTCAGAAGACTGTCCAGGCCGAGGAGGCCAAAGGCGCCCGAATTGTCGGCCTCGCGGTCGAAATGGAAGGCGGCAAGAAGATGTACGAAGTCGAGACGACGGTGAGCGGTCACTCACGCGACCTCCTCCTCGATGCGACGGGCCGGATTGTTGAGACCGAGGAAGAAACCAGCATCAGCGCAGTTCCGGCCGCGGTGAAATCGGCCCTCGAGGCGCGTGGCACGGTCGGCAAGGTCGAGGCGGTCACCAAAGGGACAACCGTGACCTACGAAGCGGTGGTCGAGAAAAACGGCCAGAAGACCGAAGTCGCGGTCACCGCCGGCGGCAAGCCGATCAAGTCCTGATGAAGTTCGTCTACGCGCTGTTGCTGTTGTGCGCAACAGCACCGCTCGCCGCCGCTCAGCCACCTTCGCCTGTGGGCTCCGGCGAGCCGAGATCCACGGCGTCGGTCGCCGTCATCGGCGTCGTCCAGGATCAGACCGGTGCGGTCCTTTCGTCCGCGACCGTCGAGTTGGTCAATGCGGCGGGTGCTGTCGTCCAGACCACCACGACCGACCCGGCGGGCGGATTCCGCTTCGACCGCATCGCACAAGGTCAGTACGAGTTGCGCGCGGGCTACACCGGTTTCAAGCCGGCGACGACCAAGGTGCGAGTCGGCGCGCGGCCGCCGTCCTCGCAGCGGCTGGTGCTCGACCTGGCGGGGCTGACGCAGGAGATCACCGTCAGCGACGCTGCGGCGGATGTCGGCGCGACGGCCGGTCACAACGTCGATGCCATCACCACCGACCAGAGCATGCTCGAGAGCCTTCCCGTGTTCGACAACGACCTGGTCGCGACGATGTCGCAGTTTCTCGATTCCGGCTCGATCGGCACGGGCGGCGTCACCATCGTCGTCAACGGGATGGAAGTGAACGCGCTGAACGTCAGCGCGTCGGCCGTGTCGCAAATCCGCATCAACCAGGATCCGTATTCGGCGGAGTACTCGCGGCCGGGCCGCGGGCGCGTCGAGATTCTCACCAAGCCGGGGACGCAGCAATATCACGGCGACGTCAACCTGATCGTCCGCGACTCCGGTGTGAACGCGCGCAATCCGTTCGCGACGACCAAGCCGCCGGAGCAGCGGCGGATCTACGAGGGGTTCCTCGGCGGTCCGGTCGGCCACAGTGGCAAGATGTCGTTCATGTTGTCCGCAAACGACCAGATCCTGAATCAGCAGGCGTTCATTTTCGCGGTCGGTCCCACGGGCATCATCCAGGACACGCTGCCGCACACCAACGGACGGGCGCTGCTCTCGGGCAGCATCACGCGCCAGATCAGCGACACCAACACGTTGGCGATCCGGCCGAACTACCAATATGAGAGCGACGAGAACCGCAACGTCGGCGGTACGACTCTCGCCAGCGCCGCGACCACGTTCAAACATCACGAACAGCAGATCACCTACACGCAGCAGTCGATTCTGAGCCCGACACTGGTCAACCGGTTTCAGATGCTCGTCGGCCACGAGCGCGAACCGACGACCAGCGCATCATCGGCGCGCGGCATCGTCGTCAACGGCGCGTTCACCGGAGGCGGTGGACAAAGCGATCTCGTGCGCACCGAATTGCACATGAACCTGAACGAGAGCCTGGCGTGGACCCGGGGACATCATCTGATTCAGGCCGGCTTTCAGCTGCCCGACTGGAGCCGCCGGGGTTTCGAAGACCGCACGAACTTCGGTGGCACGTTCTACTTCTCCGGGCTCGACACCTATGCGAGCGGCACGCCGTACGCGTACATCCAGCAGCAGGGTAACGGCGACCTCGCGCTGCTCGAAAAACAGGTGGGCGCGTACATCAAGGACGACTGGCAGGCGCGGCCCGGGCTCTCCGTCTCGGCCGGGATGCGTTACGACTGGCAGAACTACTTTCACGACAACAACAATATTGCGCCACGATTCTCGGTGGCCTACGCGCCCGGGAACAAGAAGACCAACGTGATCCGTGCCGGGCTCGGCGTCTTCAACGATCGCAGCGGTCCCGTCGTGATTGCCGACGTGCTGCACTCGCAGCCGGGCGGGCTCATCAAGTACGTCATCACGGATCCCGGCTATCCTGACCCATTTGCCTCGGTGGCAGCCGCAGCGTCGCAACCACGCAGCATCGTCCAGCTCGCGCCCGACGTCCAGATTCCGCAGACGGTGCAGTACAGCGTCGGCCTGGATCATCAATTGCAGAAGACGCTGACGATGTCGCTGACCTACACCGGCGCGCGCGGCTACCATTTCTTCCGGTCACGCGACATCAATGCGCCGCTCCCGCCGGCCTATCTCGCGCGTCCCGATTCGGCGTACGGCGTCATCCGGCAGGTGGAGTCCACGGGACGGCAGGAGACCGACTCGCTGCAGCTCACGCTGCGCGGCAAGCTGTCGCGCTGGTTCAACGGGCAGATGCAATACACGCTGAGCCGCGGATACAACGACACCAACGGCATCGGATCGTATCCCGCCAACGACTATGATCTGTCCGGTGAATGGGCGCGCGCGGATTTCGATCGGCGCCATCGCGTTCTCCTGATCGGGCGCACGAACCTGCACCTGTTCGACCTGGGCACGAGCCTGTCGATGAACACCGGCGGCCCGTACAATGAAACGCTCGGGATCGATCTGTTCAACAACGGCCGCGGACGCGCGCGTCCGGCTGGCGTACCGCGCAACAGCCTCGAAACCAGTGGATTCGCGTCACTGGACTTCAGGGCATCGCGCGATGTAAAGCTTGGCGCCGGCAAGGACGCGCGCGAGTTGACGTTCGGCCTCGACGCGTTCAACGTTTTCAACCACGTGAACTACGGCACGTTCGTCGGCACCCTGAGCTCGCCGCTGTTCGGTCAGCCTGTCTCGGCACGGTCGGCGCGGCAACTCCAGTTCTCGGCGCGCATGAAATTCTGAAATCCGGTGTCAGACACCGGCGTTGAACAGGACACGGTGTCTGACACCGTTGCACAAGGAGCGAGTATGCGACACGCACTCACGGTGGCGGCGATTCTGTCGGTGGTAGTGGTCGGCGGCCTGCAGGGCCAGGAAGGTCCGTACCGCCCCGGTCCGGTGATCCCGATCGGCGGTGAAGGCGGCTGGGACTACCTTTCCGTCGACCCGGCCGCGCATCGCCTGTACGTCAGCCACGCAACGCACGTCGTCGCGATCGACACGCAGACGAACAAGGTGGTGGGCGACATCCCCGACACGCCGGGCGTGCATGGGTTCATCGCCGCGCCAGAAATCGGCAAGGGATTCACGAGCAACGGCCGCGAGAACAAAGTGAGCGTGGTCGATCTGAAGACACTCAAGACGATCCAGAAGATCGACACCGGCGAGAACCCGGATTGGATCTTCTACGAGCCGTCGAAAAAAGAGGTCTACACGATGAACGGCCGCGGTAAGTCCGCGACTGTGATCGATACGACGACCGGCAAGGTGGTGGCGACGATTCCGCTCGCGGGCAAGCCCGAGACGGCGCAGGCCGACTCGAAGGCCGGCAAGGTCTACGTCAACATGGAAGACCTCAACTCGATCAAGGTGATCGACATCGCGACGCATACCGTCAGCGCGACGTGGCCCGCCGCGCCCTGCGAAGCCGCGACCGGCCTGGCCTTCGACACCGCCACGCATCGCCTGTTCCTTGGCTGCGACAACAAACTGCTGGTGATGATGGACAGCACCAACGGCAAGGTCGTCTACAGCGTACCGGTCGGCGAAGGCGTCGACTCCACCTGGTTCGACCCGACGACGAAGTTGGTGTTCACGTCCAACGGCGGCGCCGGCACGGTGTCGGTCGCGCACGAGGACTCGGCGTCGGTGCTGAAGATCGTCCAGACGATCAAGACCGTCCGCGGCGCGCGCACGATGGCGCTCGATCCGGTGACGCACACGATCTACCTCGCCGCCACGGACTACGAACCGCAGGCGCCCGGCTCGAAGGATCGCCCGAAGGCGGTCGCCGGCGCCTTCCGCGTCCTCACCTATCAGATGAAGTGAGCGGTTCATGAAAGGATTGATCACGCCCCTGCTGATCGCCGGCCTGCTCGTCGCAGCGCCGGCGATCGGCGTCGCTCAGGACGCGCCGCTGACCCTGAAGGCCGCGCTCGATCTGGCGCGCCTCAACAGCCAGCAGTTTCGGTCGGCGCAACTCGCCTCCGATCTGGCGGCCGAAGCAAGCAAGCAAGCGCGCGCGGCACTGCTGCCGTCGGTCAACGGGTTCGGCCAGGTCATCGCCACGCAGGCCAACGGCACCGCGTCCGGCGTCTTCGTGCCCAACGATGGCCCCCGCGTCTACGCCATGTGGCTGAACGTGCACGGTGACGTGTTCTCGCTCTCGAAATGGGCGGAGTACCGCGGCGCGTCGGCGGCGGAAGCGGTGGCGCGCGCGAAGAGCGACGTCGCGGCGCGCGGCCTGGTCGCGACGGTGGTGCAGGACTATTACGCGCTGGTCGCCGCGCAGCGGAAGGTGGAGAACGCGCGGCAGAGCCTCAAGGAAGTTCAGCAGTTTCTCGACGTCACACAAACACAGGAAGCCGGCGGCGAAGTCGCGCACTCGGACGTCGTGAAGGCACAGATTCAGGTGTCGCAGCGGACGCGAGACGCTCAGGACGCCGAACTCTCCGAGCTCAAGAGCCAGCTCGGACTGGCAGTCCTGATCTTCCCCGACTTCCGCGACACGTTCACCGTCGTCGACGATCTGCAGACCATCGTGCCGCTTCCGCGGCTCAGCGATCTGAAGGCGTCGGCGGCCACCAGCAGTCCTGACCTCCGCGCCGCGGAGGCGTCCGTCCAACAGGAGATGCTGGGGATCAACGTCGCGCGCGGCGGCGTGCTGCCGTCGGTGTCGTTCGACTACTTCTACGGCATCAACGCCAACGAGTTCGCCACGCACTCGTCGCCGACGCCAGAGAATCCTTCCGGTGTCAACCTGCTCGGTTCATCCGCGCAGATCCAGTTGAACGTACCGCTGTGGACCTGGGGCGCGGCGCAAAGCAAGGTCAAGGAAGCGCAGCTTCGCGCGCAGGCTGCCAGGAGCGATCTCACGCTCGCGCAGCGGCAGCTGCAGGCCAGCGTCAGCGGCTTCCACCGCGAAGCCGAAGTGGCGCGCGATCAGGTCGCCTCGCTCCGCGAATCCCTCGATCTCTCCACCGAGAGTCTGCGGCTCACACTCCTCCGCTATCAGGCCGGCGAAGTCTCGGTGCTCGAGGTCGTCGACGCCCAGACCACGCTGATTCAGGCGCGCAACGCATACGACGACGGACTGGTACGATATCGCGTCGCGCTGGCGGCACTGCAAACACTGACGGGAACGTTATGAATTGTAAATTTGCAATTGTTAATTTACTCGGTGGCTGCGCGCTGCTCGGCCTCTCGCTGAGCGCGTGCAAGAAGACGGAGAAACCGGCCGAGGTCGTTGCGCCGGTCCGCGTGTCGCCGGCGATTAAAGGCAGCATCCGACTGATCGTCAATGCCGACGCCGTGCTCTTCCCGCGCGATCAGGCCAACATCGTTCCCAAGATCAGCGCGCCGGTCCGCCGCTTTCTGGTCAATCGCGGCGACCACGTCAAGCAGGGACAACTCCTGGCGGAACTCGAAAACCGTGACCTCGCCGCCGCCGCGCAGGAAAGCCGCGGGCAGTACGAGCAGGCGCAGTCCAACTACCGATCGACGACGACCGCGGGCGTGCCCGAACAGATGACCAAGGCGCAAGCCGACGTCGCCGCGGCACGCGAAACGATGGCCGCCGCGAAACGGCTGCTCGATAACCGGCAGCAGTTGTTCAAGGACGGCGCTCTCGCGCGGAAACTCGTGGACGACGCCGAGGTCGTGTTCGCGCAGGCCAAAGCCAGTTCCGACACCGCGCAGCAACATCTGCAGACGCTGCAGAACGTCGGTGGCAAGGAACAGATCAACACGGCGGCCGCGCAGGTGGCAGCCGCCAAGGGACATTTCGACAGCGCGGAGGCGCAGGCGAGCTATGCGCAGGTCCGCAGCCCCATCAACGGTGTCGTGACCGACCGGCCGGTCTACGCGGGTGAAATGGCGGCGACCGGCGCACCGCTGCTGACGGTGATGGACATGTCGAAGGTCGTGGCGCGCGTCAACCTCCCGCAGGACCAGGCGAAGAACGTCAAGGTCGGCAACGAGGCGACAATCACACCGGCCGATGGCGGCGAGCTGGTCACCGCGCGCGTCACCATCGTCAGCCCAGCGTCGGATACCAACAGCACGACGGTCCAGGTGTGGGTGCAGGCGGATAACCCCGGCGAGCGGATGCACGCCGGCCAGGCGGTGCACGTATCAATCGTCGCGGCGACGATCGAAGGCGCGACGCTGATTCCCGCGGCCGCCGTGCTTCCCAACGCCGAAGGCGAGACCATCGTCTTGATCGTTGACGACAAGAACATCGCCCACGAGAAGGTGGTGCAGATCGGCTTGCGCGAACCGGAGATGGTGCAGATCGTCGCCGGCGTCGAGGTCGGGCAGCGCGTCGTCACGCAGGGCGGACTCGGGCTCGAGGACAAATCGAAAGTGCGCGTGATGAAACCGGGCGAGAAAGCCGCCGGCGAGAAGGACGAAGCGGACGAGGAAAAGAATTGAGGAGCAAGCCGACCATCTTCGTGATCCTCGCGCTGGTGGCGTGCGGCGCCTACCTCGCGACCACGATTCCGGTCGCGGTGTTTCCCGAGGTCGATTTCCCGCGCATCCTGGTTGGCGTCGACAATGGCGTCGCGCCGATCGACCAGATGCAGGTCACGGTTACGCGTCCGCTCGAGGAGGCTCTGAACTCGGTGCAGGGACTCGAGCGTGTGCAGTCGATCACCAGCCGCGGCACCGCGGAGATCGACCTGTTCTTCTCGTGGAAGGTCGACATGTTCCAGACGCTGGCGCGCGTCAACGCCGCGCTGGCGCGCGTGCAGTCTGAGCTACCGCCGACCGCGAAGGTCACGGCCAACCGCCTGACGTTCGCCGCGTTCCCGATCATGGGCTACAGCCTGACGTCGGAGACGGTGCCGCAGACGCGGCTGTGGGAACTGGCGACCTACGACCTCAAGCCGCGACTCAATCGCAAACTCGGTGTATCGACGGTCGTCGTCCAGGGCGGCCAGGAGCCGGAGTTCGAGGTCAAACCCGATCCGGCCAGGCTGGTGCAGACGCAGATCACCGTGCCGAACCTGCTCGAGGCGATCGGGCGCAGCAACCTCATCGACTCTCCCGGCCTGTTCGAGAACAACCACCAGCTCGTGCTGAGTCTGGTCAGCGGACAGGCCCACTCCCTCGAAGACATCTCCAACATTGTCGTCAAGACGACGACGGTGGGCGCGCCGATCCGGGTCGGCGACATCGCGACGGTGTCGCGATCGGTCAAGCCGGTCTACGTCGGCGTCACGGCGAACGCGAAGAACGCCGTGCTGATGAACATCTTCCGTCAACCAGACAGCAATACGGTGACCGTGGCGGAGCAGATCCACTCCGAGATCGACACGATCCGCAAGGAGCTGCCGAAAGGCGTCGAGCTGCAGCCCTTCTACGATCAGTCGGATCTGGTCAACGATTCGATCACCAGCGTGCGCGACGCGGTGATCGTCGGGCTCGTGCTGGCGTCGCTCATCATGGTGCTGTTCCTGCGCGACTGGGGCACGTCGCTGGTCGCCGGCCTGGTGATCCCCGCGACGCTTGCGGTGACGTTCATCGCGCTGCGCCTGCTCGGCGAGAGTTTCAATCTGATGACGCTCGGCGGCCTCGCCGCAGCGGTCGGCCTGGTCATCGACGATGCGATCGTGGTGGTCGAGAACATCGTGATGCACCGCGACGCGGGCCAGGAGCGCGCGGAAGCGATCCGCAGCGCGATCGCCGAGATCCGCGTGCCGCTGATTGGATCGACCATCACGCCGATCGTCGTGTTCCTGCCGCTCATCGCGATCACCGGCGTGACGGGCGCGTTCTTCCGGGCGCTGGCGATCACGGTCGGCACGTCGCTGCTGGCATCGCTGGCGCTGGCGCTGACGTGGACGCCGGCGCTGAGCCACTACTTCCTTGGCCGCCGCCGCACTGACAATCTGAAATCCGAAACCCTCAATCTGAAATCCCACGGCGGCGTGCCGTCGTCAGTGATGCGCGTCTACGAGCGCACCCTGCGTCTGGCCATCGCGCGTCCCATCGCGCTCGTGGCCGTCAGCGTTCTGGTCATGGTGGCGGCCTACGGCGGCTACCGGCTCCTCGGATCCGACCTGCTGCCGGAGATGGACGAGGGCGGCTTCATCCTCGACTACATCATGCCGGCGGGATCATCGCTCGCGGAAACGAATCACGTGCTGACCGGCGTCGAAACGATTCTGCGCAACACGCCGGAGGTCGAAGGCACCTCGCGGCGCACCGGCCTTCAACTCGGGCTGGCGACGGTGACCGAGGCGAACACGGGTGACGTGTCGGTGAAGCTGAAGCGCACGCGCGACCGTGGATCGGACGAAGTGATCTCCGAGGTGCGCGACAAGGTGAAGAAGCGCTACCCGATGCTCGACACCGAGTTCATTCAGCTGACGCAGGACATGATCGGCGACCTGACGAGCGCGCCACAGCCCATTGCCGTCAAGTTGTTCTCCCAGGACCCGGCGCTGTTGAAGCAGTGGGCGCCGCGGGTTGGCGAGGCGATCAAGAAACTGAAGGGCGTCGTCGACGTGCTGGACGGCATCGAGAACACGATCTCCGGGCCGGCCACGATGTTCAAGGTCGATCAGGCGATGGCGGCACGGGCGGGGTTCACGCCGCAGGAACTGGAAGTCGACGTCAGCGCGATCCTCCAGGGCGAGCCGGCGCCGACGCCGGTCGTGATCAACGATCGCCCGTACACAATCCGCGTGCGCTTTCCGGAGTCGGCGCGGGCATCGGTTGAGGCGATCAAGAGCACGCTGCTGGTCAGCTCGACCGGCCGCACCGGCACGCTCGGCACGCTTGCCACCGTCGAGGACATTCCGGGCCAGACCGAGGTGCGGCGCGAGAACCTGCAGCGCAACGTCACCGTTACCGCGCGTCTCGAGGGGGTCGACCTGGGCGCTGGTGTGGCCGCGGCGC
>JANYHS010000023.1 GCA_025358945.1 Acidobacteriota bacterium
GTCGCGGTGCGACACGGCAGGCGGGCACTGCAGCACCTTGCGGCCGGCGCTCGTCAGCGTGAAGCCGACCTCGGGATGCGCCAACGCGAGTTGCGTCACCACGCGCGACACCTGCGCGGATTCCGCGCCGTCGGACTTCAGAAATTTTCGCCGGGCCGGCAGGTTGTAGAACACGTCGTTGACCTCCACGAGCGTGCCTTCCGGCGCTCCCACCTCCACGACCGAGGCCACGGCGCCGCCGTTGACGCGGATCTCGGTGCCGGTCTGCTGACCCTTGGCCCGCGTGCGCAGCACGAAATGCGATACCGACGCGATGGACGGCAGCGCCTCGCCACGGAACCCGAGCGTCGTGATCGCGGCGAGATCGTCTGCGTGCGTGATCTTGCTCGTCGCATGCCGTTCGATCGCCAGCCGCGCGTCGTCCGGCTCCATCCCGTCGCCATCGTCCTCGACCCGGACCTGTTTCTTGCCGCCCAGCTCGACGTGGATCGTCAGCCGGCGCGCGCCGGCGTCGATCGCGTTTTCGACGAGTTCCTTGACGACAGACGCGGGACGCTCGACCACTTCGCCGGCGGCGATCTGGTTCGCAAGGTCCGCGGGGAGACGGTGGATCTTGGTCATCGCAGGGCGTAGGGCTCAGGGCGTAGCCCTTGTCAGTCCCCTACCCGCGTGGCGAGCGCCGCCTGCGCCGCGGCGAGCCGCGCGACCGGAACGCGATACGGCGACGCGCTGACGTAGTCGAGGCCGACCTTGTGGAAGAAGTGGATCGACGCGGGGTCGCCGCCGTGTTCGCCGCAGATGCCGAGCTTGAGGTCGGGCCGGGTCTTGCGTCCGCGCTCGACGCCCATCGCGACCAGCCCGCCGACGCCAACGGTATCGATTGAGGCGAACGGATCCCGGTCGAGAATCTTCTTGTCCGTGTAGATCTTCAGGAACTTCCCGACGTCGTCTCGCGAGAAGCCGAACGTCAGCTGCGTCAGGTCGTTGGTGCCGAAGGAGAAGAACTGCGCCTCGGTGGCGATCTCGTCCGCGGTGACGGCGCCGCGTGGCACTTCGATCATCGTCCCGACCAGGTAATTGATCTTGACGCCCTGCTCCTTCATGACTGCGGCGGCGACGCGATTCACGATCGCCTTCTGGTCGCGCAGCTCCTTCACAAGCCCGACGAGCGGGATCATGATCTCAGGAACAACCTTCGCGCCTTCCTTGTGCAGGCGGCACGCGGCCTCGATGATCGCCCGCGTCTGCATCTCGGTGATCTCCGGGTAGGTGATCCCAAGGCGTACACCGCGGTGGCCGAGCATCGGGTTGAACTCGTGCAGTTGTTCGACGCGCGCGAGCAGTGTCTTCTTCTCGTCGAGCTCCGCGCCCGTCTTGCCGGCGGCCTCGAGCCGGGCGACGTCCACCATCAGGTCTTCGCGTTTGGGCAGGAACTCGTGCAGCGGCGGATCGATGGTGCGGATCGTCACCGCTTCGCCACGCATGCCCTTGAACACGCCGTAGAAATCCTCGCGCTGCAGCGGGAGCAGTTTGGCGAGCGCGGCGCGGCGATCGGCTTCGTTGTCGGCCAGGATCATCTCCTGAACGATCGGAATGCGTCCTTCGCCGAAGAACATGTGTTCGGTGCGGCACAGGCCGATGCCGCGCGCGCCGAACGCGTACGCCAGCTCCGCCTGATCCTGAAGGTCGGCGTTGGCGCGAACGCCCAAGGTGCGATACTTGTCCGCCCAGGCGAGCAGTTTCTCGAAGCGCTTGTAGATGTCCGACTTCTTGGCGTCGAGCGACTTGTTGAGCACCTGCAGGATCTCGCTCGGCTTCGAGGCGACGCGCCCGAGCTTTACTTCCCCGCTCAGACCGTCGAAGGAAATGAAATCGCCTTCCTTCACCGTGTGCCCGCTCACGCGGAACACCTTGGCGTGCTCATCGATCTGCAGGTCGCCGGCGCCGACAATCGACGGCTTGCCCATCTGACGGCCGACGACCGCTGCGTGCGACGTCATGCCGCCGGTGGCCGTC
This sequence comes from Acidobacteriota bacterium, assembly GCA_025358945.1. Classification (GTDB taxonomy): domain Bacteria; phylum Acidobacteriota; class Vicinamibacteria; order Vicinamibacterales; family CAVVIG01; genus CAVQFC01. Next base: position 2,017 of record JANYHS010000023.1, read on the forward strand.
AGGATCCCCTGCGCGACGAACATCCCGTGAATGTCGTCGGGCACCGTCTCGCGGCGCACCAGGATCACCGGCTTGCCCTGATTCGCCCATTCGACGGCGTGATCGGCCGAGAACACGACGTGGCCGCTTGCGGCGCCAGGTGAGGCCGGCAGGCCTTTGGTCGCCACCGGCAACTTCGCCCACTCGGCGGGATCGAATCCCGGCGCGAGCAACTGGTTCAGCGATTCGGGATCGACGAGGAGAATCGCTTCCTTCGGCGTGATCAGTTTTTCGGCGACGAGGTCTGTCGCAATCATGACGGCCGCATAGCCGGTGCGCTTGCCGCTGCGCGTCTGCAGCATATACAGATGCTCGTCCTGAATCGTGAACTCGAAGTCCTGCACGTCCTTGTAATGCTTCTCGAGCCGCGTGGTGATCTGCCGCAGCTGCTTGTAGGCCTTCGGCAGCACCTGCTCGAGTTCGCGGATCGGCTGCGGCGTCCGCACTCCGGAGACGACGTCCTCGCCCTGCGCGTTGATCAGGAACTCGCCGTAGAACTCGTTCGCGCCGGTCGCTGGATTGCGCGTGAAGCCGACGCCGGTGCCGGACCGGTCGCCGGTGTTGCCGAACACCATCATCTGCACGTTGACGGCGGTGCCGATGTGATCGGGGATGTCGTAGATGCGCCGGTACTCGATCGCGCGCGGGTTCATCCACGATCGGAACACGGCGTCCCTCGACATCGTCAGCTGCACGTGCGGGTCCTGTGGAAAGTCTCTCTTCGCGCGCGCTTTCACGACCTTCTTGTAGCGCTGCACGACCTCGCGGAGTCCGGCCTCGTCGAGGTCGGTGTCGATCTTCGCGCCGCGCGCCTTCTTCACGGCCTCGAACTCGTGCTCGAACGCGTCCTTCGGAATCTCGAGAACAACGTTGCCGAACATCTGGATGAAGCGGCGGTAGCTGTCGAAAGCGAAGCGGCCGTTCTTCGTGCGGCTCTTCAACCCTTCCACGGAGTCGTCGTTCAGGCCGAGGTTGAGGATCGTGTCCATCATGCCCGGCATCGAGAACTTCGCGCCCGAGCGAACCGACACCAGCAGCGGATTCTCGTTGGACCCCAGCTTGGCGCCGGCCGCCTTCTCCAGCTTCTTCACGTGATCGACGATGTCGCGATCGATCGCGGCGGGGACCTTCTGCCTCTCCTTGTAGTAGATATTGCAGACGTCGGTCGAAATCGTGAAGCCCGGCGGCACCGGCAGACCCGCGTTGGTCATCTCGGCGAGGCCGGAGCCCTTGCCGCCGAGGATGTCCTTCATGTTCCGGTTGCCGTCGGCTTTGCCGTTGCCGAAGAAGTACACGTACTTCTTCGATCGGAGTCGGGGCTTGGGACTCGGGACTCGGGTGTTCTTCTTCGCTGCGGACTTCTTGGCCATGGTCAGGACTCCGTCGTACGAATCTGGTGATTGGGTAATCTGGTAATTGGGTGATTGATTGGAAGACTGCCTCGGCCTACTTGTCGTCCTGCACGATTGCCGACGGATCTGCAAAACTCAGGATCGACTCTTTCAGCTTGCACAGCAACGTTAGACGCGCTTCTCGAAGGTGCGGATCGTCAACCATCACCATGACCTCTGTGAAAAACCGATCAACCGGCTGCACCAGTGCCACGATCTCGCGCATGACGTCGCCAAACGCTTCCTGTCCCAGCGCGTTGGCAATTGCCGGAACTCGTCTAGCCATTTCGTCGGCCAATGCGGTCTCGGCTGGCTCGCTGAGCCGCGAACACATCTCCACCAGCGGGGCGGTGGGCTGAAAGTCCTTCGTGATGTTCTTAACTCGCTTAAACAATTGCCCTAAAGACTTGAACTCAGTCGACGCGCGATACTTTGACACGACTTCAACCCGCCGTAACGCGGTGAGCGGCCACTCCCAAAACTCAGCAACCGTTTGCACTTCGCCAGCCTCGTAGCCTCGCCGCTCGAGCAAGTACGCTTCACGTTCTTTAATGAACTCGAAGACGGCAGACCGCCATGCCGGGTTCGCGACCTCTTTACCGCCGTATCCCTGATATGCCTGATCGACCAGGGCCGACACCGAGGTAATCGTCGTGGTTCCCGCCAGGACTGACACGACGCCCTGTGCCGCGCGGCGCAGCGCATACGGGTCGCGAGAGCCGGTCGGCTTCTCGCCCGCGGCGAACAGGCCGACGATCGTGTCGAGTTTGTCGGCAAGCGACACGGCGGCCCAAGTGACCGCGGCCTTGCCGAGTTGCGCCTTGGTCGGCGGCGCGTCGGCCTCCACGCCGATCGGCAGGTAGTGGTAGTAGATCGCCTTCCAGACTTCCTCGGGCTGCCCTTCGGCGCGAGCGTAAACGCCGCCCATCACACCCTGGAGTTCGGGAAACTCGCGGACCATGTCGGTCGCGAGGTCCGCCTTGGCCAGACGCGCCGCCTGACCCGCGAGCTTCGCGGTCGCCGCGTCGGCGCTCAGCGCATCGCTCGCAATCCATTCCGCCAGTCGCTCGATCCGCTCCGCCTTCTCTTTGTAGGAGCCCAGCTTCTTGTGGAACAGCAGCGTGCCGAGCCGGTCGATCCGCGCCTCGAGTGGAATCTTGCGATCCGCCTCCCAGAAGAACCGCGCATCACGCAGCCGGGCTGTCACCACACGCTCCGCGTTACGCGCGATCGTGCGCTCGTTGTCCGGCTCGGTGTTAATCACCGCGAGGAACGCGTTCTTCAACGTCCCGTCTTCGCCTTCCACCGGAAAGTAATGCTGATGATGAATCAGCGTCGTCGTCAGCACTTCTTCGGGGAGCTCGAGGAATTCGACGCCGAAGGTGCCGGCGACGACGGACGGGTACTCCACCAGGTCTGGCACTTCGAGCAGCAGACCGGTTTCATGATTGACCGTCCGGCTGACCCGGCCCTGCAGGCGCTGCGCCTTCGCGTCGAGTTCGCGGGCGATCTTGTCGTGCCGCTCCTCCCGCTCGAGGATGACGAAGTTCTCGAGCAGTCGCGCGCGGTACTCGTCGAACGAACGCACCTTGATCGCGCGCCCGGCGCGACCGCTGGTGGTCAGAAACCGGTGACCGTAGGTGACGGCGCCCGTGGCCACATCCTGCACCTGCGACGTCTGCGCCGCGGCCGTGCGCGCGATCGAAAACGGGACCACGCGCCCGCCGTAGAGATAGAGGATCCAGCGGATGGGCCGCCCAAACAGCAGGTCGCCCTTCCCGTCTTCGAGCATCGCATCCCAGTGCATCGCCTTCGGAAACTGCAAGCCGCGCAGCGAGTCTCGCAACACCTCTGGCAGCACGTCCACGGTCGCTTTGCCGCGCTGGCGCCGACGGAACGCGAGGTACTCGCCCTTCGGCGTCTGCAGACGCTCGAGCGCGCCCACGTCCACGCCCTGCTTCGCCGCAAATCCCGCCGCAGCCGGCGTCGGCGTCCCGTCCGGCTTGAAGCTGGCCGACACCGGCGGTCCGGTCACGAGTTCTTCGAGATCGTTCTGCCTCTCCGGGATGCGGACGATGCGGACGGTGAGACGGCGCGGTGTGCTGTAGGTCTCGACCGGCGATTCGGGAGGCAGCCGGTGCGCGCGCAGCTGCACGTCCACAGTCTCGCCGATCTGATTCGTGAGTCCCGGCAACCACCCGGCCGGCAACTCCTCACACCCGATTTCCAGGAGCAGTTCGCGATCCATCAACTCGCACCTTCGATCGCCGGCGCGGGATCGGATGTCGCTGCGTCGCCTTCGACGTAGGTTTTCGCAACACCGATGGCGAGCTGCCTGATACGGAGGATGAACGCCGTGCGCTCGGTGACGCCGATGCTGTTGCACGAGTCGAGAATATTGAACAGGTGCGAGCACTTCAGCGTGTGCTCGAGCGCCGGCCAGATCAGTCCTGCCTTCAGCAACGCGGTGGCGAGCAGGTAATACTTCTCGAACAGATCGCGGTGAAACGCGCCGAACTCGACGCCAGGAATCTCGACCTGCCCGAACACGTACTTCGACTGCTCGATCTCGTCACGCAGCCGCACGTCGGCGTATTTCACCCCGGGCGCCCACTCGATGTCGTAGACGCTGTCAACGCGCTGCAGCACCATCGCGATGCGCTCGAGCCCATAGGTCAGCTCGGCGGAGATCGGCGCCAGTTCAAGGCCGCCGGCCTGCTGGAAGTACGTAAACTGCGAGATCTCCATGCCATCAAACATCACCTGCCAGCCGATGCCCCACGCGCCAAGCGTCGGCGACTCCCAGTTGTCTTCCTCGAACCGGATGTCGTGCTGCCGCGGGTTGATGCCGCACGCTTCCAGGCTGTCCAGATACATCTGCTGCACATCGTCGGGGGCGGGCTTGAGGATCACCTGGAACTGGTGGTGCTTGAACAGACGATTCGGGTTCTCGCCGAAGCGGCCATCGGCCGGACGCCGCGCCGGCTGGACGTAGGCGACCCTCCAGTGCGCGGGCCCGAGCACGCGCAGGAACGTTTCGGGGTGCATCGTGCCGGCACCGACCTCGACGTCGAGCGGCTGTTGCAACGCGCACCCGCGCGACGCCCAGAATTCGGACAGCTTCAAAATCAGACTCTGAAAGGTCATTTACCGTCGCATCTCCCGCAGCACGCGGACCGATTTCAAATCCTTCTCCAGGTGCATCGCAATCAGCGCGCGATGCGTCGCTTCGATCTCCCGCAGCACGCCCGCCGACACGGCGACGGCGCCGAGCGCGAACGGGCTCAGGCTGCGCGCCGTGCCGAGAAACGCCTGCGCCTCGTCGGACAGGCGGCGATCCACTTCGTACACGCCTTGCAGCCGCAGCAGCCAGTACTCGAAGTAGCGTGCCAGCGGCTCGATCGGCACGCCGGCGGCGATGGCGTCGGTCATCGACACACCCAGCCTGAACAGTGTTTCGTTCGGGTCTGCTTCCGGCGCCCACTCGTCGATCAACTCGGCGAAATAGCTGACGTAGCCGAGCGCCTCGCCGTCGATCGCCGACAGCGGCGAGCGCAGTTGCTCCACGTAGTCCAGCCGCACCAGTTCCCGCCGCTCGCGCTCCACGTAGCCGACGCGGCCGTAGGTCAGTGGCTCCAGTGCACCGCCGAACCGCCGGCGGCTCTGGCGGGCGTTCTTCGCCACCCCTCGTTTCTTCCCGCGATCCCGCGTCAGAAACACGACGATACGATCCGACTCACCGAGCTTGTAAGTCCGAAGAATCAAGGCGTCGGCGGTATACAGCGGCATCCGGAAGGGGAAACAAGTCTACTTCAGGCCGATGTCGTTCAGCACGCCCTCGTCCTCGCGCCATTCCGACTTCACGCGGACGTGGAGGTCGAGAAACACCTTGGCGTCGAAGAACTTTTCGAGATCTTCGCGCGCGGCGATCCCGATCCGCTTGATCATGTCGCCGCCGTGCCCGATGACGATCGGCTTCTGCGAATTGCGCTCGACGACGATGCTGCAATACAGCTTCAGGATGCCGTTCGGGCCCTCAGGCTCCTCGAACTTGTCGATGACGACGGCGCTCGAGAACGGGATCTCGGCGCGCGTCAACTGCAGCAGCTTCTCGCGCACGATCTCCGCGGCAAAGAAGCGCTCGGGCTGATCGGTGAGGTAGTCCGGCGGATACCGCGGCTCGCCCTCCGGCAGGCGATCGAGAATGATGCGCTCCAGCCGATCGACGTTGTCGCCCGTCCCGGCCGACACCGGGATGATCTCCGCGAACTTCGCCATCTCGCCGTATTGCTGCATGAGCGGCAGCAGATTGACCTTCTTGATGAGATCGATCTTGTTCAGGATCAGGAAGACGGGCGTCTCCGTGTGCTTCAGCAGGTCGAGGACATACCGGTCGCCCTTGCCCGGCGGCTCGGTCACGTCAACGACGAGGCAGAGGACATCCACTTCGCTGATCGTGTCCACCGCGGCGTCCACCATGCGCACGTTCATGCGGTGCAACGGCCGGTGGATACCCGGCGTATCGATGAACACCACCTGGCCGTCCGGATAATTCTTCACTCCGAGAATCCGGTTCCTCGTCGTCTGCGGCTTGTCGGAGACGATGGCGAGTTTGGTGCCGATGATCCGGTTAAGGAGCGTCGACTTCCCCGCATTCGGGCGGCCGATGAATGAGACAAATCCTGATTTCATAACACCACACCATCTCCACCACAGAGGACACAGGGGACACCGAGGATCAGATCGATTTGGATTTCTCCTCTGTGTCCGCCGTGTCCTCTGTGGTGGATAGTCTTTTGCTGATGCGCACCTTATTGATGCGCCGGCGCTCCGCGTCGAGCACTTCGACGGTGAGGCCGTCGACCTCGAACCGTTCGCCGACGGCGGGCACGCGGCCGAGATGCGCCATCAGGTAGCCACCGACGGTCTCGAAGCCTTCGCGTTCGATCTCGACGTCCAGGCGCTGAATCACTTCGGCGATGTTCACTTTCCCGCTGAAGACGAAGCGGTCGCGCCCTTCGGCGAGGTGGGCGAGGAAC
>JANYHS010000057.1 GCA_025358945.1 Acidobacteriota bacterium
GATCCCGTCACCTGGGAGCTTCGCTCGCACGTCTCCGAACTCCTCGCGTCCAGCGCGCCGGCGTTCGGCGATCACATCAAACGCGAGATGCACCAGTCGATCGTCGAGGTCGGCACCAAAATCTGTGGCTCGATCGAGGAACTCGCCACCGAAATTATCCGCACGCGTCGCGATCTCGCCGACGCCGCCGAACGCGTCGGGTTGCGCATTGCCGCCGCTGGCACCCATCCGTTTTCAAACTGGATGTGCGGCGACTCGGACGTCTGCTCGTGCGAAAGGGATTTCGCCGCACCCTCGCCGGTCGTGCACGCGCCGGTAGCGCGAAGGCTTCTGCCGAGCGTCCAGATTTGCGGTACGTCGAGGATTCCGGAGGGCGCCACACCGAAGCGACCTGGGCCGGGCGGTTAGAGGACGCTCTCGCGTTCCTGCTCCAGTAACGCCGCGACGCGCTCGGTGGCGTGACCATCCAGCTCCGAAATGTATTCGCGCAGCTCTGCGCTCGATCGCAGCGCCTGCCGATCGGCCGCCGGTCCCGCGAGCCGCGCGTCGAGTTGCTGGTGCAACTCGTCGATCGTGTACGCGATCGTGATGCCTGGCACGCGGTCGAGCGGCAGCAGTCGTCTCTGCACGATCGCGTCGACGACGATCGCCGGTGTGCCCAGGACGATCGACTCCAGCACGGTCGTCGAGTACGCCGCGACGAGGACGTTGGACTGCTCCAGGACGTCGTACAGAATCGGCTCGCGGATCGTTGTCAGCGTCAGCGGATCCCATCCCAACGCGACCGCCGCGCCGGCGTAGTACGCGACCTCTTCTCCAGGATGCATCTTGTGGATCACGCGCACGTGGTCCCGCGTCTTCGCCCACGCGAGCACGCGATCGAGCATCAGTAGGTTTTCGTACTCCGAGGCGCCGGTGGAGAAATCGGACATGAAGCCGGTGCAGACGCAGACGGTGAAAAGGGTTAAGGGCTCAGGGCTCAGGGCTGGCGGACGGGACGCGAGCGCGTCGAATCTTGGGTTGCCGGTCACGGTGAACTTCGCTGTCTGGCGGCGGCCGAGTTCGAGTCCGTGCTTCGCGTACCACGGCTCTGTCGCGGCGCCCCAGGCCGCGAGCTGATCAACGTGCACCAGCGAGTGACCGTTCGGCTCACCGGTGATGCCGTGCTGGATGCCGATCGATGTCGCCCCGAACGCGCGCGCGGTGTCGATCAGCACGCGGTTGTAGGCGGTCACGTCGCTCGACGTCAACACCTGCGCGTCTGGATGCGCGTGCGCGGCGCGGGCGGTCAGGGTCTGCAGATGCAGCAGCGTCGGGATCCACACGGCCACGTGCAGCCACACCGTGCGGCCGACGAGCGGCCAGTACGGGACGCCGTTCACGGTGAACTGTCTGGCGTGCCGGCTGTCGCCGGCCAGCTTCAGCGCCTGTGCGATCGCATCGATCTTCGCGCCCACCCATCGCAGTGGATCCGAGAACCGCGTGAAGTCTTCGATTGGGATCAGCTCCGCGCGGAGTGCCGGCGTGTCGAACAGCGCGCGCCCGGGCTGCGTGGCGCCCGCGAGGACGATCGGCCGCGACTCGCCGCGCACCCGTTCGATCACATCCGCGGTGAACCGATCGCCGACGACGATGATCGCGCGGCGGCGGGGCGCGGGAATGGGGCGGCCGAGCAGCCGGCGCCACAGGCCCTTGAAGAACAGCAGCCAGATGAATCCCGGCTCGAGCAGCAGCGCGCGGAATTCCGTGTTGACCCATTTGGTCGCGCGTCCGGCCTTCAACCGGGCGATCGCCTGCGCGAGACGCTGAAACACATCGCCGCCCACAGCATCGATCGCGACGCCGCGCCGCGCCGCGACGAGGCGTGCCGCATCGATGAGCGGACCGCCGCCGACGACTACCACGCGAGAGACCTCGCCGATCACGTCGTCTACCGCCGTCACGTTGCGGATCGTGCGGATGAAGATCGGGATCAGCGTGTAGTGCAGATACGGGCCGAGATCGCGGCCGCCGGCTTCGGCGTAGTCGCCAAAGGCTGCAGCGACGCCGTCGAGGGCGATGCGGTCGCGTTCGGCCATCGCGTGCGGGTCGCGATTGCCGAGCGCATCCGTGCTGAGCCGATGGATCGTGAGGCGCGCGTTGACGCCCTCGCGGCGCAGGCGCATCGCGAGCAGCGCATCGCCAGTGAGCACCGTCGCCTCTTCCCCGCGCGCGCGCGCCGACGCGAGCGACAGCCGCAGGTCGCGCTCCGCGTACCGATCCTCTACGACAAACAGAAACATGGGGCACGCCCAGCTTACAGCCGGTAGGCGATGGAGTACAATTCAGGTTTCAGGACCGACCGTCAAGACAGCCGTAGATGGCCGAACAAAGCGCGTGGCAGGGCCACGCCGGTGTGGCGCTGGACACAGTCAATGGCTTCACCGTCATCGACTGCGACGCGTGCCGTTTCAGGCATATCGTCCCCATCCCGACACCGGCGGAGCTCGAACACGTCTACGGCCACGAGTACTACGCGACCGAGAAGCCGCTCTACATCCAGCGGCACCTCGAGGATCGTGAGTGGCTGAATCTCGCCTACGCGGAGCGATACGAGCTGTTCGAGCGCGTGCTGGGCGCGGGACCGCACACGCTGCTCGACGTCGGATCCGGGCCCGGGATGTTCCTGCTGCACGGCGTCGAGCGCGGCGGTTGGACCGTTCGCGGTCTCGAACCCTCGTCGCAGGCCGCCGCGCACAGCCGCAATCTGGGACTCGACGTCACGCAGGCGTTTCTCAACACCGACACGGCCGCTGCGCTGGGACGATTCGATGTCGTGCACTTGAACGAAGTGCTGGAGCATGTGCCGGATCCGCGCGAGGTGGTGCGGTTGATCGACACCCTGCTCAACCCGGGCGGCGTGATCGCCTTGATGGTGCCCAACGATTACAGCCCGTTTCAGGCGGCGTTGCGCGTGGCTGGCTTCGACCCATGGTGGGTGGCGCCGCCGCATCACGTCAACTATTTCGATGTGGCGTCGATCCAGCGCCTGCTCGCCGAGCGGTTCGAGATCGTGTCGGTCGAGACGACATTTCCCATCGACCTGTTTCTGCTGATGGGCGACAACTACGTCGGTGACGACGATCTCGGACGCGCGTGCCACGCGAAGCGCAAGACATTCGAGCTGGCGCTTGCCCGCGCCGGCATGACGCCGTTGAAGCAGGAGATGTATCGCAGCCTCGCGGCCCTCGGGATCGGGCGCGACGTGTTTGTGGTCGCGAGGAAGCCGGCATGAGCGCATCGACCATCGCCGTCATTCAGGCGCACTACACGGATTTGCTGCCCAACGACACAGCCGCCGATCACTACGTGATTGCGAAGCTGCGCGAGAGTCACCGGATCGACCGGATCGTGATCGCCGTACCGGACATGCCGGCCAATGCCGCGCTCGCATCGGTCGCTGCCGCCTGGGGCGTTGATCTGTTTCTCGGGTCCGAGTACGACGTCATCGATCGGCTGATCGGCGCCGCCGAATTCGCGGGCGCCGGGCCGGATGCGGTGATCGTGCGCGTGCTGATGAACCGCTTCTACCTCGACACCGCCCTGGTCGACCGGCAGATTGATCTCCTGCGATCGTCGCGCGCGGACTTCGTGATGCTGCCGTACGACTTCGACATCAACTTCGGCGCCGACGTGCTGACGCTCGCCTGCCTGCGCCGCGCCGACCTCGCCCTCGCCGGTCCAGGTCATGACGATCAGCGCTTCCGGCCCTGGCTGTTCATCGAGGATCACCCCGATCAGTTTGCCGTCGTCACCTGCGAGGACGTGCCGGCGTATCCGCGCTCGGTGCTCGACGGCATTCGCGCCAGCGGCCTGTTTGCCGAGCGCGACTGTGGCACCTGCTCGAAGTTCACCTACGATCTGATCGCCAGCTCGCTGCAGCCGTCCGACGTCGTGCTCGACATCGCGTCCGGCAATGGCGACGGCACGGCTCTGCTGGCCACGCGCTGCCGGCAGATCGTCGGCTGCGACCTCGACCCCGGGGTGATTGCCGAGGCCCAGGTCCGCGGCATCCCCAACGCCACGTTCGAGGTGCAGGACGGCTGCGCGCTGTCGTATCCTGACGCCTTCTTCTCCGCCATCGTCAGCTCGAACACGCTGGAGCATGTGGCAGACGATGAGGCGATGCTGCGAAGTTTCTATCGCGTGCTGCAGCCGGGCGGGCGGATGATTCTGGAAACGCCGCTGCTGCGGACGCGGCCGTTCAATTACCCGCTGCTGTCGTCGCATCTGCGGGAGTACGACAAGGACGACCTGATTCGGCTGATCGAACGCTGCGGATTCCGCATCGAGCGCAAGCTCGGAATGAACCGCGGCATATATCTGGAATGGGACCGCGCGCGCGAGGCGGTCCTCGTGCACGCGACAAAAACATCATGATCACTGCGAAAGACGCCCTCGCCGCCGACCTGTCGAAACTCACGCCGGCGCGCTTGAAAGCGGCCAGCTTCAAGGAACTCGACGAGCTGGCGGCGAAGATCCGCCAGTTCCTGATCGACAGCAACGCCGTGACCGGCGGACACATCGGCGCCAACCTCGGCACCATCGAGCTGTCGCTGGCGCTGCATCACGTGTTCGAGTCGCCGGAAGACAAGATCATCTGGGACACCGGCCATCAGGGCTACACCCACAAGATTGCCACCGGCCGCGCCGATAAATTTCGGACGCTGAACACTTTCGGCGGGATGAGCCGGTTCGTCACCAAGACCGAGAGCGAGCACGACATCATCGAAGCGAGCCACGGCGGCACGGCGATTTCGGTGGCGCTCGGCATCGCGCTCGCCAAGGCGCTCAAGGGCGATACGCGATCGGTGATCGCCGTGATCGGCGACGGATCGATGTCGGAAGGGCTGGCCTACGAGGGGCTCAACCACGCCGCGGTGGCGTCACACACCAACCTGGTCATCGTCTTGAACGACAACGGTTACGCGATCAGTCCCGGATTCGGTGGCCTGCACAATTACCTGCAGAGCCTGAAGCCGGGCACGAAGGATCCGGAGCAGTTCTTCACCGCGCTCGGCCTCGACTACATCGGCCCGGTGGATGGCCACAACGTCGAGGCGGTGTCGAAGGCACTCGAGCGCGCGAAGGCGTCAACGCAGATTCCGATCGTCCACGTGAAGACCGAAAAAGGGCACGGCTGGAAACCGGCGGACGGTCATCCATTCCGTCTGCATTTTTCGTTTCCGTTCGATCCGCAGACCGGCAAGGCGAAAGACGGCGCGGCCTACATCGGATATCAGGACGTCGCGGCCGCCGTCATCGGCGAAGAGATGGAGCGCGACGAGCGGATCGTCGCGATTACACCGTCCACGCTCTACGCCTCCGGGCTGCTGCCGGTCTTCAAGAAGTTCCCCGACCGCTGCTTCGATCCCGGCATGGAAGAACAGCACGCGTTGACGATGACGGTGGGATTCGCGATTGAGCGGTACAAGCCGGTCATCGTGTTCCAGTCCACGTTCCTGCAGCGCGCGTTCGACTCGCTGGTGCACGACGTGTGCTTCGGTAACCTGCCGACGCTGATTCTCGCCGTGCGCAGCGGCTTCGCCGGCTACGACAACCCGACGCATCATGGCATCTACGATTTCTCCTACTGGCGCGGCCTGCCGAACCTGCGCGTGATGTACCCGAAGGATCGCTACGAGCTCGAGCGCATGGTGCGCACCGAGTTGAAGGAGATGACCGGCCCGACGATCATCGCGATGCCGTACGGACCTGTCGACGAGTTCGACAAGGCGGTACTCGACGAGCCGGCGTCCGCGTTTGCGCGGCCGCAGGTGGTCAGCGCCGGCAAGGACATGACGATCGTCGCCGTCGGCCACAAGTTCGCCGTGGCGCGCGAAGCCGCCGAACGGTTGAAGAAGAAGGGGATCGATTGCGGCCTCGTCAACCTGCGTCACCTGAAGCCGCTGCCGGAAGAGGCGCTCGCCGAGATTCTTGGGAAACTGCCCAAGGTGGTGACGCTCGAGGAGGGCGTGCTCGACGGCGGCGTCGGCAGTGCGATCGCCGCGCTGGTCGTCGATCGCCGCCTCACATGCGAAGTGTTGCGACTGGGCGTGCCGACGCAGTTCGTGCCGCCAGGATCGCAGGACGAGCTGCTGAAGATCCACGGCCTCGACGTCGAAGGTGTGCTGAAGCGGGTCCGCGAGTTCTGGAACATCGATGCCTGATCTGCAGACTCGCGCGATCGACATCCGGCGGATCGCCGTCAGCCTGATCCACGGCGCCGGGTCGGGTCATCCCGGCAGCTGCCTGTCGGCGGCCGACGTCATTGCCGCGCTGTATTTCGAGGAACTGCGCCCTGGCATCGACAAGTTCGTGTTGTCGAAGGGGCACGCCTGCCCGGCGCTGTACGCCGCGCTGTATCTGCGCGGGTTCTTCGACCGCGCTGCGCTCGGATCGTTCCGCGTCCTCGGCGGACTGCTCCAGGGATCACCGACCACGACGATTCCGGGGATCGACGCGACCTGCGGATCGCTCGGTCAGGGATTCTCGATCGCGCTGGGGCTGGCGCTCGGATTGCGCCAGGGGTCAGACGCCGCGATTGGACAGCCACGCGCGTACGTCATGCTCGGCGACGGCGAACTGCAGGAGGGCGAGGTCTGGGAAGCGGCGATGGCCGCCGGTCATTACCAGCTCGGAAACCTCTGCGCGATCGTCGACTACAACAAGATGCAGAGCGACGATCTGAACGCGAAGACGATGGGTCTCGAACCGCTCGACGCGAAGTGGCGCGCGTTCAACTGGAACGTGCAGATGATCGATGGCCACAACTTCGCCGAGATCGCCGCGGCGTTCGCCAATGCCCGTGCGACGACCGGCAAGCCGACCGTGATCATCGCTAATACGATCAAAGGCAAGGGCGTCAGCTACATGGAGGGTGTGCCGTCGTGGCACGGTAGCGTGAAGCTGAAGCCGGAAGAGATCCGGCAGGCGCTGGCCGATCTCGGCGTGCCGACGGATCGTCAGCCCGAGTACGCATTCCATGTCTGACAATGCGGCGTTCGTTCCCTCGCTGATCGGCTCGAGCGGAGAAACGCTGCGCGAGGCGTTCGGCAAGGCGCTCACCGCCGCCGCAGCAAAATATCCGTCGCTCGTGGTCCTCGACGCGGATGTAGCGGGCGGCACTGGCACGCATCATTTCCGTCGCGCGCATCCGGATCGCTTTATTCAATTCGGTATCGCAGAGCAGAACATGGTCGCGGCCGCGGCCGGCCTGGCGCTCGCCGGCAAACTTCCGGTGGCCAGCACGTTCGCGATTTTTGCGCTCCGCGCCGTCGAACAGGTGCGTCAGTCGATCGCGTATCCGCACCTGAACGTGAAGCTGGCGGCGAGCCATCCAGGTCTCGACGCGGGTCCAGACGGCGCGTCGGCGCAGGCCCTTGAGGACCTCGCCGCGTTCCGCGCGATTCCGGGCATGACCGTGGTTTCGCCCGCCGACCCGATCGAGATGACCAAGGCCGTGACCGCGATTCTCGACTACAACGGTCCCGTCTATCTGAGGACCGGCCGCAGTCCGGCTCGCCGCATTTTCGATGAGTCCTATGTGTTCGAACTCGGCCGCGGACGCATTGTGCGCGCCGGCGGCGACGTGACGATTGTCGCCTGCGGTGTGGAAGTCGCTCGCGCCCTCGATGCTGCTGACCTGCTCGCGCGCGACGGCATCGCCGCGCGCGTCGTCAACATGTCGACCATCAAGCCCATCGACGAGGCGCTGCTCGTCGCCTGCGCGCGCGAGACCGGTGCGTTCGTGACCGCGGAGGATCATAACGTCATCGGCGGACTCGGCGGCGCCGTGGCCGAGACGCTGGCGCGCACGATTCCGTCGCCGATCGAATTCATCGGCGTGCAGGATGTGTTCGGCGAATCCGGTGAACCGGACGAGCTCGCGGCGAAGTACGGCCTCGCGGGACCGTCGATCGCCGACGCGGCTCGCCGCGCGATGGCGCGTAAGGGAAGGCGATGACCATTCGACAGGCTCAGAGCCGGCCTCGAGTCGCGCTCGTTACCGGTGGAAGCCGCGGGATCGGTCGCGCGATTGCCGCGACGCTCGCCGCGCGTGGACATGCGGTCGCGCTGACCTACGCGACCAGCGAGAACGAGGCGCATGCCGTCGCCGGTGAGATCACAGGCGCGGGAGGCCAGGCGATGGCGGTGCGACTGGTCGCCGACGATCGCGCCAGCATCGCGCGTGCCGTGGCGGACGTGCGCGCGGCACTGGGTGTGATTGGCGTGCTGGTGAACAACGCCGCGATCGCGCAGGAAAAGCCGTTTCTCGATCTCACTGACGCGGACTGGGATCGCATGCTGGCGGTAAACCTGCGCGGGCCGTTTGCGTGCGCGCAGGAGGTCCTGCCCGACATGCTGAAGCAGGGCTGGGGCCGCATCATTAACATTTCGTCGGTCGGCGGCCAGTGGGGCGGCATGAATCAGGTCCACTACGCCTGCGCGAAGGCCGGCCTGAACAACCTCACGCGATCGCTCGCGAAGTTGTACAGCGCCCAGGGCATCACGACGAACACCGTGGCGGCAGGGCTCGTGGCCACCGGGATGATCGCCAACGAACTGGAGACCGTGGCGGGCCAAGAGAAAGTCCGCAACATTCCGATCGGCCGGATTGCGACCACCGACGAGATCGCGCGCGTCACCGCGTTTCTCGCCAGCGACGATGCGAGCTACATCACGGGACAGACACTCAATGCCAACGGGGGCATGTACTTTGGTGCGTGACAGCGCTCAGGGCTTAAGGCTCAGGGCTCGCGCGGTTCAGCCCTCAGCCCTCAGCCCTCAGCCATGACAGACCGTCGTACGTTGTGGATCGTGAGCGGCGGCGCTGAGGCCGTTCCCGGTATTCAGCGCGCCCGCGCCATGGGCCTGCACGTCGTCGTCAGCGACATGAACCCGTCGGCGCCTGGGTTCTCGGTGGCAGATGAGGCAATCGTCGCCAACACCTACGACGTGGACGAAACTGTTGCGGCAGCGAGCGCGTATCACAAGACGAAGCGGCCGATCGACGGCGTGATGTGCATGGCGGCCGACGTCCCGCTGACCGTGGCCAGCGTCGCGGCCGCGTTGAACCTGCCCGGCATTCCCGTCGAGTCGGCGCGGC
>JANYHS010000077.1 GCA_025358945.1 Acidobacteriota bacterium
GGCCGCCCTCTTCGTCCGGCTGCGGAACCGGTTCGATGTGGTGGCGCTGCACGGGTTTTCGCAGAAATCCGTGCTGATCGTTCTGCTGGCCAGGCTATTCGGTAAACGTATCGTGATGACCATCCACACCGCCGGCTTCGACGAACCGCCGGCTGTGCGATCGATGGGAACGCTGGCCTACTGGTGTTATGCCGGCGCTGATGTGTTCATGACCGTCAGCCCGCGGCTGGCGCAGAATTATCTGGCTGCCGGACTGCCGCCCGAGCGTCTCTGGCCTGTGTCGTATGCGGTCGACCTCGGGCGATTCAGACCGCCCGCCGCCGGCGAGCGCGCCACCCTTCGTCAGGCGTTCGGGCTGGCCGACGACATCTGCTGGATCCTGTTCGTGGGATTCTTCTCCCGCGACAAGGCGCCCGATGTCCTGTTCGACGCGTGGATGACGTTGTTGCGCGATCATCCGAAGACCGGCGTGATTTTTGTTGGCGCAAGCCGGTCACCCTATTTCGAAGTCGATCAGGATATCGCGAGCGAGATGGCGCGTCGCGCGGGTGAGGCCGGCGCCGGCGACCGTCTGGTGTTTGTCGAACCGACACCTGCCGTCGACGCGTATTATCGAGCGGTCGACATCTTTGCGATGCCGTCGTTGCGTGAAGGACTGGGTATGGTGCTGGTAGAGGCGATGGCGTCAGAGCTTCCGATTGTGGCGTCCCGTCTCGAGGGCGTGACCGACACGTTCGTGGATCATTCCCGCAACGGACTGCTCGTGCCGCCAGGTAATATCGAGGCGTTGACCGATGCGCTTCGCACGTTGCTGGACAATCCTTCGCTCGCCCGTCAGCTCGCGGTCGAAGCGCGCCGTACGGTGACGTCGCGTTTTGCCGTCGGCGCCGTCGCCGGCCGCTGGCTGGACGGCTATCGGCGAGCCCTGGAAGGAACGGCGTCTTCACGCACATGAATACTCTGCAGCGCAAGGTCGACATCCTCTGCATCTCTTCCATCGACTGGGATTTCATCTGGCAGGGCCATCAGGAGATCATGTCGACGTTCGCGGCGCAGGGGCACCGTGTGCTCTTCATCGAGAACACCGGCGTCCGGCCGCCGCAGATGCGCGATCTCCCGCGTGTCCGCCAGCGGCTGACCAACTGGTGGCGGAGCACAAAAGGCTTCCGGCAGATCAGCGACAACCTCTTTGTCTACTCGCCGCTGATCGTCCCGCTGCCATACTCCCGTCTGGCGCGATGGGTAAATCGTTCGCTCCTGCTGAGGAGCCTGCGCCGCTGGATGGCCGCCATCGGATTCAACCGGCCGATCACCTGGACATTCCTGCCGACGCCGCTGGCGCGGGATCTGGTCACGAGTCTCGACAGCGAGCTGACGATCTACTACTGCATCGACGATCTGGCGTCGAGTTCGCCGGAGGCGAAACGCATTGCGGTGAGCGAGGAGCGGTTGTTCCACGACGCGGACCTCGTGTTCGTGACGTCGGAGCAGCTGCGCCAGCGCGCGGTCAAGTTCAGCAACCACGTGCATTTGTTTCCGTTCGGCGTCAGCCTCGAGGGATTCGAGCGTGTGCGGGAATCCGACGAGTCGCTGCCGGCCGATGTCGTGTCGCTGCCGAGGCCGATTGTCGGTTACGTGGGCGGACTCCATCAGTGGGTGGATGTCGATCTGCTGGCCGAGGTCGCGCAGCGCATGCCCGACGCGTCGCTGGTGCTTGTCGGTCCCGAGCAAGCCGACATGTCGGCGCTGCGGAAACTGCCGAACGTCCATCTGCTCGGTCAGAAGCCGCACGCGGATGTGCCGCGCTACGTCAAAGCGTTTGACGTCGGCCTGGTGCCATACACGCTCAGCGAGTACACCGCCAACGTCTATCCAACCAAGCTGAACGAATATCTGGCGATGGGGATACCGGTGGTGGCAACCAACCTCGCGGAAATCCGCCGTTTCAACGCCGACCACGGGGACATCGTGTCGATCGCCAACACGCCCGAAGCCTGTGTCGCGGCGATCCGCCGCAACCTTCATCCGTTCACCGCCGCTGAGCGCGACCGGCGGATCGGCGTCGCCCGCACCAACAGCTGGACCGCGCGCATTGCGGCGATGTCCCGTTTGATCGAAACCGCGATCGCGGCGAAGGGACTGTCTGATTCCGGCTGGGAAGACACCCTGCGCCGGGCGGTTCGCGCGACGCGCCGGCGCGCCACCGAAATCGTTCTCGGCCTGGTCGCGGTCTACATGCTGTTGTTTCAGACGACGTTCGTCTGGTGGTGCGCCGCGCCGCTGAAGCTGTCGTCACCACCGGTTCAGGCCGATGCGATCGTCGTCTTCGCCGGCGGGGTCGGCGAGTCAGGGCAGGCGGGCGGCGGCTACCAGGAGCGCGTCAAGCAGGCGATCGATCTCTACAAAGCCGGCTACGCGCGATACCTGGTGCTGTCGTCGGGGTATGTCTATTCGTTCCGTGAGGCCGAGGTCATGCGCGCCCTCGCGCTCGATGGCGGCGTGCCGGCGTCGGCGATCGCGCTCGAACTGAAGGCGAAGAGCACGTATGACAACGTGCGATTTGTGAAAGAGATCCTCGACGATCATCACTGGACGAAGATTCTGCTCGTCAGCTCGCCGTACCACATGCGACGGGCCGTCATGACGTGGCATGGGGAAGCGCCCGCCATCACCGTCGTGCCGACGCCGCCTCCGCAGAGCCAGTTCTACGATCACACAGGCGGTGCGACCCTCGAGCAGATTCGCGGCATCGTGTGGGAGTACCTGGCCACGTTCGCCTACTGGCGCCGCGGCTGGCTGTGAACGCCGCCCGGACGTGCGGGATCGCCCTGCTCGCGCTCTTCTCTTTTCTCTACATCAGGCAACTGACGGATGCGCCGATCTATCTGGCGCATGACGAGATCAAATTCGCGTTGCAGGCGCGCTCGATCGCGGAGAGCGGGCGAGGCCTGAACGGCGAACGCCTGCCG
>JANYHS010000081.1 GCA_025358945.1 Acidobacteriota bacterium
GCTTTTCGATGAGCGCGGGCGAGAACTTCGCGTGCTCGTCCATCTCGCGGACCAGCGGGCGGACTTCCTTGTCTGCGAACTCGTACACGCTGTCGCGCAGCAAACGTTCGTCCTCGGCCAGGATCGTCAGGGGTTGCATGATCCAAATGTTATCATCGACGCATCGTGCGCCGGGTATGGCTGCTCTCCGCCGTTCTCCTCTTGTCGACGCTCCCGGCGTTGCTCGCCGCGCGAAGCCCCGCCGAAGCGCGCGCTGATCAGGCGCGCGAAGGCGGGCCGCCTCGACAGCCGCCGACCTTCCGCGCTGGCACCAACCTCGTTCAAGTGGATGCCATCGTCTCTGACCAGAACGGCGAGCCGATCGTCGACCTGACCGCCACCGACTTCGAATTGCTTGACGATGGCAAGCCCGTGCCGATCGATCGCGTGCGCTTTCTTGGCGCGGCGGAGTACGCCGGTGACTCGACACTGGCGCCGATCCGTACCCACGAGGACGAAGAGCGCGAAGCGTCGCGCGACGACGTGCGCGTCTACGCGATCGTGCTCGACGACTATCACGTCCAGCGCATGGGTGAACTGCGCGTCATCGAGCCGCTGCTGGCATTTGTCCGGCAGCTGCCGCCCACCGATCTGGTCGCCGTGTTTTATCCGCTCGATTCCGTGACCGATGTCGCGTTCAGCCGCGACCGCGAAAAAGTGAACAAGGCGATTCGCGCGTTCTACGGCCGTCGCGGTGACTACCAGCCGAAGCACCCGGTGGAGGAGGAGCACCTGCGGTATCCGCAGAACATCGAGCGCATCCGACGCGAGATCGTCACGTCATCGCTCGAAGGCCTGGCGACGCACCTGGGCGGGATCAAGCAAGGGCGCAAGACGATCATCGTTGTCAGCGAGGGCTTCGCCCAGCGCGTCGACGATGTGCGGGACTTGTATCAAGCCGCGAACAGGGCCAACGTGGCGTTCTATCCGGTCGACCCCAAGGGGCTGACGATGAGCAACGGGCGGACGACCAGCGGACAGATGATGAACGGAGTGATGAGCGATCGTGACGCGATGGAAGCCCTCGCGATCGAGACCGGCGGCCGGGCCATCGTCCAGAAGAACGACTTGAGTGCGGCGCTCGGTCAGGTGATCCGCGATTCGCGCGCGTACTACCTCATCGCGTACGAGTCGCCGCATCCCGATGACGGCAAGTTCCACAAGGTCAGCGTGCGCGTGAAGCGGCCTCGCGCGACGGTCTTCGCCCGCACCGGATACTGGGCATTCACGCGCGGCGAAAACAGCACGGGGGCGGTGCCAGTGCTGACGCCCGTGCCGGCGGCGGTGCAGACCGCCGTTGATCGGCTCGCCGACTCGCTGCGGCCAGACGCCGACGAGCCATCCGACGGCCGGCGCCGCGTGAACATGCCGCGTCCTGCCGACGTGGCGCCCGCTCCGCTGCTGGCGGCACCGACGATCGCCGTGGCGCGAGGGCGGGTGGTGGGTGACCCGGCCAGCCGTCGCGAATTCCATCGCACGGACACGCTGGTGGTCCGCGCCGAGACGCAGCGGACGCCGGCTGTCTCCGGACGCCTACTGAACGGCCGCGGGCAGCCGTTGACTGATCTCCCGGTGACGCCTGGCGCGGGCGCCTGCGAACTGCGACTGGCTCTCGGCAATCTGGGGCCTGCCGACTACGTGATTGAGTTCACGGCGCGGTCGGGTGACGAGACGGCCCAGCAATACATCGCCTTCCGGGTGGTGCGATAGCACACGCAGGACTGAAGTCCTGCGCCACGCCT
Organism: Acidobacteriota bacterium; assembly: GCA_025358945.1. Classification (GTDB taxonomy): domain Bacteria; phylum Acidobacteriota; class Vicinamibacteria; order Vicinamibacterales; family CAVVIG01; genus CAVQFC01. The sequence goes on from JANYHS010000081.1 coordinate 1,782, forward strand.
GAAGATTAGTTCTAAGATTGGTCATGCGGATGCGCACGTTCGTTGCTGCCGGCGCCGCGATGTTGCTCGCCCTCGGAACGAACGGCGCAGCCGAACAGGCGGCCCAACCCGCGAAGCCCGCCGGGCAGCAGCCGGCGCAAACGCCGCCTGCGGATCCCGCGACGCAGCCTCCTGTCTTCCGCGCGGGCATCAACTACGTCCGCGTCGACGTGATCATCTCGGACAAGAACGGTAACCCGGTCGGCGATCTGCAGCCCGCCGACTTCGACGTCTCCGAAGACGGCAAGCCCCAGAAGATCGACACGTTCAAACTCATCAAGCTCGACGGCGGACGCACGGATTCGATCAAGGAGCCGCCGAAGGAGATCCGCAACGACTACGACGAGGAATCCGAAGCGGCGCGAGACGACGTCCGTCTGTTCGCGATCTTCCTGGACGACTACCATGTGCGCCGCGGTGCGAGCATGGCCGTGCGCGGCCAGTTGATGCAGTTCATCGAGACGCAGATCGGGCCGTCCGACATGGTCGGCCTGATGTATCCGCTCGAAGCGACGGCGTCCGTTCGCATGACGCGCAACCACTCGGCGGTGGCGCGCGGCCTGAGTCAATTCCTCGGCCGCAAGTACGAATACCAGGCCAAAAATCAGTTCGAAGAAACCTACGCGCACTATCCGGCCGATACGGTCGAGAAGATTCGCAACCAGGTGTCGTTGTCGGCGCTGAAGGCGCTGATCATCCACATGGGTTCGCTGAAGGAAGGGCGCAAGTCCCTGATTCTCGTCAGCGAGGGCTACACCAGCCTCCTCCCGCCCCAGATGCGCAGCGCCGACGCGCAGATGCCGGGCCTCGGCAATCCATCAGCGGGGGACCCGCAGGCCGGCGTGAACAACATCAACGAAGATCGCGCCCAGTGGTCAGCCGGTCTCGACATGGACTCGGACCTGCGCGAGGTCTACGACACCGCCAACCGGAATAACGTGGCGATCTACGCGGTCGATCCGCGCGGGCTGCCGGGCTTCGAGTTCGACATCAACGAAGGCGTCGGCTTCCAGACCGACTCGAAGTATCTGCAGTCGACGATGGACACGCTGCGCCTGCTGGCCGAGAACACCGACGGCCGCGCCATCGTCAACCGCAACGATATTGCCGCCGGGATGAAACAGATCACGCGCGACTCGAGCGCGTACTACCTGATCGGCTACAACTCGCTGCAGACGCCGTCTGACGGCAAGTTCCACGAAATCAAGGTGCGGGTCAAACGGCCAGGCGTGCAGGTGCGATCGCGCAAAGGGTACTGGGCGCTGAATCAGGAAGAGGTCAAGCGGGCCACGGCGCCGAAGACACCCGCGTTACCCAAACCGTTCGAAGCCGCGCTCAGCGCCGCTGTGTCTCGTCCCTCGAGCGCGAGCGTCATGCGCTCGTGGGTCGGAATGTCACGCGGCGAGAACGGCAAGACGCGCATCACGTTCGTTTGGGAGCCGTTGCCGAAGTTGCCGGGCGACCGTCCGCGCGAGGAGCCGTCCCGCGTGTCGCTGACGGCGGTCGCCCCCGATGGCTCGCCGTACTTCCGCGGCCGCGTACCCGATCTGGCCGCGGCATCGGCCGCGCCTGCGACGGGCACGGCGCCAGCCGCCGCGAATCGCGCGCCGTCGCGCATCACGTTCGACGTGCAGCCGGGGAGGATGCAGTTGCGTGTGTCCGTTGAAGGATCGGCGTCGCAGGTGCTGGATACGGAAACGCGCGAGATCAGTGTGCCCGACCTCACCTCGGCGCAGCCGATGCTGGGCACCGCGTCGATCCTGCGCGCGCGCACGGCGAGGGAATTCCAGCAACTGAAGGCCGATGGCGCCGCCGTACCCGCGGCGGGCCGAGAATTCAGCCGGATCGAACATCTGCTGATCCGCGTGCCGACCTACGGGCCTGGCGGCACGACTCCGGCGCTGAATGTGCGTCTGTTGAACCGCGCAGGTCAGTCGATGAGCGAGCTGAAGGCGGAGCCGGCGCCCACGCCTGGCGACCAGCAGATCGATTGTCCGCTCGCCTCACTGCCGCCTGGCGAGTACGTGGTGCAAATCAAAATGGGTGACCAGGACGGCGCCGCTGCGGAACTGGTCGCTTTCCGCATTACGGGCTGACGCCATGCGCCTCGTCGCGGCGGCATGTCTGGTCGCGCTGCAATCCGCAATCCCCGCGTCACCGCCCACAGTCCCGCCGTCGCCATCCGCAATCCCCAATCCACAATCCGCAATATCGTCGCGTCTCGTGACGATCGACGTTGCGGCCACTGACGCGAACGGCCGTCCTGTCACCGACCTCGAGCCGTCGGACTTCGACTTGCGGGAGGGCGTCACGCCGCTGCCGATTGAATCCGCGCGCATGGTGCGGGTCGGCAGTGGATCGCAGACTGAACCGTCGCGCGTGATCCAGACGGCCGACGATGAACGGCTTGCGGCCGGTCAGGACGAGTCGCGGCTGTTTGCCATCTTCCTGGACGAGTATCACGTGGCCGGCGGCGCCGAGACCGAGCGGGTCCGCGAGGTGCTGACCCGTTTCGTCGATCGAGACGTCTCGCCGCGCGACCTGGTCGTGGTGATGAAGCCGCTCGACTCGATTCTCGCGATCCGGCTCACCCGCGATCGCGATGCGGCGCGCCGCGCGATCGCAAGCTTCGACGGCCGCAGGGACGACTACGCGCCTCGGAATGCCTACGAGCGCGACTACATCGCCGCCATGCCATCGCGTATCGATGCGGCGCGCGCGCAGGTGGTGCTCTCGGCCATCAATGCGCTCGCTGTGCATCTGGGAAGCCTCACCGATCGCCGCAAGACCCTGATTGTCGCCACCGAGAGCATGGGCCGCGCGGATCATCGCCGCGGTCAGGCCCCTTTGCCGACGCTCGACACGATCATTCGATCGGCCAGCCGGTCCAACGTCGCCGTGTACCCGTTCGATCCGCGTGAGGCCATCGTCGATGACCCGGCGGCCGAAGGGCTGCGGCGCCTCGCGGAAGACACCGATGGCCGTGCAATCGCTTTCGACGCCGAGCCCGGCTTGCGCGGCATCGCCGCCGACTCCAGCGCCTACTATCTCGTCTCGTTCCGGCCCCCGCATCCCGACGATGGGGAGTTTCGTGAGCTGCAGGTGCGGGTGAAGCGCGCCGGCGTCAGCGCGCGGGCGCGGACAGTGTACTGGACCGCATCGCCAGACGAAGCCCTGCGGACCGCGATGATCGCCAGGGCCAACGAACCCAAGCCGGTCGTCCCGCTCGAACCGGCGCCGCACGCCAGCCTGCTGATCCGGCCATGGTTTGGCGTGTCGCGCGGTGAGGGCGGCAGGACGCGCGTGACGTTTGTCTGGGAGCCGGCGGCGCGCGTGCCCGGCGATCGTGTGCGCCGCGCCGTGTCGAAACTGGTGTTTCAGGCGCGGTCGTCAGATGGGACGATGCTGTTCGATGGCCCCGTCGCGCCCACCGGTCCCGCGGCGATCGACGAACCTCCGGCGACGATTCGCGTCGTGTTCGACATGCCACCTGGACGCCTGCGTGTGCGCATGTCGATTCAGGACGTGGCATCCACGGTTATCGAAGAGGACGTGCGCGAGCTGTCGGTGCGCGATCTGAAGGGTGAGGTCGCGATCGGATCACTGGGAGTGCTGCGCGCGCGCAACGCCCGCGAATTCCGGGCGCTCGATGCCGGGGCTGCCGCGCCGGTGGCGTCCCGCGAGTTCAGCCGGACCGAGCGCCTGTTGATCCGTTTCACGGCGTATGGTGACGCCGGTGCGGCCCCGGCCGTCTCTGCGAAGCTATTGGATCAGATGGGGCATACGATGCGGGCGCTCGACGTCGCTTCCGCAGCGTCCATTGACCACGCGATCGATTTGCCCCTGGCCGGCCTGGCGCCGGGCGCATACGCCATCGAGGTGACGGCGACCAGCGGAGGACGCGAGGCGATGGAGCGGCTCGCGTTCCGGGTCATTTTCTAGAGGGCAGAGTGGTCAGGCGTACATGCCGCGCATCCGCGTGACAGTTGCGACTCGGCCGATCGCGACGATGTAGGCTGCCGTGCGCATGTCGACTTTGTACTTCAGCGCCGTTTGCAGCACCGCGTTGAACGCCTCGCACATCTTCGCTTCGAGCCGCTCGTTGACTTCCTTCTCGGTCCAGAAATAGCCGTAGCGATCCTGCACCCATTCAAAGTACGACGTGGTGACACCGGAGCTGTTGGCCAGGATATCGGGTACGACGAAGACGCCGTGTTCGTGCAGATACTTGTGCGCGTCTGGTGTCGTCGGTCCGTTCGCGCCTTCGACGATGACCTTTGCTTTGATTGCCGGCGCGTTCTCAATCGTGATCTGGTTTTCGAGGGCGGCGGGAATCAGGATGTCGACGTCGAGGGTGAAGAGGTCGGCGTTGGAGAGCGGTTCGGCGCCGGTGAAGCCGTCGACCGTCTTGTGCTGCTTCACGTAGTCGAGCAGCGCGGGGATGTCCAGCCCCTTGGCGTTGAAGATGCCGCCCTTCCAGTCGGTGACGGCGACAATCGTCGCCTTGACTTCCGAGGCCAGCAACTGCGCTGAAATCGAGCCGACGTTGCCGAAGCCCTGCACCGCGACCTTCGCGCCTTTGATGTCGAAGCCGACGTGTTGTGCCGATTCGCGCGCGGCGATCATCACCCCGCGGCCGGTCGCCTCGCGGCGTCCGAGAGAGCCGCCCATCTCGACCGGCTTGCCGGTGACGACGGCCGTCGAGGTGTGGCCGACGTGCATGGAGTAGGTGTCCATGACCCACGCCATGATCTGCGCGTCCGTGTTGACGTCGGGCGCCGGGACGTCCTTCTCTGGACCGATGGCGTCCACGATCTCGGCGATGTAGCGGCGCGTCAGCGCTTCGATCTCGCGCTTCGACATCTTCGTCGGGTCGCAGATCACGCCGCCCTTGCCGCCACCAAACGGAATGTGTGCGACCGCGCATTTCCAGGTCATCCAGGCGGCGAGCGCCGTCACCTCATCGAGCGTGACGCCCGGGTGATAGCGGATGCCGCCCTTGGCCGGCCCCAGCGTGATGTTGTATTGCACGCGGTATCCGGTGAATACCTCGATTTCGCCATTGTCCATCTGGATCGGACAGGACACCGTGATCTGGCGTTTGGGGTGAGTGAGGATTTTCCAGATGCCCGGCTCGAGGTTGAGGATACGGGCGGCTCCGTCGAATTCCTGCAGCATCGCGTTGAAGATCGATCCGTGGGTGGCCGCCATGACTCTCCTCGTCGAAAGTATAATGCCTGTGGAATGAAAACGGTGGCCGAGAGCGGCAAGGCGCGGTGGCAGCAGGCTACGCTCGAGCCGGCGCTGAAGAAGTCCCCCGAGCGGGCCGCCAGTTTTACGACCATTTCCGGCCGTCCCATCGATCGCCTCTACACGGCGGAAGACGTCGAAGGCATCGACTACGCGCGCGACGTCAACAACCCCGGCGTGTTTCCGTACACGCGCGGCATCCACCCGACCGGCTACCGCGGCAAGCTCTGGACGATGCGGCAGTTTGCGGGGTTCGGGACGCCGGCAGACACCAACGCGCGCTACAAGACGCTGCTCAAGGCCGGCGGGACGGGGCTCAGCGTCGCCTTCGACCTTCCGACGCTGATGGGTCGCGATCCCGACCACGAGCTGTCGCTCGGCGAGGTGGGGAAGTGTGGCGTCAGCATCATGTCGCTCGCCGACATGGAGATACTGTTCGACGGCATCAGCCTGGGCGATATCACGACGTCGATGACGATCAACTCGCCGGCGGCGATGATCTTTGCGATGTACCTGGTCGTCGCCGAGAGACAGGGCGCCGACTGGAAGAAAATCTCAGGGACGATTCAGAACGACATCCTGAAGGAATTCATCGCGCAGAAGGAATACATTTTTCCTCCGCGGCCATCGATGCGGCTGATCACCGACGTGTTCGCGTTCTGCGCCACCGAAGTGCCGAAGTGGAACACGATCTCGGTCAGCGGGTACCACATTCGCGAAGCGGGATCGACGGCGCTGCAGGAGTTGGCGTTCACGCTGCGGGACGGCCTCGAGTACGTGCAATGGGGCGTCGACGCGGGGTTGGACGTGGACGCGTTCGTGCCCCAGATGTCCTTCTTCTTCAACGCCCACAGCGACTTCTTTGAGGAGATCGCGAAGTATCGCGCTGCGAGGAAGATCTGGGCGGAGGCCATGCGCAACCGCTTTGGCGCGAAGAGCGAGCGGTCCTGGAAACTGCGGTTTCACAGCCAGACCGCCGGCGTCTCGCTCACCGCGCAGCAGCCGTACAACAACGTCGTGCGCACGGCGCTGCAGGCGCTGTCGGCCGTGCTCGGCGGGACCAACTCGCTGCACACCAACTCGCTTGACGAGGCGCTCGCGCTGCCGACCGCCGAGGCCGCCACACTCGCGCTGCGGACGCAGCAGATCATCGCGCACGAGAGTGGGGTGACGAACGTGGTCGACCCGCTGGGCGGATCGTACTTTGTCGAGAAACTCACCCGGGACATGGAAGACGGTGCGTTGGCGTACTTCGCCACGATCGACAACATGGGCGGGATGGTGGACGCGATCGAGCGCGGGTTCCCGCAGACGGAAATCGCTGAGAGCTCATACCGTTTCCAGCAGGCGTTCGAGCGCCGCGAGAAGATCATGGTCGGCGTCAACGCGTTCGTGCAGCAGGACGACCCGCCGATCGAGATCCTCTACATCGACGAGTCCGCGTCGGCGATCCAGCTCGCCAAGCTCGAGGCGCTTCGCAAGACGCGCAGCCACGACGCGGTGACGCGATCGCTCGATCGGTTGCGGTCCGCCGCGCGCACACCGCAGAACCTGATGCCGCTGATTCTCGATGCCGTCCGTGCCTACGCGACGGTGGGGGAGATGTGCGACGCGCTCCGCGAGGTGTGGGGCGAATACGAAGAAGTTCCGATCATATAGCTGAGCCCTGCATGAGAAAGCTTAGAGTCGTCATCGCCAAGCCCGGCCTCGATGGCCACGACCGCGGCGCCAAGGTCATCGCGCGCGCGCTGCGCGATGCGGGCATGGAGGTCATCTACACCGGCCTGCGCCAGACGCCCGAGATGATCGCCTCCGCCGCCCTGCAGGAGGACGCCGACTGCATTGGGCTGTCGATTCTGTCCGGCGCCCACAACCACATCGCCCCGCGTCTGATGGAGCTCCTGAAAGAGAAGGGGTTGGACGATGTGCTGGTGGTGATCGGGGGCATCATTCCGGACGTCGATATCCCCAAGCTGAAGGCGATCGGCGTCAAAGGCATCTTTCTTCCGGGCACCCCGATGCAGGACATCATCGAGTTCATCAGCGGAAATGTCAGAACCCGGGTCTGAAGCGCCGGGAGGTCTCAACTCTCGAGTCTGAAGTTTGAAGTCTGACATACCGATAAGCTGAACGTGCCGTACACCCTCCTCCGGGCTGACGACAGCGTCACGATCCAGCGCGTCATCGAGCTGACGTTCGCGGACGAAGACGTGACGGTGATCGCCGTCAGCGACGGCGATCAGGCGATCGAACGCATGGAGGCGTCTCCCCCCGACATCGTCCTCGCCGACATCGGCATGCCCGGCAAAAACGGCTACGAGGTGGCCCGCTACATCCGTCAGTCACCACGGCTGTCGCACATTCCGGTCGTCCTGCTGACGGGCGCCTTCGAGCCGGTCGATCAGGCCCGCGCGAACGAAGCCGGCTGCGACGGTGTGCTGGCCAAGCCGTTCGAGCCGCAACTGGTGATCAGCCGCGTCAAGGAACTACTGGCCCGAGGCCATCACGGCCCTGACGCGCCAGGATTAAATGTCCCGCGGTCCGACAGCGACGCCGCCGACCTCGCGCTCCCATCGGCGTCGGACAGCGTCTGGGCGTCGCCGCTGAATGAGCAGCAGCGTCCGGCGACGCCGTTTCTCGCTCAGCAGCGTCCGGCCCACCCGCTTGCCGATCAGCCTATCGCCGCCGCGGCGACAGCACCGGCGCCACGCACCGAACTCAACGACTACTTCGACCGGCTCGATGCGGCGTTCTCGACCATGTCGTCGCCGGCCGGGCAGACCCCGGCGCCGGCCAGGTCGGTGGCCGAGCCCAAACCGCCCGTACCGTTCGAGATCGACACCAACATCGACTGGTTCGGCACGAAGGGCGAGGGCGCAAACGCGGAGCCGTGGGATCTGCCCGCGCCTCCGGTCGACGTCGCGCCGGTGGAGGACTTCCCGCTGTCGTACGCACCGGCGGTACCGGACGCCCCGATTGCGTCCCGGCACCCGTCGCCGCCGTTTGCGCCCGAGATCAACTACGTCGTCGCCGGCGAGCCCGAACCGGTCGTGGCGGTGGCTCACGCAGCCGAGCCGAACCCGCCGCCACTGCCCGCGTTGGCAGATGCGTTTGCGGCGCTCCTCGCGGCCGAGCACGCCGATCCGGATGCGGCTGCCGCGGGCCTCTGGCCGGCCGGCGTGCCCCAGTCCGCCGCGGTCAGCGAAGAACTGATCGAGGACGTCACGCGCCGCGTTTTGGAACGCCTGTCCGATACGGTCGTGTTCCGCGAAGCCGTCGCCGAAACCACCGCGAAGATCGCCGATCAACTCGTCCGCGAGGAGATTGCGCACATCAAGGCGTCCATCAGGTAAGTCAGTCATGCGACGCCGATTCGCTCTCCTGTTCCTGCTGATGAGCGCGCCGGCGCTCTCCGCGCAGACGCTGTTGCCCGATCTGGCGGAGCAGTGGCGGACATCAGGGTCGTACTTCACCTGGACGTCATCGCTTCCCGAGAATCAGGGCCGGAAGGTCCAGATCTTCTACACGTGCATCGGCGACAGCTCGAAGCCCACCGTGCTGATGCTGCACGGGTTCCCGACGAGCAGTTTCGACTTCAGGCTGCTGGCGCGCGAACTGGAACCCGATTACCGATCCTGCATGCTCGACTTTCCCGGCTACGGCCTCTCCGACAAACCGTCGGCCGGCTACCGGTACACGCTCGGCGACGATGCCCAGCTGGTCTGGCATTTCGTGACGCGCGTCGTGCCGCTGCCGCAGTTCGTCCTGCTGTCGCACGACCGCGGCGACAGCGTCGCCTTGAACTTCCTCCAGCTCGTGCAGGCCGCGAGCGCGCCGACATTCCTGATCACCCATCAGTTCCTCACCAACGGCAACATGTACTTGCCACTGGCCAATCTCACGGAGTTCCAGAAGCGGATGCTGGATCCGGCGACCAGCGCGGCCGCGGTGAAGAACGTGAACGCGAATCTGCTGGCGGGCGGGCTTGGGCAGTCCAACTACACGCCGCCACTGAAGCCGGACGACCCGGAGGTGCGCGCGCTGGCGTCGTTGTTCGGCTACCAGTCGGGCGTCGAGGTCATTCCCGCGACGATTCAGTACCTGAACGAGCGCAAGCAGATGGAAGCCGGCTTCCTGCAGACGCTCGCGCGCAGCACGATTCCGGCAACGATCATGTGGGGCGTCCACGACATGGTCGCGCCGGTCCGCGTCGCCGACTACGTTTTCACCACCGCGTTGGGTGCGCGACCCGTCTTCGGCGCGTACTGGCTGATGCCCTGCGGCCATCACTACGTCCAGCACGACCAGCCGGCGGCCATGGCGCGCATCATTCGTCTGACGCTGGGGACGTTGACGCCCGCTGCCGCTGCGCCCGCCGTGCCGTTCAACCTGACGCCGGACGCGTGCGGTCCCGTGCTGGTGGCGCGGGAGCACAAGCCGCTCGGCTGAAGCCTTCGCGCTCCGCGAACTGAAACAGCCTCTAGAACTGGCCGAAGCGGATCTCGGTGCTGCCGACCGGGAGTTCGATGGTCATGCCGTCCCTGGCGAGACGCCAATCGCCGAATCCGACCGCCTCGACTCCGCGCGTGAACGCCTCGGGCGTGAAGAACGGAAGGCCGGCCTGCGTCAGGTGGTACAGGACCAGCGCTTTCACACCGGCCGCCTTCGCGATCTCCGCCGCCTCCACCGGTGTCGTGTGATAGCTCAACGTGTCGGTCATGATGGACGCCAGCCGGGGCTGGCCCGAGCCGGAGAGCGCCTGCGATATCTGCCGCGTCATGTCGCTGTTCTGCGCCTCGTGAATCAGCACGTCGGCGCCCTTGGCTGCCTCGGCCAGCGGCGGAAACTTCCGCGTATCGCCGCTGATGACCACCGATCGGCCTTTGTAGTCGAAGCGGTACGCGAACGCCGGCGACACCGGGCTGTGATCGACCTCAATGGCTGTGACCGTCATGCCCCCGTCCGACCAGGCAGACGTGCGATGCGGCAATGACTGAGAAGCTGCACGCATCGACACGATCGTGGCGTGGAGCAGACCTGCCTCCGTCGGAAGCGTCACCTCGCCATGTTCGTGATGAGCCCGGCGGAAGGCGTGGTCCGCTTCGTAGGCAAGATTGAATCCGGCCGCCAGTTTGTCTACGCCCGCGGGGCCGATCACGGCCAGCGGCGCAGAGCGTCCCGCGACCCAGCTCTGCATGTTGAATTCGCCGAGCCCGCCGATGTGATCGGAATGCAAGTGCGTGATGAACACCGCGCGCGCGGTCGCCAGCGGCAGCCGCCAGAGCATCAGGTTCTCGGTCGCCTCGGGACCGATGTCGACGAAATAGAGCGCGCCGCCGGCCTGCACGGCCACGCACGGCTTGGCCCGATCCTTGACCGCGAGAGGGCCCGATGTGCCGCACATCACGACCTTCAGGCTGTCGCCAGCAAGAGCGGTCTGCGCGGCGGCCGCGGGCGCGAATGCCCAGAGAAGCGCCCAGGCAACACAGGAGGCGGCGCCGCATCGGATATGCGTCATAGGTGCGAGCGATATTGGCACGAGTTGCCAATTTCCGTGTACGATCTTGGGATGCCATCGTCGACGAAGTTGACGCGCCTCGACCCCGCGCGTCTGCAGTTTCCTGAAAAGCCGGCCCTCGAAGGTCTCGAAGCGAAGTGGATGCCCCGGTGGGAGGAGTCCGGTGTCTACCGGTTTGTGCGCCCGGCCAGCCGCGCCGATGTCTTTTCGATCGACACGCCGCCGCCGACGGTCAGTGGATCGCTGCACGTCGGCCACGTGTTTTCGTACACGCACACCGACCTCATCGCGCGGTTCCAGCGCATGCGTGGCAAGGCGGTGTTCTACCCGATGGGATGGGACGACAACGGCCTGCCCACCGAACGTCGCGTGCAGAACTACTACGGCGTGCGCTGCGATCCGTCGCTGCCCTACGATCCGTCGTTCACGCCGCCTGAGCAGCCGGCCAAGCCGCCGATCTCCGTCTCGCGGCCGAACTTCATCGAGCTCTGCGCGCGGCTGACGACCGAGGACGAAAAAATCTTCGAGCAGCTGTGGAAGACGCTCGGCCTGTCGGTGGACTGGTCGATGACCTACGCGACGATCAGCAAGCGATCGCAGCGCGTGTCGCAGCTCGCGTTCCTCAGACTGTTGGCGCGCAGCCGCGCCTATCAGCTCGAGGCGCCCACGCTGTGGGACATCGACTTCAAGACCGCCGTTGCGCAAGCCGAGCTCGAAGACCGCGAGATGCCTGGCGCGTATCACCGCATCACGTTCAGACTTGCGGGAGTGGGGCAGAACGCTGATGCGGCGCAGGACTCTGATGTGGCGCAGAACTTCAGTTCTGCGAGTGCGTTCATCGAGATCGACACCACCCGTCCCGAGCTGATCCCGGCCTGCGTCGCGCTCGTCGCGCATCCGGACGATGCGCGGTATCAGGCGCTGTTTGGAAAAGAGGTTGAGACGCCACTGTTCGGCGTGCGCGTGCCAGTGCGGGCGCATCCGCTGGCGGATCCTGACAAGGGCAGCGGCATCGCGATGATTTGCACGTTCGGCGACGTCACCGACGTCACCTGGTGGCGCGAGCTGAGCCTGCCGGTGCGCGCCGTGATTCGGACCGACGGCACGCTCAAGGACGTCTCGTGGGGCGCGGCCGGGTGGGAATCGATCGATGCCGACCGCGCGCAGCGCCACTACGCCGACCTCACGGGTCTGTCGGCGGCCAAGGCGCGCGTGAAGATCGTCGAGCAGCTGCGCGAGAGCGGCGACCTGGTCGGCGAACCGCGGCCGATCACGCACGCCGTGAAGTTCTTCGAAAAGGGCGACCGCCCGCTCGAGATCATCACGAGTCGGCAGTGGTTTTTCAAGACGATCGAATTTCGCGAGGCGCTGATCGCGCGCGGCCGCGAACTGCAGTGGCATCCGGAATACATGGAAACGCGCTTCGAGAACTGGGCCAACGGCTTGAACGGTGACTGGTGCGTCAGCCGTCAGCGGTTTTTCGGCGTGCCGTTTCCGGTCTGGTATCCGCTGACCGCGAACGGCCAGGCGGATTACGACCACCCGATTCCCGCGCGTGAGGATCAGTTACCGTCGGATCCCTCGACCGACGTGCCGACCGGCTATCGCGCGGATCAGCGCGGCGTGCCTGGCGGATTCGTCGGCGATCCCGACGTGATGGACACGTGGGCGACCTCGTCGCTGACGCCGCAGATCATCTGCGGCTGGCCTGACGATCCGGAGCTGTTCGGAATCACGTTCCCGATGGACCTCCGCCCGCAGGCGCACGACATCATCCGCACCTGGCTGTTCGACTCGGTGCTGCGCGCGCACCTCGAGCACGACTCGCTGCCGTGGACGCACGCCGCGATTTCCGGCTGGGTGCTCGATCCCGACCGTAAGAAAATGTCGAAGTCAAAAGGCAACGTCGTGACGCCGCTCGCGCTCCTCGAGGAGCACGGGTCTGACGGCGTGCGGTATTGGGCGGCCAGCGGGCGTCCGGGCACTGACACGACATTTGATCCCGGTCAGATGAAGGTCGGCCGGCGGCTGGCAATCAAGATCCTCAACGCGTCGAAGTTCGCGTTGTCCGACGGTCGGGGCCAGTCTTTGTCGGGAACGGCTTCCGAAGCCTGGCCCCGCGACATTACCGCCGCAGTCGATTGCGCGATGATCCGGAATCTGGCGGCGCTGGTCACCGACGTGACCGCGGCGTTCGAGGCCTACGACTACGCGCGCGTGTTGCAGCGGACGGAAACATTCTTCTGGGGCTTTTGCGACGACTACCTCGAGCTGGTGAAGGGCCGCCGGTACGGTGACCAGGACGCGGCCGGCGCCGGGTCGGCCAACGCGGCACTGACCGCCGCGCTGTCGGTGATGCTGCGGCTCTTCGCGCCGTTCCTTCCGTTTGTCACCGAAGAAGTCTGGTCGTGGTGGCGCGAGGGTTCGATCCATCAGGCCGCCTGGCCAGAGGCGGAGGAGCTGACGCAGCTGCTTGCGGACAACACGCTGGAAACGGCGCAGGCAGACGAGCGCTCGTACACGTGGGCGACCGAGGTCCTCTTCGAAGTGCGCAAACAGCGATCGGAAGCGAAGCAGCCGCTGAAGGTGCCGATCACGAAGGTGACCGTGAAGGCGGAGGCCGACGCGATTGCGCTGCTGCCGATCGTCGAAGCGGATCTGCGCGCCGCGCTGCGCGTGCAGGCGTTCGAGGCTACCGCCGGCGAGCCGCGCGAGATCCTCGTCGTCGGATACGAGCCGATTCCGCAAGGCTGAAGCCTTGCGCCACTTGCGCTGTGACCCTGCCTGACGATCTCGCCGCCGCGATTGAGCGCGCACGGCCGCGCCTGGGACGCCTCGCGTCGACCGTCCTCTTTTTCGAGACGATTGGATCGACCAATGACATGGCTGCTGAACGTCGCGCGAAGGCTTTAGCCGAGCGCTCCGAAGGCCTGGTTGTTGTCGCCGATCAGCAAACCTCCGGCCGCGGCCGCCGAGGCCACACGTGGTTTTCTCCGGCGGGCTTTGGGCTGTACGTCTCAGTCGTGCTCGCGCCGGCCACCGCGCGGACCGACCCCGCACGCGCGACGACGCTGCTGACGCTGGCAGTGGGTGTCGCGCTCGCGGAGGGCATCGAGCAGGCCACCGGACTCCGCGTCGATCTGAAATGGCCGAACGACCTTCAGGTCTCCCGACGAAAACTCGGCGGCATCCTCGCCGAGTCGTCAGGCGCGGGCGACCGTTCGGACACGGTGGTGGTCGGCTATGGGATCAACGTGCAGACGCAGGCGTTTCCGCCGGAGCTGCGCGATCGGGCGACGTCGCTCGAATCCGAACTTGGGCGCACGATCGGTCGGCATCATCTGCTCGCGGAGACGCTGGTCGCACTCTCGCGCCGCTACGAGGATCTGCTCGCCGGCCGGTTCGATGCTATTCTCGACGCGTGGCGACGCCTCGCGCCCGCAGCGTCCGGCGCGCGCGTCGAGTGGACCACCAACGCCGGCGCCTCGACGGGCGTGACCGTCGGCATCGATGACCTTGGGGCGCTGCTGGTGCGGATTGATGACCGCGTGGAGCGGATCGTGTCGGGTGAGGTCGTATGGATTTGAAACGCTCCACCACGGGGGACACTGGGGATACGGAAAACAGAGCTAGTCTTCTCCTCCGTGTCCGCCGTGGTGTGTTCTTATGCTGCTAGCGATTGACGTCGGCAACTCCAACATCGTGCTGGGTGTCTTTGACGGCGCCACGCTCATTCAGAGCTGGCGGCTGCAGACGCTGCGCGAGCGCACGTCGGACGAACTTGGTCTGCTGGTCGAAGGCCTGTTCGCGCACAGCAAGATCGAGCACTCGAAGATCAGCGGCGTGATCCTCGGGTCGGTTGTCCCGCCGCTGACCGGAACGTTTCGTGCGATGGTGCTGCGGTACTTCGGCATCGCTGCGCTGATCGTCGAGCCTGGCGTCAACACGCTGATGCCGATCCTCTACGAGAACCCGTCCGAGGTCGGCGCCGATCGCATCGTGAATGCGGTGGCCGCGATGGACAAGTTCGGCACAGGACTCGGCACGCCGATGATCGTCGTCGATTTCGGAACCGCGACGACGCTGGATGCGATCTCGGCGAAGGGCGAATACCTCGGCGGTGCGATTTGTCCGGGTGTGCAGATCTCGGCGGAGGCATTGTTCCAGCGGGCGGCGCGGCTACCCCGCATCGATGTCCGCAAGCCCGCGCGTGTGGTCGGCCGGACGACGGTCGGTGCGATGGAGTCGGGGCTGTTCTGGGGATACGTCGGGATGGTCGAGGGACTGGTGAAGCGCATGAGCGACGAGTTGGGCGGGAATGCGATCTGCGTGGCGACCGGCGGCCTGGCCGACGTGATCGCGCCTGAGACCGACCTGATCCAGCACGTCGACGGTGATCTGACGCTCCACGGATTGAGAATCGTGTGGGAACGGAACCAGAAGCCGTAGACGAGTACTGCCGGGAGATCGAAACCTACCTGACGCGCAAGAACGACGGCCATCTGATTCGGGTCGTCGGGCCTTCGTTCGAGGTCGTGTCCGACTGGGCGGCGCAAGGCGTGCCGCTCAAAGTCGCGCTGGCGGGCATCGATCGCTACTTCGAGCGTTACTACCGCAAGGGCCCACGCCGCCGGCCGGTGAAGATCGATTTCTGCGACGCGGATGTCCTCGACGTGTTCGACCAATGGCGACGCGCGGTTGGCATGGCGTCCGGCTCGGCGTCGTCTATCCACAGTCCGCAGTCCACGATCCGCAATACGGCGACCTCGTTGCCCGCACACCTGGAGCGCGTCGTCCGGCTGCTGACGGCCGCGCGCGTGAGTGGATCCCTCGGTGACGCCTTCGACGCGCTGATCGATCGCGTGGCCGCAGAACTCGATGCCGCACGGTCGAAATCCGGCGGGCTACGTGGCGAGGCGCGTCAGGCGCTACTGGATCGTCTCCTGGCCCTCGATGCAGAACTCGTGCAGCAGGCGCGCGCGGCGCTGGATGAAATCACGCGAGCGGCGATGATGCGTGAAGCCGAATCCGATCTGGCGGGGTTTCGCGGCGGGATGACGCCTGACGCATTCGTGCGGGCGCAAGCCGCCGCGCTCGACCGGCTGGTGCGCGACCGCATCAGGCTGCCGGTCATCACGTTCGTGTGACACCATGCTGAAGCCCGGCGACATCCTCCCGCTCATCGTCGAAAAGCCCGCGGCCGGCGGCGCGATGATCGCGCGTCACGACGGCCGCGTCGTGCTCGTGTCTGGCGCGATTCCCGGTGAGCGTGTCCAGGCGCGAGTGGTGCGCGTGCAGAAAGGCGTCGCGCACGCCGGGACGGTCGCGATCGACGAGCCGTCGCCGGATCGCCGCGAGCCGTCCGGCGATCCACTGTGTGGCGGCTGTCTCTACAGCCACATCGCCTATCCGCGTCAGCTGGCGATCAAGAGTCAGGTGATCGCCGACGCGTTCACGCGCATCGGACGCATCGAGTTGCCGGCTCCCGTCATCGTCGCGGGCTCTCCGGAGGACGGCTACCGCATGCGGGCGCGGCTGCACGTCCGCGGATCGCGGTTCGGGTTCTTCAGAGAGGGCACCCACGATCTGTGCGACGCCCGCGCGACTCGTCAACTGCTTCCGGCGACCCTGGACACGCTCGATCGCCTGATGGCCGCGGTCGTCTCCGCCGGCGCCGAGACCGTGCGGGAAATCGAGCTGTCGGAGAACGTCGACGGAAGCGAACGCGTCGTCGACGTCGAGTCGCTGGCGCCGCTCGACCGGCGCGTGGCCGAGCAACTCATGTCGACAAAAGGCCTGACACCGGGGCCCTACGTCACTGACACGCTGACGATCGGCGACGCCGCGCTGAAGCTGCGTCGCCATGTCCTCGCGTTCTTCCAGGGTAACCGTTTCCTGCTGCGCGACCTCGTCGCGCACGTGTCCGGGCAGGTGCCGATGGATGCGACGCTGCTCGATCTGTACGCCGGCGTCGGACTGTTTTCGGTGGCGGCCGCAACGGTTCGTCGAGCGGCTGTCGTGGCGGTCGAAGGCGACGCGACCGCGTCCGAGGATCTGGTCGTGAACGCGTCGAAGGCCGAAGGGCAGGTGACGGCACTTCGCGCCGCGGTGGAGGAGATCGGCCCGCGCGTGGCCGACGTGGTCATCGTCGATCCGCCCAGGACCGGGCTGTCGCCAGGCGCACTCGCCGCCGTGGTGAAGGTGACCGCGGCTAGGTTGATTTACGTGTCGTGCGACGTCGCCACGCTCGCACGCGACGCGCGCAAGATCATCGATGCCGGCTACGCGATCGAGCGCGCCGACGCGTTCGACTTATTTCCAAACACGCCACACGTAGAGACGGTAGTCGTGTTTGCGAAATCTTAGGATCTAGATCTTCTGCGAAGCCCCGAGGAACCCCTCAAACAACGCCCTGAACTCGCCCGTGCGGAAGAAGTTTTCCGGATGCCACTGGACCCCGAGGCAGAAGCGCGCCGAGGGATCTTCAATCGCTTCGATGACGCCGTCCGGCGCCGTCGCTGACACGACGAATCCCGGCGCGACGTCCTTCACGGCCTGATGATGCCGGCTGTTCACGTCCACTGACTCGTCGACCAGCCGCTCTTTCATCAACGTCGAGAGCAACGAGTCCTTGTCCACCCATACTTCATGGGCAAACGAATACGAATCGTTCGGCGGCGCCGTGAAGCTGTGCGGTCCCGCGCCCTTCAGTTGCGACGGGATGTCCTGCACCAGGGTCCCGCCGCAGGCGACGTTCAGCACCTGCACGCCGCGGCAGATCGCGAAGATCGGCAGCTTGCGCATGCGCGCTTCCTTGACCAGCGCGATCTCGAACGCGTCGCGCCCTGGTTCCGCCGCCTCGACGGTCGCGTGCGGCGTTTCGCCATACAGGGACGGTGCGACGTCGCCACCTCCGGTGAGCATCAGTCCTTCGATGCCCGTCAAGGCTTGTTCAATCGTCATCGACGCGTCGAGCGTGTGCGGTTCGCCGCCGACGTGGAGGATCGACTGCCGGTAGTCTTCAAGCTGCCGGCAGGCCGTGATACCAATGACTGTCATAAGTTACATTCGATTCGGAACTTCGATGCCCATTAGATCGAGCGCGCGCGTGAGCTGCGCGCGCACGTAGGCCACACCGGCGGCCCGCCACCGTTTACGATCCGCCTGCTCTTCGTTGAGGATCGGATACCGATGGTAGAACGCGTTGAACGTCTGCGCCAGCCCGAACGTGTATTTGGCCAGCCCCGAGAACTCCAGGGATCGTACGACGTGCTCGACCACCTCATCCAGGCGCGATGCTTCGAAGACCACCGCCCACAGGTCGTGTGTCGGATCGTCCGACTCGGCCGTGAGTTCATCGGCGGGTGTCCGGTCGAGCGCGGCCAGCACGTCGGCCTCTGAAATCCCCTCGCGATCCTGCAGTTTATAGAAAATGTTCCCGGCCCGGACAGCGGCGTACTGCAGGTACGGTCCGGTTTCGCCCTCGAAGCTCAGCGCCTCTTCGATGTCGAACACGATCAGCTTGCCGCGCGAAAACTTCAACATGAAGTAGCGGATCGCGCCGACTGCGATCTGCGCGCCGACATGCTGGCACTCCTCGGGCGTGAACTCGGTGTTGCGTCGGGCGACTTCTTTAGCGGCCTTGTTCGTCAGCAGATCGAGCAAGTCGTCGATTTTGACGCCTTGCCCCTTGCGCCCCGACACTTCGACGAACGGCTTCTGCGCGTTGTCAGCGGCGATCTCATACCCGAGCTCGCGCGCCGTGGCGTGCGACAGCGCGACCATCTCGTACGAAAAGTGAATCGAGTTCTCGGCTTCTTTCGGATGATCGAGCGTGCGGAGTGCCTGGCTGAGCAGCGCCTGCAGATACATCTGCCGCGAGTCGATGACGTTGTAGATGCGCTGCGCTCGCCCGAACGCTGGCGCGCCGGCCTCGGTTTCGCCGGACGTCGTCGCCCACAGCGAGCGGCCGTTGGGCTGCGTCGCGAACAGGCGATAGCGGAAATCGAGGCCGAGCAGGCCGAATTTCCAGAACTGGTTCGCGAGATCCTTGCCGACGTACGTGACGACGCCGTTCGAGCGCACGATCACTTTCTCGCGTTGCTCGGGGTCGTCGGCGTCGGAGCGCTCGGCTAAAGCCTTCGCGCTACGGTCATCGGCCTGTGCGCTACCGTCATCCGAAGCCCTCGCATCGCCCTCCTCGATGCGCATCACCCAGCAACCGGCAAGCTTGCCTTCGGTCTGCATGAAGACGGCGCCCTGCGCTTTGAGGGCCTCGAAGGCGTGCGCCCAGAACTGCAGGCGGAGGATGTCGCCCTCGTAGGTCAGCAGGTCGTATCCGATATTGAGCCGCGCCATCGTCTTCAGGTGCGCGCGCACGATTCGATCGACGATGAATGTACCCATCACGGCGGTGTCGTTGCCGCCGTGTTCGAGGTCGTGGAGCACGGCGGCGCGGATCTCGAGCCGCGCCTTGTCGCCGTCGTACCACTCGGTCACCTTCGAGTACAGATCCCAGCAGTAGTAGTCGAACCGCGTCGCGTCGGCGATATGCCGCACGTCTGCGAGGCTCTTGTGCTCGATGTTCCGGAAGCCGACGATGACGTCAGCCACCTGGACGCCGGTATCGTCGATGTAGTTCTGCGTTTCGACCGGTGTGCCGCGGAACCGAAGCACGCGCACGAGGGTGTCGCCGAGCGCGGCATTCCGCAGATGGCCGACATGCGCCGCCTTGTTGGGGTTGATGGCGGTGTGCTCGACGATGGTCTTGCCTTCGGTATTGGTGGCGCCAACCGCGCGTCCGCTCGCCCGGTCCAGCACGAAGGACGGCCGTTCCAGGAACAGGTTCACGTAGCCAGTGGGCGTCGCGACGATGCGCTCGACGCCGGGCAGCGGTCCGATGCTGTCCGCGATCTCCTGAGCGATGGCGCGAGGCGCCTTGCGGAGCGTTCGTGCGAGTTGGAAGGCCACGGCCAGCGCGAGGTCGCCGAGCGCGCGATTGGGAGGCGTCTCGATCGCAAACGGCGGAATCTCGGCCAGCGCAAACGTCTGGCGGATTGCCTCTGTCACGGCGGCGTGGACCTGTCGCTGAATCGGAAGAATCATGGGATACGATTACAGTTTATCAATCAGCTCATTTAAGGCCGAAGACAACGAAGCGTGCCTAAAAGCCATACGAGACGTAGAACCAGACATTGGCGACTATATGGAAATCATTGAGGACGAAATCCATTTTTATCCTGATGACTCGTACGGAAAATGGCGCAATGCAGAAGATGCAGCCATTGCCATCATCATGGAGCAAATATTCCCCGGCACAACCTGCGCGGTCTATTGGCAAGATGAAGACGGTGAAATGGGTGGCGATCTGATTGTTAGAGGTCATCGTTACAACGTCGTGTATGAGGAAA
>JANYHS010000088.1 GCA_025358945.1 Acidobacteriota bacterium
CGACGGCCGCGAGCAGGCGGCCGTCGGCGCTGCCGGCGACCGCGCGAATGTTCTTGTCGTGCGCAAGGACAGTGAGGATCGCGCCGGAGGCGACGTCGAACCGGGACACGCCGGTCTTGCTCGCCACGGTCACCGTGGCTCCGCCCGGCTCCACGAACACCGACGTGATCAGCTCACCGCGGAAAATCGGGACGCTCGCGATCGGTGACCCGTCGGGGTGACGATGCCCGAGCTGGCCATCCTTGCGGCCGACAAACAGGGTGCCGTCCGATCGATACGCGACGGCGGTCGCCGCCGCCGGCTTGTCGCCGACCATCGTGCCGTCGCGCTGCCAGATTCGCAAACGCCCGTCTTCCGCCACGGTGGCCAGGCGATCGCCCGCGTCGTTGAATGCGACGGCCAGCACGCGGCCCTTATGCGCCTGCACCGCACGCGTGAGGCGCTTCTGCGCGACATCCCACAGCGTGACGTGGCCTTCATCGTCGCCGACCGCGGCGGTGGCGCCGTCGCGCGACATGGAGATGGCGCTGCCTTGCGCGGGCAGCGGCGCCGCGCCGGTACGCCTGCCGTCGGCGCCGTGAAACTGGACCTCCTGTTCGACCAGGATCCACATCTCGCCGGCGCGGCCCAGCGCCACGCCGCGCGCCACCTTGCCGCCGACGTCGATATCGAGCATCGCCGGAGTGGACCACGCCGCGCCGCGCGGCACATCGAGATCCCAGCGCGTCACGCGGTCGCGGCCGGCCACGACGAGACGGTGGGCGTCGGGCGAGAAGGCCATGTCGTTGACGCGCGACTCGGCAGGCTCCGGGTGTCGCAGCGGAAATTGCACTTCGACCGCGATCTGGTCCACGACGCGCAAGCGCTTCAATCCGAGCGATGCGCCGCCGACGGCCACGAGCGTGTAGTCCGGCGAGGGTGCGAGCGCGATGACCGCTTCGGAGGACGCAAGAAACGCGTGCAGTGGCTCCGTGCCATCTCGCGCGAGCCATCGCACCGTCCCGTTACTGGTGCCCGCGAGCACGATCTGGCCCCGCGCCCCGAACGCGAGGCTGGTGACGGCGTGGTGCCCGTCGAACGGACCCATCACCGTCGACTGATTGCCTGTCACATTCCACAGGCTGACCGTCCCGTCCGACGCGCCGCCGGCCAGGAAAATTGTGTGCGACGCATCGGGGCTGATGAAGATATCGACGGCGGAGAATCCGCCCTCCGATGTCGGTTTCTTCTGTTCCCACTTCAACTCACCGGTGGTCGCATCCCACAGACGCAGTTGGCCAAACAGACTCGGTTCGCCGTCCTTCTCGCGGGTGACGCTGCTGCCCGTGACCGCCCACACGCCGCCCTGCGACGTGCGCGCCACCGCGAGCGATTCGATGGCACGGTCCGTCGCGATCGCCTTGGCCGATGCGTTCCCGGTGTCGAGATCACAGACGTACAAGGTCGATTGGCCGGAGAACTCGCCCGGCGCGAACAGCGCAACGAGCGTGTGAGACGAAGTGGCCGGGTCGGCGCCTGCGGGCACGAAGCGCACGAGGCTGGCGACGCCGTCGGGCACGGTCGGCAGCGACGTCAACGGCTCGCCCTCTCGGTTCCAGACGGCGATTCCCTGCCGGCCCAGCGCGGCCGCGAGGTATTTGCCGTCGGGGCTGAACGACACGGCTTGCACGATCGCCGAGTCGCCTCCCGCGCGGATCGACGAGGTCTCCTTCGGCCCGCCGAGCTGAAACAGATGGATCAGGCCATCGCCGGTGCCGGCGGCGATTCTGCCGTCGCCGGAGAAGGCCAGCGCGGTCGAGGCCGACGCCAGGGACCACGACTGGCGTTCCCGCGCCTGATCGAGGGCGCGCTGAAAGTTGACCTGCAAGCCGATCGGCAGCACGCCATTGTTCAGCGTGAGGCCTCTGTCCACCACGTTGATTGCGGCGATCAGCCCGGCGACCGGCTCGGTGTTGAGCAACGACGGAATGCGGGCGTCCAGCTTGAGCATGTCCGTCCACTCGAGCTGCTCGCGCGTCTGCAGCCCGAACCACGCGGCGATCGCCACCGCCGCGAGCACCGCGGTTGCTCCGACGGCGATCGCGACGATGCGCCGACGGCGCCGGGCCTTTTCGCGATCGCGTTCGGCGCGGCTCGCCGCGAGCAGGGTCTTCTCGGCCTCGGTCGTGACGCGCATGCCGGCCACGCCCTGCTCGACCAGCTCGAGATCGCGGCCGTCGAGCGGTGTGCCTTTCTTCCCGTCGGCCCATTCCGCAGCCCGGTTCTCCAGAATGCGGCGCGCGCGCTGGCCCGGCCGTCCCGACTTGTCGAAACGCGCGCGGACCACCGGCGCGAGCGTGTGCGACAGGCGCGTCGAGTTCGCCGCGTCGCGCTGGTCGCCCGCGGGATCGGTGAGCACGTAGACCCGCTTCAATTCCTGCACGAGCCACTCGGCGTCCGTCGCGCGATGCGAATACTCCTGCCGGACCTCGTCCATGCTGTGCTGCTCGCCGGTCAGATGCGGCGTCGTGTGGAACATCAGGAGGTCGAGCGCCAGGCCCGAGTCCGTCACGTCGACGTGCCCGGGCGACGCGCCGCCGGCCTTCCCGACGTCCGTCAGTTGCTGATCCAGGAAGTCACCGAGCAGGAAGCCTTCGTTCCGCAGACGGTCGTACAGCGCCGCCGTGAAGCGCGG
>JANYHS010000089.1 GCA_025358945.1 Acidobacteriota bacterium
TACATGGGGCTCACAGGTCAGGCAGGACAGGTAGTACAGGTAGGACAGGTAGGTCGGGTGGGTCAGGTGGGTGGGGTAGGTCACGTGGGCGGGGTAGGTCACGTGGGTCAGGCAGGTCAGGTAGGTGTGTTCTTGGCGACGGCGCATCCGGCGAAGTTCGCCGAGATCGTCGAGCCGATCATCGGCCGTCCCGTCGAGACCCCGCCGGCGCTGGCCGAGGCGATCAACGGGCCGCAGCACATCATACGGATCCGCGCCTCGCTCGATCGCCTGCTGGGGATGCTCGATGGGTGAGCCGGTCCGCTATCGTGCCGACGTGCTCGCGCAGCTGCTGCGGCACGGCGTCCGGCCGACCGGTCACACGCCACCCGCGCTCGTGCGCGACTTCGTTCGCGATCTCTACAAGTACGAAATCCGCTGCCTGCGCGAGCGCTACATCCGCCGGGACTTTCCGAAAACCGAGTACGCCGGCCGGGTGGACGACCTGCGGCGCCGCTACCCCGTGCTCGCGCTCCAATCGCGCGAGTTCATCGAACCAACCCTGAACCCTGAACCCTGAACGGACACACGGTATGGTCGCAATAGAGATTCGTGAACCCGGTGAACCTGACGTTCTGGTGCCGGTCGAGCGGCCGATGCCGTCGCCGGCGGCGGGCGAAGTTCTGATCAAGGTTGCTGCGGCTGGTGTGAACCGGCCCGACGTGTTCCAGCGGCGCGGACGGTATGCGCCGCCGCCAGGCGCATCAGATATTCCCGGTCTCGAGGTGTCGGGTGTGATCGAAACGCTCGGCGCCGGCGTCATCGACTGGCGCGTCGGCGACTCGGTGTGCGCGCTCGTCACCGGCGGTGGCTATGCCGAGTACTGCGTGGCGCCTTCGCCTCAGTGTCTGCCCATCCCGCGCGGCATGAGCATCGTCATCGCGGCGGCGATTCCCGAAACGTTCTTCACCGTGTGGACCAACGTGTTCGATCGCGGACGTCTGCAGCAGGGCGAGTCGATCCTCGTCCACGGCGGCTCCAGCGGGATCGGGACAACCGCCATTCAGCTGGCGAAGGCGAGAGGATCTCGAGTGTTTGCGACCGCCGGATCGGCGGAGAAGTGCGCGGCGTGCGAACGGCTCGGCGCCGAGCGGGCGATCGACTATCGCTCGGCCGACTTCGTCGCGTCCGTGCGCGAGCTGACCGCCGGCCGCGGCGTCGATGTGATCCTCGACATGGTCGGCGGCGACTACTTCGCGCGCAACATCGAGGCGCTGGCCGTTGAAGGCCGGTTGGTCGAGATCGCGACGCTGCACGGTGTCACGGCCGAGGTGAATCTTCAGGCGATCATGCAGAGGCGGCTGACGATCACCGGCTCGACACTGCGCCCGCGGCCGGTCGCCGACAAAGGCGTGATCGCCGCCGCGCTCTGGGAGCAGGTCTGGCCGCTGCTCGAATCGGGGGCCGTGGCGCCTGTCGTGCACGCGACGTTTCCGCTCCGCGACGCCGCGGAGGCGCACCGGGTGATGGAGTCCAGCGTCCACATCGGCAAGCTGCTGCTCACCACATGAATTGGGGAATCGAGTAATCTGGTCATTGGGGAATTGATGGCGCGATTGGCACCCAATCCTCCAATCAATTCCCAGATTACTCAATTACCCGATTTCCCAATTTCCCAATTTCTGGATCCCGCGCTATGGACAACATCACGAGCCTGCAGATTTCCAACGGCAAGGTCGGCGCCGGCGCCGAGGCGACCGCCGGTAAGACGGTTTCCGTTCACTACACCGGGTGGCTGTACGACCCGAAGGCTGCCGATCACAAAGGCAAGAAGTTCGACAGCTCCCGCGATCACGGCGACACGTTCGAGTTCAAGCTCGGTGCGCGCCAGGTGATCGCCGGCTGGGATCAGGGCGTCGCCGGCATGAAGGTAGGCGGCACGCGCACGCTGGTCATCCCGTCCGAACTGGGCTACGGCGCGCGCGGCGCCGGCGGTGTGATCGGTCCGAACGCGACGCTGTTGTTCGACGTCGAGCTCGTCGACGTCAAGTAGTGTGGAGTACATCCGACTCGGCAACACCGGTCTGAAGGTCTCGCGCCTGTGCCTTGGCGCGATGACCTACGGCACGCCGGAGTGGCGGCCGTGGGTGCTCGACGAGGCGGCGAGCCGGCCGTTCATCGCGCGCGCGCTCGAGCACGGGATCAACTTCTTCGATACGGCCGACATGTACTCGCGCGGCGTCAGCGAGCAGGTGCTCGGCCGCGCGTTGACCGCGCACGCTATCCCGCGCGAGCAGGTGGTGATCGCGACCAAGGCGTTCTACCCGGTCGTCGACGGTCCGAACGCGCGCGGGCTGTCGCGCAAGCATCTCCTCGATGCGATCGACGGATCGCTCCGGCGCCTGGGCACCGACTACGTGGACCTCTACCAGATCCACCGCTTCGATCCCGAGACGCCGATCGAGGAAACCCTCGAAGCCCTCCACGACATCGTCAAGTCCGGGAAGGCGCGTTATATCGGCGCGTCGAGTATGTTCGCGTGGCAGTTCATGAAGATGCTCGCAGCGTCGGACGCGCACGGCTGGACGCGGTTTGTGTCGATGCAGAACCACTACAACCTCGTCTACCGCGAGGAAGAGCGCGAGATGCTGCCGCTCTGCCGCGAAGAAGGCATTGGCGTGATTCCGTGGAGCCCGCTGGCTCGCGGCTTTCTGGCGGGCAACCGGCGCCGCGAAGACAAAGGTGAAACTATTCGCGCCAAGACCGACGACTTCGCGCACACGCTGTATTACGCGGACAGCGACTTCACGATCGCCGAGCGCGTCGTCGCGCTGGCGGCAGCGCGCGGCGTCAAGCCGACGCAGATCGCGCTGGCCTGGCTGCTCGCCAAGCCTGGCGTGACCGCGCCGATCATCGGCGCATCGAAGCTCGCACATCTCGACGATGCGATCGGTGCGCTGGAGCTCAGGCTCGACGCGGCTGAACTCGCCTCGCTCGAAGAACCGTACCAGGCGCACGCGATCCTCGGACACGCCTAGCCTTGTTGACGCGCGGCTCCCTCGTCGCTCTTCAACACCGCAACTACCGGCTGATCTGGATCGGGCTGTTCGTGTCGTTCTCCGGGTCGATGATGCAGAACGCCGCGCTGCTGTGGCATGTGTCGCTGCTGGTCTCGCCCGACCGGAAGGGGCTCGCGCTTGGCATGGTCGGCCTCGTCCGGGTGCTGCCGATCATGGTGTTCTCGATGATCAGCGGCGTCGTGGCCGATGCGTGGGACCGGCGCAGAGTGCTGCTGTTCACGCAGGTCGCGGCAACGATCGTCGCGGTGACGCTCGCGGTCCTCACCTTTCGCGGCCTGTCGCAGGTCTGGCCGATCTACGTGCTCGCGGCGCTCGGATCAGCTGTCGGCGCATTCGATCTGCCGGCGCGCGGATCGCTGGTGCCGACGCTGGTGCCGCGCGAGCATCTGCCGAACGCGATCAGCCTGAACACGATCATGTTTCAGACGGCGTCGGTCGTTGGACCCTCGGTCGGTGGCGTGCTGATCGCATCGACGAGCGTCGGCTGGGTCTACGTGGCCAACGCGGTGTCCTTTGTCTTCGTGATCGTCGCGCTCCTGATGATGCGCGACGTGCCGGCGCGCGCGCCGTCAGCAGGCGGATCGCGCGACGATGTCTCGTTCCGCGCGGCGCTCGAGGGATTGCAGTTCGTCTTCCGCTCGCCGCTCATCCGATCGACGATGCTGTTGGATTTCTTCGCGACGTTCTTTTCGTCCGCCACCGCGCTGCTGCCGATCTTCGCGCAGGACGTTCTGCAGGTGGGCGCGAAGGGGTACGGCTGGCTGTATGCCGCGCCGGCCGTTGGCGCGATGGCGACCAGCGCGGCGCTGATCCCACTGATCGATCGCATTGAGCGTCGAGGTCCAACCCTTCTGTGGGCAGTAGCCGGATACGGACTGGCGACGGTCGTCTTCGGCATCTCTCGATCGTTCCGGCTGACGTTCGCCTGTCTGATGCTGACGGGCGCTGCCGACACGGTGAGCATGGTGATCCGCAACGTTGTGCGTCAACTGGAGACGCCCGATCGCCTGCGCGGCCGCATGATGGGCGTCAACATGGTCTTCTTTCAGGGCGGCCCGCAGCTCGGCGAACTCGAAGCGGGCACCGTGGCGAACTGGCTCGGCGCGCCGTTCTCCGTGATCAGCGGCGGCATCGGCTGCCTGATCGCGACGGGCTGGGTCGCCTGGACCACGCCGGCCCTGAGACGCTACGGGCGCACGCCGGTCACAGAGGGGACGGAGGAAACGGTTTAACACGTCGTTTCTCTGTGTGATCCGTCCCGTTCCCTCCGTTGCCTCCGCTATCTCAATCGCCGATCAGCCACGACGAAATACGGCAACGCGATCGCCGACAGCGCGGCGGCGACGCCGAATGCGGTGGAGAAGCCGACGTGTTCGATCAACCAGCCGACCGTCGTCGATCCCGTGCCGATGCCGGTGTCGAAGGCCGCGAGGATCGCACCGAATGCGGCGCCGCGACGGGCGGCGCTGACGTCACGCATCACGTAAGCCACAAACACCGGATACGCCGTGCCGAAGCCGACACCAAACACGATCGCTGAGGCAATCAGCCACGGGAGGCTCGAGGCCGCCGACAACAGCGCGAGTCCTGCCGCGATCAGCACAAGACACGGCATGAATACGCGCCGGTAGCCGATGCGGTCCGCGAGCCCGCCTGAGAGCGGGCGCGTCAGCAGGATGACGACCGCGAGCAGTGTCAGGTAGATGCTCTTTGGTGCGATGCCAAGTGCGTCGGCGTACATCGCACTGAAGCTGGTGATCGCGCCGTAGCCGAACGAGTAGAGAAACAACGTGAGGGACAAGGCGAGTACACGCCACTCCACAATCGATGGGCGGAGGCTCGGCAGCGGCAGGTCGAGTTGCGTTTCCACCAGATCTTCGGGCAGCGACAGTGCGATGATGCCCATCAGCAGGTTGAGTGTGCCGCACGAAATGCAGATCCACGTCCAGCCGCCATGCTGCATGATCCAGAACGCGATGGGTGGTGCGACGGCGATCGCGGCGACGCTCGACAGACCCCAGTAGCTGATACCCTCGGCGCGGCGGCGTTCGGGCAGCAGATGCGTGAGGTAGGCGGCCGACGCCGACAGCAGGCCCGACCAGAACACGCCGTGAACGAGGACCAGCGCCAGCATCACCGGGATGCTCGTCGTCAGACCGTAGCCGATCGCGCAGAGGAGAATCACGCTACTGGCGATGACCAGCGTACGGCGGCGGCCGACGCGGTCGGCGAACGCGCCGGTCAGCGGCGCCGAGGCGGCCGAGGCGTAGGTCAGGAAGCCGAGGAAGAGTCCCGACGCGAACGTGGACCCGCCGAGTTCCTGGATGCGAAACGGCGCCGTCGGCAGCAGCTGAAACGCCGAGAGGAACACCGTGAAGGTGAAACCGCACATGACGAAGAAGCGCGGTGTGAACAGCCGGTCGGACATGAACGGTGAAGTATACGTGGTGGGTGTCATCTCGGACACCCACGGCCTGTTGCGGCCCGGCGTGGCCGCGCCGTTCGCGGGCGTGCAGAGGATTCTCCACGCGGGCGACGTCTTGCGGACAGTCCGTGCTCGACGAGTTGTCGGCGATCGCGCCGGTGGACGCGGTGTACGGATACTGCGACGACAGGCACGACCCGTCGCTGGCGCGCGAGCGCGTGGTGACGCTGGGCGGCGTCACGGTCCGCGTCGTTCACGGTCACGAACTCGGGCGGCCGGATGCGGCGCTGGTCCTGTCCAGGTATGCCGGCGACGTGGTGATCTTCGGCCACACGCACCAGGCGGTCGTCCTGCGCGAAGGCGGGCGAGTCGCGTTGAATCCGGGAGCCGCGGGACCGCGGCGGTTCGACCTGAAGCCGAGGCGTGACTACTTTGCCGGCGTGAATTCGATCGTGATCTCGGGATCGAGGTTGATCTTCAACCCCTTCGCGCTCATCAGGATCTTCTTCGCCTCGACCGGCGTCACCGCGGCGGCCTGAATCCTTGGCAGCAGCGTCTCGTCGGCGAGCACGGCATCGAGATCGATGTCCATCAGCGTGACGCGCTGGCCTTCGACGAACGGGCTGCTCGTCTTGATCAGCGTGCCGGCCGGTTCCGCCGCCAGCAGCACGTGCGCCCCCGCCAGCATCGTCTTGATCATGCCGATTTGTCCCGCGGCCTGCGGCGAGCCGAAGAAGTCCAGGTAGTTCGGCTCGGGCACGTGGATGTGCAGTACAGCATTGCCGTTGGCCTCGTGCGTGATCGTGAACGTGATCGATTCCGACTGCGTGCTGAAGCCCTGCGTCTTGATCGTCAGACCACCTGGCGCGGCCGGCTGCGTCGAAATCCGAAGCTGACTCACATCGGTGAACGCGTAGATCGCCGCGCGTCCCTGCCCGAATGGCGAGGTGACTGGCGTAGACGACACATACGTGACGCCGGGCCCGATGCTGGCCGTCATCTCGCGCGCCTGCTGTTCCGACAGCGGATCGTTGCCGCCGCCCTTCCCGCCGCCGAGCGCGGCAAACTGCCTGAGCTGCAACAGCGCGCCCTTGGTGTAGTCCATCTCGTGGGCGATGGTGCCGCTGCCGTCGGCGTTCACCTTCAAGACCGTGGTCATCTGAAAGCAGGCGCCCGACGCGAGCGCGCCGGCCAGCAGTAGCGTTGCACGGAACAGCAGGCTGATGGATCGCATGACCTCAAGATGACACAGATTCGCTCTGCCGACGGGATAGAATCGACGCATGCATTCGTTCTCGCCCGCCGAAGCGGCCGCTGCGCCAGAGCTTCGCGATCGCTCGGAGATCGCCGACCGCTACAAATGGAATCTGGCGGACATCTTTCCGGACTGGGACGCGTGGCAGCAGGCGTACGAAACGCTCGAGACGAAGATCGCCGAGTATGCCGCGCTGCAGGGCACGCTGGCGCAGGGTCCCGACCGGCTGATGAACGCGATGGCGCTGTCGGACGACATCGGCCAGTTGACGTACAAGGTGTGGTACTTCGCGGGTCTGAAGTACGACGAGGATCAGCGCGACAACCCGATCAATGCCCGCCGGCAGCAGGTCCAGATCCTGTTTGCAAAGGCCGGTCAGGCGAGCGCATGGTTCAATCCGGAATTGCTGGCCATCCCGCTCTCGACGGTCCAGGCGTGGATGACGCAGCACGCAAGCCTCGCAGTCTACCGCTTCGCGCTCGAGGATCTGTATCGTCAGCAGGAACACGTGCTCGACGAAAATGGAGAGCACCTGCTGTCGCTGGCGAGCCGTTTCTCCTCGTCGCCGAACGACGCCTACGCGGCGCTGTCCACCGCGGACATCAAGCACCCGGTGATCACGCTCGCTTCGGGGTCCGAGGTCACGCTCACCTACGGCCAGTACCGCGCGCTCCTCGCGACGAATCGCAACCAGGGTGACCGCGCGGCGGCGTTCAAGGCGTACCACCAGATGTTCGCCGCGAACACCAACACCTACGCCTCGCTCTATAGCGGCGTGCTGCAGCGCGACTGGTTCCACGCGCAGTCGCGCGGCTACAAGACGACGCTGGATGCGGCGCTGCACGGCAACAACATTCCGCCGGCGGTCGTCGAGAATCTGATCGAGACGACCAAGGCCGGCGCCGAGCCGTTGCGCCGGTATCACCGGCTGCGCAAGCGCGTGCTTGGCCTCGATACGTATCACAACTACGACGCCGCGATTCCACTCGTCGACTTCGATCGTCAGTATCCGTACGAGCACGTGCAGGAGTGGCTGCCGGCGTCGGTCGCGCCGCTCGGCGTCGAGTATCAGAGGCACATGCGCGACGCGCTTGCCAGCCGCTGGATCGACGTCTACGAGAACCCGGGCAAGCGCAGCGGCGCGTATTCAGCGCCCGTCTACGGCGTCCATCCGTACATGCTGCTGAACTACAACGACACGCTCGACGCGGTGTTCACGCTGGCGCATGAGATGGGGCACTCGATGCACACCATCCTGTCCAATGCGCACCAGCCGTTCGTCTACTCGGCGTATACGATTTTTGTCGCCGAGGTGCCGTCCACGCTCAGCGAAGCGCTGTTCCTGAACTACATGCTCGATCACGCCACCGACGACCGCGAGCGCATCGTCCTGCTGCAGCACGCGATCGATGGCATCGTCGGCACGTTCTACACGCAGGTGCTGTTTGCGGACTACGAGCTGCAGGCGCACCGGCTGGTGGAAGAAGGACAACCGGTGACCGCGGACGTACTCAGCGAGCTGTACTTCACGCTGCTGAGGACCTACTACGGCGATGCGATGGACTACGACGACCTGTCGCGGATCACGTGGTCGCGCATCCCGCACTTCTTCAGCACGCCGTACTACGTGTATCAGTACGCGACGTGTTTCGCGTCAAGTGCGCAGCTGATGAAGCAGCTGACGGGTGGGTCGGAAAAGGATCGCGCGGCGGCGATCGATCGGTACCTGATGCTGCTGAAGTCCGGCGGCAGCGATCACCCGATGCCGCTGCTGCAGCGCGCCGGCGTCGATCTAAGCAAGCCCGAAACCGTACTCGCCGTCGTCGATCAGCTGGATACGCTGGTCACGCAGCTCGAAACCGCGATTTCCAAGCTCGTATAGAGGCGGAGGTAGGGTCGAGCACGCTCGGCCTCTACGTCTTGCGAGGAACCAGAAGCAGGCTGTGCGTCGCGCCGATGCAGGCGTCCATGACGACGGTCAGTCCGCCCTCCACCGCCCGTGCAGCCGCGTCCTCGCTGACGATCCCCGTCTGTAGCCACAGCGTCTTCGCGCCGATCTTCACCGCCTCGTCCGCAATGCCGGGCGTGTCTTCCGCGCGCCGAAACACGTCAACGACGTCGATGTGTTCCGGCACGTCGGCCAGCGACGGGTACGAACGCTCACCGAGAATCTCCGTCTCGCGCGGGTTCACCGGGATCACGCGATAGCCCACGCTCTGCAGCTTCTGCATGATGCCGTACGACGCCTTGTCGGGATTCGACGAGGCGCCGACCATGGCGATCGTGGTGGCGTCGGTGAGGAGCTGTTTCAGTTCGGCGTCGGACGGGTTCGCATGAGCCATCCTCCGAGCTTACAACGTTTCAGCGCGTGATCGTTCGAAGCATGAAGCCGATCAAGGCGGCCATTGCGGCGAACTGTCCGACCCAGAAGATGAAGGACCAGCGGACCACATCAACGCGAATCTCGGTCATGTCCGTCCTGATCTTCGACAGGCCATCGCTGAGCGCGATGCGAATGCCAGCCTCCATCCGGGCCATGTCCTGCCGCAGTTCGGATTGCGTTCGGTAGAGCTCAGAGCGCAGATCGGAACCGACGACCGCCAGGCGCGCATCGAAGCGTTCTGTGCTGATTGTGAGCATATCGTTCTGGGCCTCCTCGTACGTGTCGCTCAACTCTTGACTGGCTTCCGGTCCGAGGCGATCCCTCAGCCGCAGCCCGATGTTCACCGCCATCATTACCTCTCTCTCTGTTCTGAAGGCGGAGCCTGACCTCTCCAGACGACGATGCCATCGTCCTGCATCCATGTCAACCGGACCATGATCGGACTGCACGTTATAATTCGCGGCGCTGATGTGGTCCTCGCCTTCGCGCGCGACGCTCGTGATGTTGACCGTGACGACGGCGATCGCGATCGGCTGTTCGCGCCCGTCGCGCCTGGCCGCCGATCTGGTCGTGACGCACGCCAGTATCTGGACTGGCAGCCGCGCGTGGCCGTCGGCGACGGCGGTCGCGATCATCGGCGATCGGATCGTGGACGTCGGGAACGCGGACGAGATCGACCGGTGGCGCGGCGCGAACACTACCGTGCTCGACGCTGAAGGCCGCCGTGTCGTGCCCGGGTTCAACGACGCGCACGTCCGTCTTCTGGACGGCGGCACGCGGCTCGAGAACGTGGACCTCTCGGACGCCGGGTCGCAGGCCGAGTTCGCGCGGCGCATCAACGAGCGCGCGAAGGCGAAGCCCGGCGAGTGGATCGTCGGCGGTGACTGGGACGAGCGGCAGTGGACGCCCGCGGTCCTCCCCACGCGGTACCTGATCGACGACATCACCAACTCTTCCCCCGTGTTTGTCGTTCGCGGCGACGGCCGCATGGCGCTCGCCAACGCCGCCGCGCTGGGGCGCGCGGGGATCACCGAAGCGACCAGCGATCCGCCGGGCGGCGTCATCGTGCGCGGCGCCAATGGTTTTCCGACCGGCGTGCTGCAAGGCGCCGCGATGGATGCGGTCGTGCGGGTGATTCCCGCCATGACGCCGGAACAGCGGCTGCATGCCGCCAGGCGGGCGCTCGAACTCGCGGCCTCGCTCGGGGTCACCAGCGTGCAGGACATCAACACCAGCTACGACGACATCGCCACGTACGCGGATCTCGCAAACCGGGGCGAGTTGACTGCGCGGATCTCCACCGCGCCTGGCGAGGCCGGTTGGTACGATCAGGCCAAGCTGGGCGTGCATCGCGCGTTTGGATCGACCTGGCTGCGCCTCGGCGCCGTGCGCACGAAGGTGGACGGGACCAGCGACGTGATCGAAAAGCGCACGCGGCTGATGGCCGCCGACCATGCCGGGCTTCAGGTGTTTGTCGACTCCGTCGGCGACGGTCCGGCGTCGCACGCGCTGGATCTGTTCGACGACATCGCGCGGGCCAACGGCGGACGCGATCGCCGGTTTCGGGTCGACGCGTCGCGGATCGTGGCGGCCGATCTCGACCGACTCGCGTCACTGGATGCGATTGCGTCGATCACTCCTCACCTCGCTGGCGCGCCGGTCAGGCCACTTATCGAGAAACATGTCCGTCTGTCGCTCGGCTCCGGCTGGCCGGCTGCGCCGCTCAACCCGATGGTGACGATCGGCGCCGCGATCGCGCGGGGACTCACGGCCGAGGAGGCGCTGTCGGCGTACACAAGCGGGTCTGCGTTCGCGGAATTTCAGGAGAGCGAGAAGGGCGCCCTCGCCCGCGGGATGCTGGCGGACCTGGCGATCCTGTCTGCCGACATCCTTGCGGTATCTGCGGAACGGATCAAGGACGTCCAGGTTCTCACGACGATCGTCGGCGGCAAGATCGTCCACCAGCGCAAGCCGTGATGGGCGGACCTGTCTCGCGATGAGCGCGGCGATCGCGATCCGGCCGAACCTGGCGCCGCTGGCCTGCTGTGCCATCCGCCTCAGATCTGGCCGCCGGTCCTGCGGATGAAATAGAACACCGTCGCGACCGCGAGCACCAGACCTTCCACGCCGAACTCCCGCCGCGTGGCGCTGGTCAGCAGCCAAATGATGGTGGCTGCTGCGAGGATGGGGATGACCGGCCCACCAATCACGGCGAACGGCACGGCGCCATCAGCGCGGACGTCGCGCCGCTGCAATTCGAACGCCGCCGCCACGCACATCAGATACAAGGTGAGGGCTGCCACATTGGCGAGCACCGCGAGCTGCGTGAAGCTGCTGCTGATCGCCAGCGCCGCGCCGATGCACGCATAGATGCCGATGGCGACGTCGGGCGTGTGAAAGCGCGGGTGGATGCGAGCGACGCTCGAGGGCAGCATGCCGTCTCGCGCGAAGGCGAACAGCAAGCGCGGGCTGCCAAGCATGTCGCCCGCCACGTACCCGAACATCGAGACGACCGCACCCAGCAGGGCCAGCAGTCGCCCTTCCTGACCCAGCACGTGGCTCATCGCCTCGGCGAGTGGCGCGCTCGAGAACGTGGCCATCGCCGGCCCGAGCAGACCCTGCG
>JANYHS010000121.1 GCA_025358945.1 Acidobacteriota bacterium
ACGGCTTTCAGCCGCTCCTCGAACTCGCCGCGGTATTTCGCGCCCGCGATGAGCGACCCCATGTCGAGCGCGACGATGCGCTTGTTCTTGAGGCCTTCGGGGACGTCGCCGCGTCATCCAGGTACTCTCGCGGCGCACCAAGAACAACCCGGTCCTCATCGGCGAGCCCGGCGTCGGCAAGACAGCCATCGTCGAAGGGCTCGCCAGCCGCATCGAGCGCGGCGACGTCCCCGAGGGCCTCAAGAACAAGCGCATCGTCGCGCTCGACATGGGGTCGCTCATCGCGGGCGCGAAATACCGCGGCGAGTTCGAGGAGCGGCTGAAAGCGGTGCTCAAGGAAATCACCGACGCGCAGGGACAGATCATCCTCTTCATCGACGAACTGCATACGGTCGTCGGCGCAGGCGCATCGG
The DNA here is from genome assembly GCA_025358945.1 of Acidobacteriota bacterium. GTDB lineage: Bacteria > Acidobacteriota > Vicinamibacteria > Vicinamibacterales > CAVVIG01 > CAVQFC01. The sequence continues at coordinate 414 of JANYHS010000121.1, forward strand.
AAGGGTCGATGGACGCGTCCAACATGCTGAAGCCGATGCTGGCGCGAGGTGAACTGCACACGGTCGGCGCGACAACACTCGACGAGTACCGGAAGTACATCGAGAAGGATGCGGCCCTCGAGCGGCGCTTCCAGACGGTGATGGTCAACGAGCCGACGGTCGAGGACACGATCAGCATCCTGCGCGGCCTGCGCGAACGCTACGAGATCCACCACGGCGTGACGTTCAAGGACGCGGCGCTGGTGGCAGCGGCCGTGCTGTCCAACCGCTACATCCCCGACCGGTTTCTCCCGGACAAGGCGATCGATCTCGTCGACGAGGCGGCGGCGAAGCTGCGGATGGAAATCGACTCGATGCCGGCCGAGCTCGACGAACTCGAACGCCGCATCATGCAACTCGAGATCGAGCGCGAGGCGCTCCGCAAGGAGCGGGACAAGGCGTCCAAGGAACGACTCGGCAAGCTCGAGAAGGAACTCGCCGATCTGAAGGAAGAGCGTGGACGGCTGGCCAGCCACTGGCAACAGGAAAAGGATCTGATCCAGCAGTCGCGCAAGCTGAAGGAAGAACAGGAAGCGCTGCGCGCGCGGATTGAGACCGCCCAGCGTGCCGGCGACTACACCAAGGCCTCAGAGCTGCAGTACGGCGGCGTGCCGGAGCTGGATCGACGGATTCACGAGGTCGAAGCCAAGCTGGCGGACATCCAGAAGAGCCAGCGGATGTTGAAAGAGGAAGTCGACGAGGAAGATATCGCCGACGTCGTCAGCAAATGGACGCACATTCCGGTCAGCCGGATGATGGAAGGTGAAGTCCAGAAGCTGATCCACATGGAAGGACGTCTGCATCAGCGTGTGATCGGTCAGGACGAAGCGATCACCGCCGTGTCGAATGCGATCCGCCGGGCACGCGCGGGTTTGCAGGATCCCAACCGGCCGCTTGGCACCTTCATGTTTCTCGGACCGACCGGCGTCGGCAAGACGGAACTCGCGCGCGCGCTCGCCGAGTTCATGTTCGACGATGAGCAGGCGATGATCCGGATCGACATGTCGGAGTACCAGGAAAAGCACACTGTGTCGCGGATGATTGGCGCGCCTCCCGGATACGTCGGCTACGAGGAAGCCGGGCAGCTGACGGAAGCCGTCCGCCGCCGCCCGTACGCCGTCGTGCTGTTCGACGAAATCGAGAAGGCGCACCCGGAGGTCCTCAACGTCCTGTTGCAGCTGCTGGACGATGGCCGGCTGACGGACGGTAAAGGGCGAACGGTCGACTTCAAGAACGCCGTCGTCATCATGACGTCGAACCTGGGGAGCGCATTCATCACCGAGCACACCAGGGCCGAAGGCGGTACAGTGGATGAAGGCACGCGGCGTCAGGTGATGGACGCGCTGCGCGACCACTTCCGGCCGGAGTTCCTCAATCGCATCGACGAGATCATCTTCTTCCACGCGCTCGGCCGCGAGCACATGAAGCGGATCATCGACATCCAGCTTGGCGGCCTGACCAGGCGTCTCGAGGATCGGAAGATCCACGTGACGCTGACCGACGCCGCCAAGGAACAGCTGGTGCAAGAAGGGTATGATCCAAGCTACGGCGCGCGTCCATTGAAGCGCGCCATCCAGCGCCGCGTGCTCGACCCGCTCGCGATGCGCGTCCTCGAAGGCGATTTCCTCGAAGGCGACACGATTGTCGTGGACGCGGGCGTCCCCGGATTGACATTCACCAAACAGGAGATCGTTCGCGCATAGCTATGGCACCTTCCAGACCCGCACCCCGTCCCAACCCGCTCGCCAAACGCCCGGCCTCGCTCTGGTACGGGCTGGCCCTGCTGCTCGTCCTCGGCCTCGTCCAGGCGTACTACATGACGCCTCCGGGCCGTTCGATCCCGTACTCCGAGTTCAAGACGCTCGTGAAGGGCGGCAAGATCGCGGAGTTGACGATCGGCGATCAACTCGTGCGCGGCACGCTGAAAGACGAGGCCGGCGGCGACAAGGCGAGCCGCCAATTCACCGTCACGCGGGTCGAGGATCCGAAGCTCTCCGAGGAACTCGACGCGTCCGGCGTGAAGTACACGGGCGAGGTGATGAACCGGTGGCTGCCCGAGTTGCTCGGCTGGATCGTTCCGCTGGTGTTCCTTGTCGCGATCTGGGGCTTCTTCTTCCGGCGCATGTCTGGCGCGGAAGGCGGCGTGATGTCGTTCGCCAAGAACAAGGCGAAGATTTACGCCGACGATGAAGTCAAAGTGCGCTTCACGGAGGTGGCCGGCTGTGACGAGGCCAAGGACGAGCTGAAAGAAATCGTCGAGTTCCTGCAGCACCCGAAGAAGTATACGAACCTGGGCGGCAAGATTCCCAAGGGCGTGCTGCTGGTCGGGCCGCCGGGAACCGGCAAGACGCTGCTGGCGCGGGCCGTGGCCGGCGAAGCGCACGTGCCGTTTTTCAGCATGAGCGGATCGGAATTCGTCGAGATGTTCGTCGGCGTCGGCGCGGCGCGCATTCGCGATCTGTTCCAGCAGGCGGAAGCCAAGGCGCCGTGCATCGTGTTCATCGACGAACTCGACGCGCTGGGTAAGGCGCGCACGCAGAGTCCGTTCGGCAGCCACGAAGAACGCGAGCAGACGCTGAATCAACTGCTCGCCGAGATGGACGGCTTCGACTCGCGCAAGGGCGTCATCATCATGGGCGCGACGAACCGTCCTGAGGTGCTCGACCAGGCCCTGCTCCGCCCGGGCCGCTTCGACCGCCAAGTCCTCGTGGACAAGCCCGACGTGAAAGGGCGCGAGGCGATCCTGCGCATTCACATCAAAGGCGTGAAGGTCGGCCCCGATGTCGACCTGAAGGTGATCGCGCAGCGCACCGCCGGGTTCGCTGGAGCAGATCTCGCGAACCTCGTGAACGAAGCCGCGCTGCTCGCCGCGCGCAACGACAAGACCGAGGTCGACCGACGCGATTTCGAATCGGCGCTCGACCGCCTGATCGCGGGCCTCGAGAAGAAGCGCGTGATGAGCGACAAGGAGCGCCGCATCGTTGCCTACCACGAGTCGGGCCACGCCATTGTCGCCAGCGTGCTGCCGGACATGGATCCGGTGCACAAGATCTCCATCGTGCAGCGCGGCTTCGGCGCGCTCGGCTACACGATGCAGCTGCCGCTCGAGGATCGCTACCTGATGACGCGGACCGACCTCTACAACCAGCTCGCCGTGCTGCTGGGCGGGCGGACAGCTGAGGAGATCGCGCTTGGGGAGATCTCGACCGGCGCGCAGAACGACCTGCAGCGCGCCACCGACATGGCGCGCGCGATGGTGACGGAATGGGGCATGAGCGACACGCTCGGCGCCGTCAATTACGAAGGCGCCAAGCGTCCGCGCTTCCTCGACGTCGGGATGCCGAACGAGCGCGGGAACTACGGCGAGGAAACAGCGCAGACCATCGACGTCGAGATCAAGCGCATCCTCAGCGACGCGCACAACACCGCGACGCGCATCCTCAGCGAGCAGCGCCACAAGCTGGAATCCGTCACGCTGCGGCTGCTCGAAATTGAAGTGATGGAAGGCGACGAGCTCAGGACGCTGCTCGCTTAGTCTGGCAACACGACGTCGTGATGCGTTTCTGCGGGTGACCACTGCGTGAACGCAATCGCGACGCCGACCAGTTGCACGACCACCACCAGCAGCACGCAGGCGGTCCAGCCACCGGTGGTCCAGAAGATCGACGGCAGCGCACCGCCCGTGCTGCCGCCCGCGTAATAACACGTGGAATACATCCCGACGGCCACGCCGCGGTCCTTCGCTGTGACGGCGCCGATGTAGCTGCTCGTCGTCGCCTGCGCGGTGAAGACGCCGGTGGCGCACAGCGCGAGGCCGGCGACGATCGCCGGCAGCCATGGGATCAGCGTCAGCAGCGCCCCAGCCCCGCCCAGCGCCATCGCCGAGGCGATGCCCGCGCGGTGTCCATAGCGATCGATCCAATGACCCGCAAACGGCGTCACCACCGCGCCGACCAGATACACCACGAACAGCCAGCCCAGCGCGACCGTGCTCAGGCTGAACGGCGGCGCCGCGAGATGAAACGTGACGTAGGTGAACATCGCCACCTGCGTGAACAGCACCGAGAAGCCGACGCCGCAGGTCGCCAGCAGCCGTCGGTTGCGGAACAGGTGCGCGAGGGATCCGCCTCCCGCCATCGCGCCGTGAACCGCGTGCCGCGCCGTCTCGCGCGGCAGCCAGAGCGTCAGGGTCGCAGCGACAATGCCCGTGAGGATCGCGAGCACGACGAACGACGCCTGCCAGCTCACGTCGGCGGCGACGATGCCGGAGACGGCGCGTCCCGTGAAGCCGCCGAGAATCGTGCCGGTCATGTACGCCGCGGTGGCTCGCCCGGCGTGCGACGGCGGCCAGACCTCGTGGATATACGCCACGGTGCTCGCGAAGATGCCCGGCGTCGCCAGTCCCTGCACGAAACGCCAGCCGATCAGCTGATGGAGATTCTGGGATGTTGACGCGAGCAATGTCGCCAACGTCAGCGCCCAGGCCGACAGCAGGATCACGCGGCGGAATCCGAGCCGATCGGCCCGCCGGCCGATGAACGGCGCGACGATCGCGACCGCGATCGTCGGCGCAGTGATGGTCAGTCCCGCGTCGAACGTTGACGAATGGAAGGTGCGGGTCAGCAGCGGCAGCAGCGGCTGGGTGGAATAGATGTCGAGGAACGCCGCCGCTCCCGCAAGGACGACCGGGAACGTCGGCAGTTTCGCCGGGATCGCGATCATCGCACCGCCCAGCGCAACTTTGCCGACGAGGCGCGCCGATTCGCGAACGTTTCTTCCTTCGTGGACTGAATGATCTCGTCCGCCGCATCGGTGTACACGCCCGCTCGGCGGCCCGCCCGGAACGCCTGCTTCACGCGCCGGTCTTCACCGGAGTGAAAGGTCAGGAACGCCACGCGGCCGCCTGGCGCGAGACACTGCGGCAACGACGCCAGCAGCGCGTCGAGCGCAGAGAATTCGTCGTTCACGGCAATGCGCAGCGCCTGAAATGTGCGACGGACCGACATCTTCACATCGGCCTTCGCCAGCTCCGGACGCGCGGCCGTCAACCCCGTGCGCACCAGACGCTCGAGCGCATGGGTCGTCTGGACAGGCGTCCGCGTCAGCAGGCTGGCGATGAAACGCGCGTGCGGTTCATCCGCGTTCTCGGTCAGCAGGGCCGACAACGCATCCTCGCTGACACGTGAGAGGAGCTGCCACGCGGGTTCACCCTCCGATGGATTCAACCGCATGTCGAGCGGGCCTGGCTGCTTGTAGCTGAAGCCGCGATCCGGATCGTCGGCCTGCATCGACGACACGCCCAGATCGGCGAGGATCAGATCCACCTCCGCAAGGCCCTCCGCCTCGAGGACATGCGGCAGGTGCGCGAAGTTCCCATGGCGCGCGACAAACGTGTCGGGCCCGAAGCCGTCTGCCTGCAGACGCGCTTGTGTACGCGGCAACTCGATCGCGTCGAGGTCGAGTCCGATCACGCGTCCGCCCGGCTGCACATGCGCCAGGATCGCCTGCGCATGGCCGCCGCCGCCGAGCGTGCAGTCCACCGCGACGTCGCCTGCCGCCGGCCGAAGGCAGCGCAGGACTTCATCCACCATGATCGGCCGATGGGACACAAAAGGATTATAGTGTCGCCATGAAAACGCTTCTCAGCCTGGTCTGCGCCGCGGTCTCGCTGTGGTCCGTGCGCACGCCCGCGCCACCGCAAACGGCAGGCAACCTTCTGGGCGCACGCTCAGTTCCTGGGCAGACCAACGGCGACTACTTTCAGGCCGGCGCCACCGCACGCGTGAAGGCATTCGTCGGCGCGCGCATCATCGACGGCACGGACCGGCCGCCGCTCGCCAACGCCGTCCTCATCGTCAGGGACGGCCGTGTTGTCGAGGTGGGTTCTTTGGGCCGCGTCAATATCCCGTCGGACGCCCAACGCGTCACCCTGACCGGCAAGACAGTGATCCCCGGCCTCGTCAACGCGCATGGCCACGTGGGCAACACTGTCGGTACGGAACAAGGCCACTACTCCGCCGAGAACGTCGCGCGCGATCTGAAGACCTACGCGGCGTACGGCGTCACGACGGTGTTTTCGCTCGGCGACGATCAGGCCGCCGGCATCACTGCGCGAGACGGTCAACGGACGCCCGCCCTCGATCACTCGCGTCTCTTCGTTGCCGGACCTGTCCTCGGACCGGCGTCGCCGGCTGACGCGGTCACGCAGGTGGACGCCGTCGCGGCGATGGGGGTCGACATCGTCAAGATCAGGGTCGACGACAACCTCGGCGCCACGCCGAAGATGGCGCCGGCGATCTACAAAGCGGTCATCGACGAGGCGCACAAGAAGGGTCTGCGCGTGGCCGTCCACCTGTTCTACCTCGAGGACGCCAAGGCCGTGCTCGACGCGGGCGCCGACTTCATTGCCCACAGTGTCCGCGACGTCCTCGTCGACGACGGATTTGTGGCGATGCTGAAGCGGCGGGACGTGTGCTACTGCCCCACGCTGATGCGCGAGGTCTCGACGTTCGTCTACGAATCAACCCCGTCGTGGTTCTCGGACCCGCTGTTCCTCACACACGCCGACATGGTGGCGGTGAACGCGATGAAGCAGCCCGCGCGTCAGCAGGCAATGGCCAACAGCAAGTCGGCGCAGCGCTACAAGGCCGGACTCGAGGTTGCCACCACCAATCTGAAGAAGCTGTCGGATGCCGGCGTGACGAACGCCATGGGTACCGACACTGGTCCGCCCGGGCGATTCCAGGGCTATTTCGAGCTGATGGAGCTGGAGATGATGGCGAAGGCCGGACTCACATCACGGCAGGTGCTGGCGTCCGCCACACGCGATGCCGCGAAATGCATGAAACTGGACGCCGAGCTCGGCACGCTGGAACCGAACAAGTGGGCCGACTTCGTCGTGCTCGACGCCGACCCGCTCGTGGACATTTCGAACGT
>JANYHS010000136.1 GCA_025358945.1 Acidobacteriota bacterium
TGCTCGAAGAACGGAATCGCCTGGACGTCGCCGGTGCGCAGCCGCGTCTCGATCCCCATGCTGTACGCTTTCAGCGCGTCCAAGGACGCCGTCGTCGCGTTCGGTGCGGGGACGTTGAACTTCTGAATCGAGCCGATCGACTCGCCGAGCCGCTCGCGGATGCGTGCGGCGCCGGCGCCGACGCTGGCGAGGACATCGGTTTTCGCCGCCGCCTGCGACTGGTCTCGGGCGAGCGCGTCGCCGGTGCGGCACGCCTGCGCCTCGAGCGTGATGACGTAGGCCGAACTGAGCGGGGCGATCGAGCCGAGGATCACCGCTTTCACGCCCAGGCGCTCGCAGAGATCGCGCGCGACCGCCGCCGTCAGCAGCTCATTCGGAGATCGTTCCATCAACTGGAGCGCCGACCGTACCTGCGACGCCGGCAGCACCTTCAGGTACGGTGACTGCTGCAGCTGGATCTCGAGCGCGTCTTTCAGCGCGCCGTCGAACACCGCCTCGCCCGTGGTGTTGGTGAAATCGGCCAGCAGCAGCGGCTCACGCGGCACGGTTGCGGCCCTGTTGCCTTTGTACCAACGGTAGCCGCCGCCGGCGAGCACCACCAGGACGACGAGTGCGATGATCGCGCCCTTGATGTTGCCGGGGCTCAGCGCCGCGTTCAGTGCGGACGACGGCGAACCCTGCTGCGCCGGCGTGTAGGCCGCTGTCTTGCGGTACACGTCCGATCCGACATGGAGCGTCGTCGACCCCGACGAGCTGTCGGCGCTGGTGGCGGCGTATTCGCGGCCGGCCATCGAGCCGCTCTGCACGGCGCGGAGCCGCGCGGCAATCTCCGCCGCGTTCGCGGGCCGGCGCTCACGGTCCTTCTCGAGCATGCGCGCGATCAGCTTCCGCAGTTCCTTCGGCACGTTCGACACGTCGGCGGCGTCGAGGCCCTTGGGCGACGCATGCAGGATCGCGTCGACGATCGCCGTCGTCGATCGCCCTTCGAATGCGCGCCGGCCGGTGAGCATCTCGTAGAGGACCAGACCGAGCGAAAAAATGTCCGTGCGCGGATCGAGTGGATCGCCGAGCGCCTGCTCTGGCGACATGTAGAGCACCGTGCCGACTGCGGTGCCGAGGCTGGTCAGCGGACCCGCAGGCTGGCCCATCGTCGCCGACGCGTCGGCGGCGCTGGCGCTCGCCATCATTGCGGCCAGACCGAAGTCCAGCAGCTTCGCATCGCCGCGCGCGGTGACGAAGATGTTGGCCGGCTTCAGATCGCGGTGGATGACGCCCGCGCCATGCGCACCGTCGAGCGCATCGGCCATCTGGATGCCCAGGCCGATCACGGTCGACACCGACAGCGGTCCGGACGACATCGCTTCGTAGAGCGTGACGCCGCGCAGCAGCTCCATGACCAGGTACGGGCGGCCGGCGGCTTCCGGCGCCTGGCCGACGTCGAAGACGGTGCAGATGTGGGGATGGTTGAGCGCTGACGCTGCGCGCGCCTCGCGCTCGAACCGCAGCAGGTGTTCTTCCGAGGTGGCGAGGGCAGGCGATAGCAGCTTCAGCGCGACGTCGCGCCGCAGCTTCAGATCGCGGGCATGGTAGACCTCGCCCATGCTGCCCGCACCGAGGGGCGCGACGATTTCAAAGCGGCCGACAATTTGGATACCGGGTTGCAGAGGCACAGTGTCTAGGAGACGCGCCGCATGGTCGGAACGTCCCAGCGTAACGTCAGGGACGTCATGAATGCGTACGGCAGAGCCGGGATTCTACATTACTTTCCGTCTTCAGCGCCTCAGCTGGTGGCGGCACGAAACTGGCAGTACCGCTGCACATGAGAACACCAATGTCACGTACCACGATGACGCGGAAGCAGCTGATCGATCGGCTCAACGAAGATCTGTCGAGGGAATATCAGGCGATCATCGCCTATGTCGTGTACTCGCAGGTGCTGAAGGGCGCGGAGTACATGAACATCGCCAAGGAACTCGAAGCCCACGCGGGCGAAGAACTGCAGCACGCGCTGACGATCTCGAAGCACATCGACTATCTCGGCGGGATGCCGACCGCGACGCCGCAAAAGGTGAGGCTGACGGAGAAGGCCGAGGAGATGCTGCGCGCAGACCTCAAGAACGAGAGCGACACGATTCGCGCGTATCGCGAACGCGTCGTGCAGTGCGAGGCGCTGGGCGAATATGCGATCGCCGAAGACATTCGCGAGATATTGCGTCAGGAGCAGGAGCACCTGACCGATCTGGCTACGGCGCTCGGCGAGAACGCTCCAGACCTGTCCAAGGGCTGACGCTGGCGCTGTAGCCGGACCGCGTTCCGACCGAAACATCAGTGTCAACATTTGTCAGAGCAGCGGAGGATTGACGTAAAATGTCACTCTTTCGTCTGGGTCTGACTGGATAAGTCACTGATTATAAAGACTTTCGTCATGTCGTCGCGAACGGCACGAGCGCTGCAACGCCTCGGAGCCAGAGCTGCTCAGGTGCCAATCCGAAAAGCGCAAGGCTTCGCGCTCATCGACTTGATTTTCGTCTGCGGCATCATCGGGGTGCTGTGCAGCGTTGCGCTTCCGCGTTTGCTGCTGGCGAAACAGTCCGCGGGTGCGGCGTCGGCAGTCGGGTCGATGCGCGCCATCAACAGCGCCGAACTGACCTACGCGCTGACGTGCGGCGCGGGTTTCTACGCCCCCAACCTGTCCACGCTGGGCACCGCGCCAGCCGGAAGCCGCGAGCCGTTCATTACAAGCGGCCTGGGTTCGTCTGACGTCGTCACAAAGAGCGGATACATCATCCAACTGGCGGCCACCGCGTACGCGGGCGCGCCGCCGGCCTGCAACGGTCTCGCGGGTGGACTGGCCGGACAGGGTTTCGCCGCCGCCGCGGACCCCTCAGAACCCAACAACCCTCGTTTTTTTGCGACCAACGCCGACAACGTCATCTACGAATACACCACGACGCTGTTTGCGGTCATGCCCGAAGTCGGTCCGCCACCGGTGGGCCAGATGATCGTCCACTGATTCGGCTATAATTTCGGTCCATGTGGACCAAGATGATGTCCGGGCCGCGCAAGAAAGCCCCGAAGACGATCGCGGTAATTGATCCTGATCGCTGCTTCGGCGCGTTTGCGTGCTCGATTTGTCAGGCCGCCTGTCCCATTGCCAACTGCATCGTCGAGGAGCCGGATCGCGACGGCCGGATGGTGTGCGCCGTGCGAGCGGACTTGTGCATCGGCTGCGGCCTGTGCGTGACACTTGGGAATACGACCGCGCCCCAGCAGCGCGAGTTCGGCTGCCCGGCCGACTACGACGCCATCAACATGATGCCGTGGGAAGAAGTTGTGAAGATCCTCACAACGGAAAACTCAGAACTTACCACGTAGAACTGGTGAGCGATTGCGCGTATCGCGAGGGCAGGCGATGATCAATCTTTGAGGCGATGAACGCCGACGCGTCGCTCACCGCGGCCAGCGACACACCCGTTTCGATTCCCATTCCGTCCAGCATGTAGATCAGATCGTCGGTGGCCAGGTTGCCGGCCGCGCCAGGCGCGTACGGACAGCCGCCGAGTCCGCCGGCCGACGCATCGTAGGTGGCCACGCCGAATGGCAGTGACGCGAGCACGTTGGCGAGCGCGGTCCCTCGCGTGTCGTGGTAGTGCAGCGCTACGCGTTCGACCGGCACTTGCGCAAGCACGGCCTCGAGCACCGCCGGCACCTGGCCGGGATGCGCGATACCGATCGTGTCGCTGACTGCGACCTCGAACACGCCGAGATCGGCCAGTCGTCCCGCGACCCTGGCGACCTGCCGCGGATCCACCGTGCCTTCGAACGGGCAGCCAAACGCGGTCGACAGATAGCCGCGCACGCGGATCCCCGCGGCGATCGCCCGATCGCACACCGCCTTGTAGCCGGCCAGTGAGGCGTCGATGCTCTGGTTGATGTTCTTCCGGCTGAAGGTTTCGGTGGACGAAGCGAAGATGGCGATCTCGGTGACGCCAGCCGCCATCGCGCGATCGAGGCCGGCCAGGTTCGGCACCAGCGCCGTGTAGCGGATGCCCGGCGCGCGCGTGAGGCCCGCAAACACCTCGGCGGCGTCGGCCAGCTGCGGCACCCATTTCGGACTGACAAACGCCGACACCTCGATCACCGGCAGATGCGCGGCGGAGAGTCGCTCGACGAATGCGATCTTGTCCGCGGTCGAGACGATCGTCGGCTCGTTCTGCAGGCCGTCGCGCGGGCCCACTTCGACAATCGTCACGCGGCGCGGCGTCATGCGAACTCCACCAGCGACGCGTCCGCCTGGACGAGGTCGCCTTCGCGACAGCGCACCGCGGAGACCACGCCGTCGCCCAGCGCGCGCAGCGGCAACTCCATCTTCATCGCTTCAACGACGACGACGATTGCGCCCTTGACGACGGCGTCACCGACGGCGACGTTGACTTTGATCACCGTCGCGGGCATTGGCGCGACCAGGGCTCGCGCTGTCGTGGCGGTCGAGCGACGACGGCGAGCCGGCGCCGGCGGTGCTGCCTCTCGCGCGGCTGCGCCGTCCCAGGGATCCACACGCGTCGGGGATATTGCGGTTTGCGGACTGCGGTTTGCGGACTGGATTGCGGCTTCGGTTTCACCGGCTGACTCGGCGATCGTTGCGCCTTCGCGATCCAGATATGCGGTATCGATCGCGCCGTCTCGGAATGCCGCCGACGCAAGTATCGCGAGCAGAAACCCACGGTTGGTCTGGATGCCGGCGATGTCGAATTCGTGCAGCGCCGCGCAGAGGCGCGCGATCGCGAGGTCGCGCGTCTCGGCGGTGGCGATCACTTTCGCGATCATCGGGTCGTAGTACACCGAGACCTCGCCGCCTTCGACGACACCCGAGTCGACGCGAATTCCTGGACGCTGCGGTTCGCGGTAGCGGGTGAGGCGGCCAGCCTGCGGCAAGAATCCCTGCGCGGGGTCTTCGGCGTAAATGCGCGCTTCGATCGCGTGTCCGCGTTGGTGGACCTGTTGTTGCGTCCACGGCAGTGGTTCGCCATTGGCCACGAGTACCTGCGCGCGCACGAGATCCAGTCCGGTCACCTGTTCCGTGACCGGATGCTCGACCTGCAGCCGCGTGTTCATCTCGAGGAAGTAGAACGCATCCCCGTCCACGAGGAACTCGATCGTACCGGCGTTGCGGTAGTTCGCGGCGCGGGCCGCGGCGACCGCGGCCTCGGTGATCCGCGCCCTGAGCGCCGGCGTCACGGCCGGTGACGGGCTTTCCTCGATCACCTTCTGATGCCGCCGCTGTGTCGAGCAGTCGCGCTCGAACAGGTGCAGCACATTCCCGTGATGGTCGGCGACGATCTGCACCTCGACGTGACGCGGGTGTGCCACGAGCCGTTCGACGTAGAGCGTGCCGTCACCGAACGCCGCAGCGGATTCGCGTCGCGCCGCTTGAATCGATTCGTCGATGGCGCCGGCGTCGAGGACGGTGCGCATCCCTTTGCCGCCGCCTCCGGCCGACGCCTTGATCAGCGCGGGCAGACCGATCCGCTCGATGGCCTGACGGATGCCCTGATCGGACTGATCGGTCGGCGTCTCTCCGGGCACGACCGGCACCCCGGCCGCGGACACCAGCCGCCGTGCCGCAATCTTCGAGCCCATCGTCGCGATCACGTCCGCCGGCGGGCCGACGAAGATCAGACCGGCGTCCGCGCACGCGCGCGCGAACGCCGCGTTCTCCGAGAGGAAACCGTACCCGGGGTGGATGGCGTCTGCGCCAGACGACCGCGCCGCGTCGAGAAGTCGCGGCACCGAGCGATAGCTTTCGCGCGCAGGCGCGGGCCCGATCGCGACCGCGCGATCGGCGGCCACGACGTGCGGTGCGTTGGCGTCGGCCACGGAGTACACGGCGACGCTCTCGATCCCCATCTCCGCACACGCGCGGATGATGCGGAGGGCGATCTCTCCGCGGTTGGCGATCAGCAGGCGCTTGATCACGAGTTCAAGCCGTCCATCCTGGCTTCCGTTTCTCAAGGAACGCCATCAGCCCTTCCTGTCCCTCCATCGAGACGCGTCGCTCGGCAATCGCGGCGGCGGTGATCGGCATGGCCTCCGCGATCGGGCGGCCCCACACGTTCGGAATCAACGCCTTGGCGGCGGCGACAGCCTCGGGCCCCGCGCTCAGCAGCTCGTTCACGTAGCCTTGTACCGTCGCGTCGAGTTGGGCGGCCGGCGCCACCGCGTGCACGAGTCCGATCTCTTTCGCGCGCTGGGCTGAGAAGCGAGCGCCGGTCAGAAACAGCTCTCGCGCCGCGGCCTGGCCGATCTTGGCGAGGGCGAAGGGCGAGATGACCGCTGGCAGAATACCGAGTTTGGCTTCCGTGAACCCGAACTGCGCTGTGTCTTCAGCGACGACGATGTCGCAGACGGCCGCGAGGCCGGCGCCGCCGCCAAGCGCCGCGCCCTGGACGCGGCCGATCACCCCAACCGGCAGCTCGTTTATCGCGGCAAACATGCGCGACATGGCCATTGCGTCGCGCAGGTTGTCTTCCCGGGTGTAGTGGACGGTCTTCGACATCCACGTGACGTCGGCGCCCGCGCAGAAGATCGTGCCGGCGCCGCCGATCACCACGACGCGGATGTCGTGTCGTTCAGCCGCCGCTCGCGCGTCCTCCGCCCACGCGGTCAGCTCGGCGATGACGTGCTCGTTGAACGCGTTACGGACGTCGGGGCGATTCAACGTGACGCGCTCGACCGAACCGGTGCGTTCCGAGATGAGATGGGTGTATGTCATTGCCGTGACCACGAAAGCGCGTCTTCGTGTCTTTGTGGTTGCATGTACTCTTACATTCGAAAGACGCCGAATTTCGGCGGCGCGATCGGCGCGTTGAACGCGGCGGAGAGCCCGAGCGCCAGCATCTGCCGCGTCTGCGCCGGCTCGATGATGCCGTCATCCCACAGCCGCGCCGTCGAATAGTACGGCGAGCCTTCGTGTTCGTACTTGTCGAGAATCGGCTGGCGAATCGCCAACTCGTCCTCGGGCGTGAACGCTTTGCCTTCCCGCGTCAGTTGATCGCGCTTCACGGTGGTCAGCACCGACGCCGCCTGCTGCGCGCCCATCACCGAGATCCGCGCGTTCGGCCACATCCAGAGCAGCCGAGGCTCGTACGCGCGCCCGCACATGCCGTAGTTGCCCGCGCCAAACGATCCGCCGATGATCACCGTGAACTTCGGCACCACGGAGTTCGCGACCGCGTGCACCAGCTTCGCTCCGTCCTTTGCGATCCCGGCGCGCTCGTACTTACTCCCGACGATGAATCCCGTGATGTTCTGCAGAAAGATCAGCGGGATGCCGCGCAGATTGCACAGCTCGATGAAGTGGGTTGCTTTGAGCGCGGACTCCGAAAACAGCACGCCGTTGTTGGCCACGATGCCCACGAGGAATCCATGGAGCCGCGCGAAGCCGGTGACCAGCGTGGTCCCGTAGCGCTCCTTGAATTCGTCGAAGCGTGATCCGTCCACGAGACGCGCGATGATGTCGTGCACGTCGTACGGCTTGCGCGGATCGGCGCTGACGATGCCGTCGATGTCGGCCGGGTCGTACAGCGGATCTTCGGGCGGTGTCATGTCTGCCGGCAGCGTCTTCGCCGTGTTGAGCGTGGATACCACCGTCCGGCAGATCTCCAGCGCCTGGTCATCGTCTTCTGCAAAATAATCGGCGACGCCGGAGAGGCGCGTGTGGACGTCAGCGCCACCCAGTTCTTCCGCGGTCACTTCTTCGCCAGTCGCCGCTTTCACCAGCGGCGGCCCGCCAAGGAAAATAGTTCCAGTGCCCGTGACGATGATCGTTTCGTCCGACATCGCGGGCACGTAGGCGCCTCCCGCTGTGCAGGAGCCCATCACCGCGGCGATCTGCGGAATCCGCTCCGCCGACATGCGCGCCTGGTTGAAGAAGATGCGGCCGAAGTGATCGCGATCCGGAAAGACCTCGGCCTGCAGCGGCAGATACGCGCCGCCGGAGTCAACGAGGCACACGCACGGCAGCCGATTCTGCAGCGCGATGTCCTGCGCGCGCAGGTGCTTCTTCACGGTCATCGGAAAGTACGTGCCGCCCTTCACCGTGGCGTCGTTGGCAATAATCATCACCTCGCGGCCCGAGACGCGCCCGATGCCGGTGACGATGCCCGCGGCGGGCGCATCGCCGTCGTACATGTCGCACGCGGCGAGCGGCGAGAGTTCCAGGAAGGGCGAACCCGGATCGAGCAGCCGCTCAATCCGCTCGCGCACGGGCACCTTGCCCTGCTCGCGATGACGCGCGACATACTTCGCGCCGCCGCCCTCGCGCGCGCGGGCCAGCCGATCGCGCAACTCGGCGACGAGTTGCTGCATGTGTTCGCGGTTGGCGGTGAAGGCCGGATCGCTGGTATCGAGCGTGGTGTGCAGGGTGTCCACTAGAGGGTCACCATCCACAGCAATCGGTCTTGAAGCCGCACGCGGGGCAGCGCCAGACCGCGTGCATCCGGTACACCTCGGCGCCGCAGCGTTCGCACAGCACCTTGGCTTCGCCGCTCGGCGGCGTGGATAGCGCGGACTTCAGCGGCGTAATTGGGCGTGAGGGCTTGACGGCCATAGTGTCGAGGTCCGGGTCGGACGCGGAGGTTGGGCGAGGAGCGTCCCAGTCGGACATGGGCGAAATTATGTCACGGCCTCGAATGAAGACGTGGGCAAGTCTTGGTTCGCCAATGTCTGACTTAAATAAATACAACAACAGTATTTTGTATCAATTCAATACTTTGTCATGCTACAGATCTAGCCCATGGGTATCAAACGCAAGAAGCGCGTTCTCGCGATAGATGACGAGTCGGCGATGACCGAGTGGCTGAAGATGCTGCTGGAGCACGCTGGCTACGAAGTGAAGACCGCTTCGATGGGCATGCGCGGTGAAGAGCTCTTCAAGGTCTGGCGTCCGGACGCCGTCATCACCGACCTGATGCTGCCTGACGTGGACGGCATCGCGCTGGTTCGCAAGTTCAAGCAGATCGATCCCGAAGCAGAAGTGATCGTCATCACCGGGCAGGGCAATATCCCGCGGTCGGTCGAGGCCGTGAAGGCCGGCGCGTTTGATTTCCTCGAGAAGCCGATCGACGCTGAGCGCCTGCTCGACAAGCTCGAGAAATCCCTCAAGCAGAAGACCCTGATCGACGAGAACGAGCAGCTGAAGGCCAAGCTCCAGGATCGTTACAAGTTTCAGAACGTCATCGGCAAGAGCAAGAAGATGCACGAGCTGTTCGATCTCGTGGAGAGTGTGGCGGCCAGCGAGGCGAATATCCTCATCCAGGGCGAGAACGGCACCGGCAAGGAACTGATCGCCAACGCGATGCACTACAACAGCAAGCGCAACAAGGGGCCGTTCATCAAGATCAACTGCGCCGCGATCCCAAAGGACCTGATCGAGTCCGAGCTCTTCGGCTACAAGAAGGGCGCGTTCACCGGAGCGACAGCGGACAAGGAAGGCCTGTTCGAGATGGCCGAGGGCGGCTCGCTGCTGCTCGACGAAATCGGCGAGATGCCGGCGTACCTTCAAACCAAGCTGCTGCGCGTTCTGCAGGAGCGCGAATACCGTCCGATCGGCAGCGACCGCATCGTCCACGTGGATTTCCGGCTGATTTGTGCAACGAATATCGATATCGACTCCGCGCTGCGCGACGGCCGCCTCCGGGAGGATCTCTACTTCCGGATTAACACCATTACGCTGCGCGTGCCGCCGCTGCGCGAGCGCACGGAAGACATTCCGCTGCTGTGCGACTACTTCCTCGACAAGTTCCGTCAGCGCTACCAGAAGAGCGCAAAGAACCTGGCGCCGTCGGTGTATCACCTGCTGATTCGGAATCGCTGGCCGGGCAACGTGCGCGAACTGGAGAACGCGATCGAGCGCGCGGTGCTGGTGGGGAAGGGCAGTGAGATTGTGGCGACCGATCTGCCGGAATCGATTCGTGAAGAAACGGCGGCGGCGACGGATTTCATGATTCCGCCGCATCGCACGCTCGCCGAAATCGAGAAGATGGCGATTCTGCAGACGCTGCAGCGCACCAACTGGAACAAGCAGGAAGCGGCGCAGATTCTGGGTCTCTACCGGCCGACGCTCTACAGCAAGATGAAGAAACACGACATTCGGGACGCGGGGAAGTCCGCCCGAAGCTCGGGCGCATCGCCTCCCGCGCCAGCATCGACGTAAGGCCGACGTGCGCTATTGAACATCATCCGGCTCGATTGTTGCTGCAGGCTTACAGGTAACCGCGCATGCCAAGCCTGTCAACAATCGACCGCGTCGGCGCCAGCGTCCTGGCGCTGTTTGAGTTTGTCGGCGCTCTCTCGACATTCGGCGCGCGCGCGTGCGTCGAAGCGTTTCGCCCGCCGTACGAGCCTCGCGAAATTGCCCGCCACCTCTACCAGTTCGGCTATCGCTCCGCGCCTCTGATCCTGACCGCCGGAATGGCGATAGGCGTCGTGCTGTCGATGCACACGCGCGCGTCGCTTGAACGATTTGGCGCGGAGGCGATGATTCCGGCCGGCCTGGCGATCGCCCTGATTCGCGAAACCGGGCCGTTGACCGCCGGGCTCCTGGTATCGGGCCGCGTTGGCGCCGGCATCGGCGCCGAAATCGGCGCGATGAAGGTCACCGAGCAGATTGACGCCCTCGAGGCGAATGCGGTCGATGCTTTCAAGTACCTCGCCGTCACCCGCATCATCGCGCTGATGATCGCGATGCCCCTGCTCACCGTCCTGATGGACTTCGCCGGCATCTTCGGCGGCTACCTGGCCGAGGCCGCGGTATCCGGGATGTCGTGGAGCCTCTACTTCGAGCGCGCGTTCACCTACATCAGCTATTCCGATTTGATTCCGGCCACCCTGAAGACCATTGTGTTCGGCTATTTGATTGCCGTCGCGGCGAGTTATCTCGGATTCTCCGCCAGCAGAGGGACGGAAGGCGTTGGCGAGGCGTCGACGCGCAGCGTCGTCATGGGTTCGATGCTGATCATCCTGAGCGACGTGGTGCTGGTGAAGATCATCTTCTTCTTCTATCCCGCGGTGTCGGGATGACGGCGGTGCGATTCGATAACGTTTCGAAGCGTTTCGGCGCGCTTGCCGTCCTGGACGCGGTGTCGTTCGACATCGCGAAAGGCACGGCGTTCTGCCTGCTGGGTCGAAGCGGCACCGGTAAGAGCGTCACGTTGCGCCACATCGTTGGCCTGGTCGAGCCGGACAGCGGGACGGTGTTTGTCGAGGAACGCGACATCAAGGGGTTGAGCCGCCGTGAACTCGGAGAGGTGCGCACGCACATGGGGTTTCTGTTTCAGAACGCGGCGCTGTTTGATTCGATGTCGGTGGGCGACAACGTCGCGTTTCCGATGCGCCGCCACACCAAACTGTCCGACGGCGACATCCGCGAGCGTGCCCGGAAGAAGTTGGCGGATGTCGGGCTGGAGGCGGACTACGACAAGATGCCCGGCGACCTGTCCGGTGGCATGAAGAAGCGCGCCGGCCTGGCGCGCGCGATGGCGCTCGATCCCTCGATCCTGCTCGTGGACGAACCGAGCGCCGGCCTCGATCCGATCACGGCGAAAGAGATCGACGACCTGCTGGTCGCGACCAAGCGCGGCGGCACAACCCTGGTCGTCGTCACGCACAACATTCCCAGCGCGCGCGTGATCGGCGACGACTTCGCCGTCCTCCAGGAAGGCCGGTTGCTTGTGCACGGAACCCTGGAGGCGCTCGACGCAAGCGAAGAGCCGCTGGTCCAGGCGTTCATGCGTTCTCAAGGCGGCGGCTGATGGCCACTCCAGCGCGACTGGTCGGCGTCGGCGTCTTCGTGGTGTGCGGCTTGCTGCTGTTCACCGTCGGCCTGTTCATGATCGGCGATCGGCAGATGGCGTTTGCGAAGAAGTTCACCATCTTTACCGAGTTCAGGAAGATCACGGGTCTGCAGCCCGGCTCGATCGTCCGCGTATCTGGCGCGAAAGCGGGCGCGATCAAGGCGATTGCACCGCCCAATGTTCCGGGTGGCAAGTTCCGCGTCGAGATCGAGATTGCCGAGGAGCTTCATCCATTGGTCCGGATGGACTCGCTGGCGTCGATCGAAACCGAGGGTCTGGTTGGTGGCGGCTATCTCGGGGTCGGCAGCGGTACCGGCGCGTCGCCCACGGCGGCGGCGGGCGCGACGATTGCCAGCAAGGAGCCGTTCGACATCGCCGACCTGATGCAGCAGATGGGCGACACGATCGTAAAGGTGAACGACACGATCCAGAAGGTCAACGACACCATCGACGAGATGAAAGGCGACGTCCAGCGCGCCGTCGTGTCTGGCGCCGATACGATCGACGTCGCGCACAAACTGCTGGTCGACGTCGGCGGCGACGTAAAGAAGATGACGGCTGACGGCGCTCGGCTCTCGGCCGACGCCGCGCAGATCGCCGAGACGATCCGCAAGGGCGAGGGCACACTCGGCAAGCTGGTGAACGACGACGAACTGTATCGCCGCGCGACGGCGGTCGCGACACAAGCTGACGAGATTGCCACCAGCGCGCGTCAGGTCGTCGAGCAGGCGAGAAAGACGCTCGAAGGCTTTCAGTCGAAAGACGGCCCGGTCGAAGGTATGGCCTCCAGCCTGAAGCAGACGATGGACGACGCGCGAAAGGCCATGTCGGGCTTTGCGGAGACGATGGAAGCCTTGAAGCACAATTTCCTTTTGCGCGGGTTTTTCAAGGATCGCGGTTTCTTCAATCTGGCGGACATTTCGCCGGCGGCGTACCGGCAAGGCGTGTTGACGAGCGACGGCGCGCGTCATGTGGTGCGTGTGTGGCTGCAGGCGTCGCAGTTGTTCGAACCGGCGCCGGACACTCCGGCAGCCGAGCGTCTCACAGCCAAGGGGAAGGCGCAGCTCGATTCCTCAATCGGCGCCTATCTCGATGGTCTGGCGACCGGCGTGCTGATGGTCGAGGGTTACGCGCAGACCGGCACGAGAGACGGGGAGTATGTGCGGTCTCGAGTGAGGGCGTCGCTGGTGCGCGACTACCTCATCGGTAAGTTCTCGCTGACGCCGCAGATGACGGGTGTGATGCCGCTCGGACGCGACTCAGCAGGAAGTCCGGGCAACGAGCCGTGGGATGGCGTTGCTCTTGCATTCTTCGAAGCCAAGGAGACGGCGAAGAAGAAATGAGCATCAACTCTCGTGAAGTCACGGCCACCATCGCCGGTGCGATTATCGGCAGCATCGCCGGTTATCTCTTCTTTACCGAGCGGGGGCGGCGCATTCGTCAACAGATAGAACCTGCGCTCGCGGACCTCGCGCGCGAAGTGACGAGCTTTCGCTCGACCATCCAGAACGCCTCGGGGATTGCGGCAGATGGCTGGAAAGTGCTGAGTGAAACCCTTAACGAGACGGCATCGGCTCCCCGGTTTCCAGGCCGCCAGTCCTCGCCGTTCTAAGGCACCCATATGACACCTGAGTT
>JANYHS010000183.1 GCA_025358945.1 Acidobacteriota bacterium
GCGATCGACGCCGGATCCTTCTGGACCCGGCGCCGGAGGTCTTCAATCCGCTGACTGTCGGCCACTCTTCTACGGCACCGTCACGTTGATCGTGACACTCCCCGTCCGGTTGGCATTGTCTGTCACAGTGAGCCTTACCGAGTAGGTTCCGGCAGAACCATACGTTTTATTGGGAGGAATCGCGCCGACTGCAGAGGTGCCATCCCCGTATGCCCATGCATACGAGGTAATGGTCGCCGGACTGACCGCGGACGAACCGCTCCCGTCGAACGTCATCGTGTGAGTGCCGGCATTGAACGTCGACGATACAAACGACGCCGTCGGGTTCGCGCTCGCCACGGTCACCGAGAGCGTGTTGCTGCCGATCCGGCCCAGCGCATCGGTAACGGTCAACCGGACGGTGTAGACACCGGCCGACGCGAACACGTGACTCGGATTGGCGAGGCTCGAAGTCGCCGTTCCGTCGCCGAAGTCCCACAGATAGGTCGGCGTGGGTGGTCCGCCGCCGGCACCAAAGAACGTCGTGCCGCTCGAGTTGAAGTTGACCGTCCCTCCGGCAGTGGGTGCCGCCGGCGATGCGGTGATCACCACGGCCGGAGCGCCGTTACCGACGCTGATCGACTTGGACGTCGCGTTGACACGGCCCGCGCTGTCGGTCACGACGAGGTTGGTCGTGAACGTCCCGGTCGTCTGGAAGACGTGCGTTGTGATCCCGTCGCTCGTGCACGCTACGTTGCCCGGGCAATGCACCACCGGCGTGCCGTCGCCGAAGTTCCAATCCAGGCTGACGATCCGCTGTCCCTGCGCCGTGGTCGACGTGCGGTAGTCGAAGACCACCGTGTCGTTGATGTTGGGCGACGCCGGAGAGAAGCTGAAGCTCGCGGTCGGCGCGGGCGGAGCACCGACGCTCACCGACGTCGCGGCGGACGTGGCCGACAACCCGCTCTCGTCGGTCACGGTCAGCTGCACGGCGTAGGATCCGGCGGTCGCGAACGCGTGAACGACATTGGCACCCGATGCGCTGCCGCCGTCGCCGAACGTCCAGCGGTATGACGTGATCGTCGCATGTCCGATTCCCGGAAGCGACGTCGAGCCGTTGAAGAAGACGCTCTCTCCCACACCAGGCGCCACTGGCGAGAACGTGAAGAGCGGCGTCGGCAACGCCGCCGAGCCAACCGTCAGGTTCTGCGTCGCCGGCGTGGAGATCAAGCCGCGATCGTTGGTCACGGTCAACGACACGACGAAGTTGTTGCCGGCCGCAAACGTGTGCGACGGATTCTTCCCGGTCGCCGTTCCGCCATCACCAAAACTCCAGCTGTAGCTCGCGATTTGGCTCGCGCCCAGTCCGGCCGTGCTGTTGGACGCGTCGAACTGCACGGGGATCCCCGCCGAGACGGTCTGAGGCGAATACGTAAACGCCGCCGTGGGCGCGCCTGCCACCGGCAGAATCACTCCGAGCGGGACAAGCCGGATCAGCACCGACTCCGGGGTCGCGGTCTGAAAATTGGTCGCCGTCGTACTCGCGATAATGGTGACGCACGATCCCGGCAGCGACGACGCCAGCAGCGTCGAGGTGCACGGCGTGAAGACGCCGTTTGGCGGTGCCGGCGGCGCGGTGTAGACCACGCTCGCCACGCCGTCCGAACCGGTCACGATCGTCCGGGCGGACAGGCTGCCGTAGTCGACGGCGACACCGTTGACCATCATGTCCACGCGGATCGGCTGATTCGCCACGCCCTTCCCGTCCGGACCGATAGCGGTCACCTTCACCGACGACTGCGATCCGCCGTCCTGACTGATGCTGTCGGGAATCGCTCTGACGGTCAGCGTCAACGCGAGCCCCGAAGGGCCGCTCAGCGCCGGCGTCTCCGTATTCTTCACCGTGCAACTCGTGGCCGCCGCGAGTGCGGTGGCGACGACGGCGACGGCAGCGCGGCGAGTGAATGTGGATGCCATGGCTTTCTAGAAATCCCCGAAGTTGCCGAACGAGATACTGATCTGCCCGGTCACACTGATCGCGTTGCCGGTGCGGTCGGCGCCGTAAAACGTGACATTCGCAATCGACGTGATGATGTTCGGGCTGGTGCGAAGTTGCGCGAGCGGCGACTCCGCCTTCGCGATGTTGCGAACGAGTACAAACCCCAGCGTCAGCGTGCCGCCAGCCGGAATGGTGCCGGTGGCCGCGCCGTCGAACGCATACGGGACGTCGACGCCCTCGACATTGCGGCCGTCCGTGCGGATGTACTGGACGTGGACGCGTGTGATCGTCACTTCGTTGTTGGTCGTCGGTGTCAGGACCGTCCCGGTGCCGATGTCTTTCAGGGGCGCACGCAGCGTGACCGATCCGTTGTCGCCGAAGATCGTCGGGCACGGCGTCGCGGGGGTGCAGGGCGCGGGCGTCGTGACGTTGGTGATCACGTCCGAGACGAGCGTGGACGATGCGGTGGAACCGGTGCCACCACCCCGTATCGCCGTCAGCGTGTCAATCACCAGGTAAACGGGCGAGCTGCCCTGCCGTGAGACATCGCCGCAGGAAACGGTGGCCGCCACGAGCGCGGCGAGCATGACCCATCGAGTGGTGTGGCGCATATCAGTTCTCATAGCGGTCACTTAATGATCCGCGGCGTGATGAAGATCAGCAGCTCGGTGTTCTGATCGCTCACCGTGTCGCGTTTGAAGAGCCATTTGAGCAGCGGAATCTGGCCGAGCCCCGGTGTGCTGTCGGCCGTGACGGCACTGGTGCTGGAGTAGATGCCGCCAATCACCGTCGTCTGACCGTCGCCGACGAGCACGGTGGTGCTGGCGCGCTGGGTGTTGATCGACCGCGAGCCATTCGCTTCCGGCGGGTTCGCGGAGCCGTTGTCGACCGCAATCTGCATGATCACGGTGCCGGCCGCGGTAATCTGCGGCGTGACTTTCAGCGTCAAGGCCGCATCGATGTAGGCGGTCGTGGTGGTCTGGTTCGCGGTGGTCTGCACCGGAATCTTCACGCCCTGGGTGATTTCCGCGTTGACGTTGTTCTGCGTCGTCACGCGCGGCGTCGACAGCAGCCGACCGTGACCCGAGTTCTCGAGCGCCGTCAGCGCCACGTCGAGGTTGAAGGCGCCGTTGACCGAGCCCAGCGCAAGGCCGACCGCGCTCGTCGCGCCAGGCGCGGCAAGATTCACCGCCGTCGGCAGCCCCGTCGTCGCGCCAGACGCCGGCCCCTGCGTGCCGCCTGCGCGGCCGCCCAGGCTCCCGTTGTTGGGGAACGCCAGATTGGTCGTGTTACCCAACGAGGGATCCACGCGGCCCCCGAAGCCCCACTGCACGCCGAGGGCGCGCGCGTACGACTTGGTGGTCTGGACGATGCGCGCTTCGATCTCGACCTGCGGCTGCGCGCGATCGATGCCGTCGATGAGGGTCGTAATCTCCGCAAACTGGCTCGGGATGTCGCGGACGATCAGCGTGTTCGTGCGCGGATCGACGTTGGCCTGCCCGCGCTTGGTCAGCACGTTCGCGTTCTTCAGCAACAGGGCAACTTCGTCGCCCTTGGCATAGCTCAGCTGCCGCTGCAGCGTGCCGAGTTGAGTCGCGTCGCTGGTGGCATCGAGCAGCGCTTTCTTCTCGTCCTCTTCCGCCTTCAACACGGCGTTCGGCGCGATCCGAACGATCGTTCCGTCCACGGCGTAACCGAGCTTGTTGGCGCGCAGGATGATGTCGAGCGCCTGATCCCATGGCACGTCGCGCAGCGCGACGTCGACGGATCCGGTGATGGTCGGATCGATGACGATGTTCAGGCCGCTGATCTCGGCAAACGTGCGCAGCACGGCGCGCAGGTCGGCACCCTGGAAGTCGAGGCTGATCGGGTGGCCCGTGAACTGGCGCCGCGCGCCGACCGGCTGATCGACGGTAATCGTTGTCGGCGTCTGCGACTGCAACGCCGCGAGACGAACCAGCGGAGACTTCGGATCCGGGATGATCGCCGGACGGGCGGGCGCCGGCATGGCGACGGACGCCGCGGGCACAGCTGACGCGGACGGTCCGCCGACGGCGTCGAGGCCCAGCGCCGCGATCGGATCCTGTGCGGGCACGTCCTGCAGCGCCAGCATCGCATCGGGCGTGGCACTGCCCTTCGCACCTGCGCCCGGCGGCAATACGTACGGCGCCGCTTTCGCCGATGGACGGTCGAAGTCGATGACGATCGTGTTGCGCTCGCTGCGCACGTGATGCGCAACTGGCTGCGTCAGCGCGATGCGCACGCGCGACGCCGTCGAGCCCAGCGATTCGACGGCCTCCACCGATACGCGCTCGATCGGGCTTTTCACGTCCGCCGCCACTGAGTTCAACAGGTCGGCCGCGCCGACGTTTCGAAAATCAAGGAGCAGTGTCAGTGAATCGGGCCTGGTCGCTGTGTAGGCGACCGGCTCGCTCGCCTCGATGACCAGCGACGCGCCCTTGCTGTTGACGCGCGCCGAGATCGTCTTCAGTCGAACGGCGCCGGGCGCCGTGAGCGGCGCGGACGCATTTACGAGCGCGCCCGCGGCCGCAACGGTCAGAAGCAGGGCAAAGCCCCGGGTAACAGTCATTCCTTGGCGTCCTCGAGCGATCGCAATAATTTGCGAACCTCCCGCTGCTTGATCAGCGACAGCGGGTCGTTAACTTCCTGAACGATGACGAGTCCCTGCGGCGTGATCGTCTTGATCGTGCCGTCGAGCAGCTTGTCGCCCTGATGCACGATGTAGGTCTTGTTGTCGGGCCCCTGGATCATCGCGACCAGTGCGCCGCGGCTCTGCATGATCCCGCGCACCGAAATCTCGCCGACCGTCATGCCGCCCGGCCCTTCGCCTTTGCGCGACGTCGAGCGCCCCTCGGTGCCGGACCCGAGCAGGTTGAGAAACGGATCGCGGCGCCCTTCCGCACGGTAGGTGTAGGCCTCCTGCTGGGGAGGCGTGGCGGCCGGCGACTGCGCGGCGGGAGCCGGAGCAGGTTTCACCGGCGCCGGCGCCGGTGTCTGCGCATTCGCAACAGCTGTGTGCAGGCACGCGATCAACACGATAACGCCGCTGAACAGGCGCGCCATTAATTTGTCTTCGCCGGCACGGCGCCTCGTGCGCCCGGCTTTGCCGGCGCCGGTTTGTCGAGCAGCACGAACGTCGTGGCGGTGCAGGTCGCGGTGATCGTGTTGTTGGAATCCGGCTTGTCCCTGCTCTTCACGTCGAGTCCGCTGATGTTCACGATGCGCGTGAACTTGCCGACGCGATCGAAAAAGATCGCCAGGTTGTGATAGGTGCCTTCGAGATCGAGTGTGATCGGCCACTCGGCGTGGAGCTGTTTGGTGACGGTCGGCGACGGCTTGAAGCCCTTGATCGTCATGTTGGACTGCGCGGCCACCGTCTGCATGCGGTTCAACAGATCCGCCGCGTCCTTTTCTTCCGGGAGAATCGCCTTGAGGTTGGCCAGCTTGCTCTCGAGATCCGCCACCTGCGATCGGAACTCGGGCAGCTTCTTCGCCGTCGTCAGCCCCTTGGTGATGTCGGCACGCAGTGCAATGAGCTGCGTCGAGCGCGACGTCATTTCCGTGCGCACCGGCATCTCGTAGTAGTAAAAAAACATGCCGCAGCCCGCCACCGCCAGCGCGACAAACGCGCCAACCTGGGCATACCACGGAAGTTTTGTAAGCGTCAGTTCCATCTTACCCGCCCGACTTGGTGACGACGGCCGGCGTGGCCACGTCGCCTGGCTGCTGAAACGTGGCCTTGAGGGTGAACTTCACCAGTTCACCCGGCGGCAACGGCATCGATTCAGTCTGCGTGCTGACGATCTCGACCGAACGCTTGAAATATCCCGACGCCTCGAGGTTCGACACGAACTCGGAGACGCCGGTCTGCGTCGTGGACTTGCCGTCGATCGTCACTTCCGCGGCGTTCTGCTTCAGCTCGCTGAGCCAGACCATCGGCGGTAGCGCCTTGCTGATCTGGTCGAGCATGTGGACCGGGCCTGTCTGCCCCCTGCGCAGCTGCTCGATCAACACGACGCGCTGCTGGAGCTGCGCTTTCCGCTGTTCGAACTGCTGGACCTGCTGAATCACCGAGTGCAGCCGCGTCGTTTCCTGCTGGGCGGCGGCGATCTCGGCGTCGATCTGGTTCGAGTCGCGCGTCAACGCCCAGTAGCGCCAACCGATGAACAGCACGGCGAGGATCAGGATCAGGCTGCAGCCGACGGTCAGTTTCTGGCCGGTGGTGCCGAGGGTGACGGCTTTCTTCTTCGACTTCTCGCGTTCGGCCGCGAGCAGGTTGATGCGAATCATCGGTCGCCCGTCCTTCTGAGGGCGAGTCCGACGGCCACTGCGGCCGTGGCGCTCAGGCCGTCAGCATCCGCGATCCCCAGCTTGGCCGGGTCGAACGAGATCGTCTTGAACGGATCGAACACTTCCACAGCCGTGTTGAAGCGCTCCTGCAGCGACGCGGTGAACCCGTCCACGCGCGACGCGCCGCCGCTGACGACGATGCGGTCGATGCGATCGGAGGCCGCCGTCGCCTTGAAGAAGTCGAACGTTTTCTGAATCTCGAGCAGCACCTGTTCGGTCATCTGATGCAGCACCGGCTGCACCTCTTCGAACGTGACGCCCTCGACCGGTTGCCCGCGTTTGAGCTGCTCGGCGCTCTCGAACGGCAGGTTCAGCTCTTTCTGCACCGCTTCAGTGTAGGAATTGCCGCCCATCGAAATATCGCGCGTGAAGACCGAGTGGTCTCCGGTGATGATGTTGATGTTGATCGCGCTGGCGCCGGCGTTCAGCAGGACGACGACGGCGTCGGGCTCGAGGCCGTAGTTCACCTCGTAGGCGTTCTGCAGGGCGAAGGCGTCGACGTCGACGATCACCGGGAGCCGCCCCGCCTGGGAGATGACGCCGGTGTAGTCGGCGATCTTTTCCTTCTTCGCGGCCACCAGCAGCACGTCCATCGTCCCGGTGGACTCGGCGCCGGTGCCGGCGTTGAGAATCTGGTAGTCCAGGTTCACGTCCTGGATGTCGAACGGGATGTACTGCTCGGCTTCCCAGTAGATCGATTCGGCGAGTTCGGCCTCGGTCATGACGGGCAGGTTGATCTTCTTGACGATCACGGCGTTACCCGAGAGCGACGCGGCGACTTCCTTGGTCTTGAAGGCCTTGTTCTCGAAGACACGGCGAATCGCGTCGGCGACGGCCGCGCCATCGATGATGGCGCCGTCCACGATGCTGTCGGGCGGGATCGGCTCGATGGCAAACGCCACCACCTTGAAGCCCTTCCCGACCGCTTTCAGTTCGACGGCTTTGACGGCGCTCGAACCGATGTCGAGGCCGACGACCGCCTTTGATTTGCCGAAACCAAACACGTGTTATGCCCTACCTGAGAGTGAATGGCTGACGTTTCGCAAAGCTGATACCACCGCGTCCGCGAACCAGATTTGTCGAATTCCGGCGTCCCTTGCGCGAAAACTGCGATCAGCGTCAGACAAGGACCGTTCCGGTCATTACGATATCGTCAGCGGATTACGAATCCAGCGAAACAGGATCCAACCTCGCCGGTCAGCCTTATCGGCCCGAGAGCTCCCCGCCATCAGAGGGGTTGTATGACTCTTGACACTCCCCAGAAAGGCCGGTATGATTTGGGTTTACGGTTGCTCGGACCTGCCTGACTGGTTGTTCGTCCGGGCAGGAAATCCCCCAACATCGGTTCGTGGGTTTTTCGAAAGGGCTGTTTTAGGGATGTCTACGTTCATGGCCAGCGCTGATACGGCGGCCGCCGGAAGCCGCTGGCACGTTATTGATGCGGACGGGCGGGTGCTCGGTCGCCTCGCCACCGTCGCGGCACGGTTGCTCCAGGGTAAGAACAAGCCGACTTACACGCCCTTCATCGACACGGGCGATCACGTGGTGATCGTGAATGCGAAGAAGGTGAAGCTCACCGGCCGCAAGGAAGATCAGAAGATCTACCGGCAGCACAGCGGTTACGAAGGCGGATTGCGCGAAGAGCGCGCCCGGCTCGTGCGCGCGCGCAAACCGGAAAAGCTGGTGGAGGACGCGGTGCACGGCATGCTGCCCAAGACGAAGATGGGCGAAGCGATGTATCGCAAGTTGAAAGTGTACGCCGGTCCGGATCACCCGCACACGGCGCAGAATCCATCCAAGCTCGAGGTCGCGTAACGTGGCAGCAGCAGTGCAGTATTACGGAACCGGCCGGCGCAAGACGTCGACCGCCCGCGTGTTCATGCGTCCCGGCAACGGCACGCTGACGATCAACCGCCGCGTGTTCGAAGAGTTCTTCCCCAGCGAAGCGCTCCGCACACAAATCAAGACGCCGCTCGTCCTCACCGAAACCTCCGACAAGTTCGACATCCTGGCGACCGTCGCCGGTGGCGGCGTGTCGGGCCAGGCCGGTGCGGTCCGGCTGGGTATCGCGCGCGCGCTGGTCGAGTACAACCTCGAACTGCGCAAGGCACTGAAGGCTGGAGGACTCCTGACGCGCGATGCGCGCGCCAAGGAACGCAAGAAATACGGCATGGCTGGCGCGCGCAAACGCTTCCAGTTCAGCAAACGCTAGTAACCTTAGTAAGGAGACACGATTGGCCGCGATCGCGATGAAGGAACTACTGGAGGCTGGAGTCCACTTCGGCCACCAGACGAAGCGCTGGAATCCGAAGATGAAGGAATACATCTTCGGCGAACGCAACGGCATCTACATCCTCGACCTGGGGAAAACGGTGAAGTTGTTCAATATCGCCGAGCAATTCGTCAGCCGCCTCGCTTCCGAGGGACGGACGATTCTGTTTGTCGGCACCAAGCGTCAGGCCAAGGACGTGGTGGCGGAAGAAGCGGCGCGCTGCGGCATGTTCCACGTGAACGAACGCTGGCTCGGCGGTCTCCTCACGAACTTCGCGACGATTCAGCGCAGCCTCGGACGACTGCGCGACCTCGAAGCCATGGCGACCGATGGGCGGTTCGACACGCTGTCCAAGAAGGAAATCGCCCGCAACGAGAAAGAACGCAAGAAGCTGGCGAAGAACCTCGACGGCATCCGCGGCATGACGCGCCTGCCAGACGCGGTGTTCATCGTCGACACCCGGAAGGAACAGATTGCCGTCGACGAGGCGCGCAAACTGAAGATTCCGGTGATCGGCATCGTCGACACGAACTGCGATCCGGATCAGGTTGACTTCGTCATCCCCGGTAACGACGACGCGCTGCGGGCCATCCGCCTGTTCGCGTCGCGCATAGCCGACGGCGTCATCTCGGGCCGCGACATGAAGCAGTCGGTCGACGCCGACAACTCGCGCGACGCCGGTGGCGAAGAAGGCGACGACAACGGCCGCCGCACCACCGCCCGCCCGCAGCGCCGCCGCGAACCGGCGCCCGCCACGGCGTAACACAACAGGGCTTAGGGCCAAGGGCTAAGGGCTTACACAAGGCGCCGGCTCACTGAGCCCGGCGCCTTTTTCACGTACGGAGAGATGGAGCGAATGGCTACGGTGATTTCGGCAGCGCAAGTGAAACAGCTCCGCGACCAGACCGGCGCGGGGATGATGGAATGCAAGAACGCCCTGACCGAGGCGAACGGCGACTTCGAAGAAGCGAACACGATTCTTCGCAAGCGCGGCCTCGCCAGCGCGGCGAAGAAGGCCGGCCGCACGGCGAACGAAGGACTGATCGCGAGCAAGATGGCCGCGGATCACTCCTTCGGCATCCTGGCCGAAGTGAACTGCGAGTCCGACTTCGTCGCGCGGACGCCCGACTTCGTCCAGCTGATGGAACAGATCCTGGCCGCGATCACGACCGCCGGCGACGCCGCCACCGACGCCTGGGTGAAGGACCCACAGGGCCCGATCGTCACGCACCTGACGCCGGTGATCGCCAAGCTGGGCGAGAACATGGGCGTGTCGCGGTTCGTGCGCTACGCCGGCGCTGGCTACGTCGGACAATACATCCATCCGGGCTCGAAGGTGGCCGTGATGGTGGAGTTCGCCGGCGTCACGCCCGCGGCCAGCGGACGCGACGAGTTCACCGCGCTGGTGAAAGAAATCGCGATGCAGATCGCGGCCGCAAGCCCGCTGTATGCCACCCGCGAGGAGGTTCCGGCGGCCCTGCTCGAGAAGGAGAAGGCCATCTACCGCGCGCAGATGGAAAACTCCGGCAAACCGGCCAACGTGCTCGAGAAAATCATCGAAGGCAAGCTCGGGAGCTACTACAAGCAAACCGTGCTCACGGACCAGGAGTCGATCCGCGACCCGAAGATGGCCGTCAAGGACGTGATCGCGGCCGCCAGCAAGACGCTCGGCGCGGCGGTGTCGGTCACGCGCTTCGCTCGGCTGAAGGTCGGCGAAACCGCTCAGTAACGCGAAGGGCTTAGGGCAAAAGGCGCAGCCCTGAGCCCTTTGCCCTCAGCTCTACGCGATATAATCGTTTTCGTGACTGCCCCGCCCCGCCCCGCCTACAAACGCATCCTCCTGAAACTCTCCGGCGAAGCCCTGATGGGTGAACAGACCTACGGTATCGACCCCGCCGTGGCGACCCAAATCGCGAAAGACATCGCCGAAATTCAGGGCATGGGACTCGAGACCGCCATCGTCATTGGCGGCGGCAATATTTTTCGCGGTGTCGCCGCAAGCGCGCGCGGCATGGACCGCGCGACCGCGGACTACATGGGCATGCTGGCCACCGTCATCAACGCGCTCGCGCTGCAGGACGCGCTCGAGCAGCAGAATGTGGTGACCCGCGTCGTCACCGCGATCGAAATGCGCGCGGTCGCCGAGCCGTTTATCCGCCGCCGCGCGATTCGTCACCTCGAAAAAGGACGCGTCGTCGTCTTCGGCGCCGGGACGGGCAATCCGTACTTCAGCACCGACACCGCCGCGGCGCTGCGCGCGATGGAGATCAAGGCCGACGTCATCATGAAGGGGACCAAGGTCGACGGGATTTACGACGCCGACCCGATGGTCAAGACCGACGCCGTCCGCTACGACCGCATTTCCTATCAGCAGGTGCTGGAACAGGGGCTGAAGGTGATGGACTCCACCGCCATTTCCCTCTGCATGGACAACCGGCTGCCGATCGTCGTCTTCAACCTGCGAACACCCGGCAACATCAAACGCGCGGTCACGGGCGAGCCGATCGGTTCCCTCGTGACGGTGTAACGCGGAGACGCCCCCATGGATGTGACTGATCTGAAAGGTTTGTACGCGGAAGTCGGTCCGCGGATGAAGGCCGCTCTCGAGCACCTGCAGCACGAGTTCGCGGGCGTGCGGAGCGGGCGCGCCTCGGTCACGATTCTCGACAATGTCCACGTCGAGGCGTATGGATCGAAGCTGCCGCTGAACCAGGTGGCCGGCCTCTCGATTCCCGAGCCGACGCTGATCGTCGCGCAACCGTTCGATCCGTCGCAGTTGGGCGCGATTGAAAAGGCAATCCGATCCGCCGGCCTCGGGCTCAATCCGGCCAACGACGGAAAGGTGGTTCGCATTCCGCTGCCGTCGCTGACCGAGGAGCGGCGCAAGGAACTGTCCAAGCACGTGCACAGGCTGAGCGAAGACGGACGCAACAGCGTGCGTCAGGTGCGCCGCGACGCCAACGATCGACTGAAGAAGATGCTGAAGGACCACGGCCTGTCGGAAGACGACGAGAAGAAGGGGCTCGACGAGGTGCAGAGGATCACCGATCAGCACATCAAGCTGATCGACGATCTGCAGAAGAAAAAGGACACCGAGCTGCTCGGCCGCTGATGTCTTTCTTCACCCACCTCGAGTGCTCGGTTCCGTGCGGCGCGCCAGCGCTCGACCCGCGGGCGATTCATCGCCTCTGCACCTGCGGCGCTCCCCTGCTCGCCCGCTACGATCTGGAGAAGGCTCGCTCGTGGACACGCGAAAGCCTGGTCGGACGCGAACCGAACATGTGGCGCTATCGCGAGCTGTTGCCGCTGTTCGACGGCGAATCGCCGATCACGCTCGGCGAAGGCTTCACGCCGCTGTTCCACGCGCGCGCGCTCGGCGCGACGCTCGGCCTCGATCGGCTGTACATCAAGGACGAGTCGCTGAACCCGACCAACTCCTTCAAGGCGCGCGGGCAGTCCGCGGCGATTACGCGCGCGAAGTACCTCGGCGCGAAGACCATCGCACTGCCGACCGCGGGCAACGCCGGCAACGCGGCGGCCGCATACTCTGCCGCCGCCGGCCTCGCGTGCGAAGTGTTTATCCCCAAAGACGCCAAGCGCCCGTTCGTGGATGAATGCCGTCTCTACGGCGCCAACGTCACGCTCGTCGACGGCCTGATCACCGACGCCGGCCGCATCTGCGCGGAAACCGGCGCCCCGCTTGGCTGGTACGACGTATCGACACTGAAAGAGCCGTACCGCATCGAAGGCAAAAAGACAATGGCCTACGAGCTGGCGGAGCAGATGAACTGGCAGTGGCCGGACTGGATCATCTATCCGACCGGCGGCGGCACGGGCATGGTCGGGATGTGGAAAGCGTTCGACGAGATCGAGCGCATCGGCTGGGTGACAGCGTCGAAGCGGCCGCGGATGGTGTCGGTGCAGGCGGAGCACTGCGCGCCAATCGTTCGCGCGTTTCAGCAAGGCACGGAAAAAGCGCAGCTCTGGGAAAATGCGTCCACGCTGGCCGACGGACTCCGGGTCCCTCGCGCCATCGGCGATTTCCTAATCCTGCGCGCTGTGCGCGAAAGCGGCGGCACGGCGCTCGCCGTCACGGATCAGTCGATGGTTGAGGGGATGCTTGCCATCGGGAAATATGCGGGCGTTAGCGCCGCGCCAGAAGGCGGAGCGGCCTTCGCAGCGATTCAGAGACTGGTCGCGGACGGCTTAATCCAGCCGCACGAATCGGTGGTGCTTTTCAACACCGGCGGCGCTCTCAAGTACCTGGACGTGCTGAGCGGGGGCTAGAGGCTCGGGGCCTGGGACTCAGTCCCCGAACGTCACGCCCAGAGCTTTCGCGGTCATCAGCAGATCGAAATCCATCGGGACGGTCTTCGTCTTCCCCACACAATCGTCGATCCGCCGCGCGATGATGTCCGGCGGCGCGAACGCCACCATCTGCCCGAACTCGCCGCG
>JANYHS010000201.1 GCA_025358945.1 Acidobacteriota bacterium
CCGACACCTTCCGCTGCTGACCGATCGTGTACGCCACGCGGCTCGTGTTGTAGGCATAACCCGCCACCGGCACGACGACGCCAGGCGAGATCGTGAACTTCGCCGGCACGAACTCGTAGTCGCGCGTGTGGTCGAACTGGATCCGGTCGCTCGACTGAAAATCGACGAAGAACGTCCCCTTGCCTTCGCGGTTGAGGACCGTCGCGCCTGGCGCGTCGGTGACGTAGTCGTAGCTTCCCTGCCACGTGAGCTTGCGAATCACCCTGCTGTTCTTCGGCCGCGGGCTGAACCGCGCGGAGCCGAACGTGCGCCGAAAATCCGTCCGCCGCACGTAGCCGACCTCGGGCCTGAAACCCTTGCCGATCAGCATGTGCTCGGCCGACGCGCCGTAGCGATCGTCGTTGAAGTCGAACCGGCCGCGATAACTCGACGAGTCGCCGGTGACGCCGGGCACGCTGGTCCTCGCGTAGTAGCTGGTGACGTTGATGCTTTTCAGGAAGAGCAACGTCGCATCGGCGCCGACCGTGTAGCTCGCATCGCGGCCCGCAACCGAGGGACCTCGCCGCGTCGTGATGACACCGATGTTGCTGCGCCGGAAGATATTACGCTTCAGGCGCAGCGCGGTGAAGTTGGTGGCGATCGCGTTCGCCTCCGGTTTGTCGTCCGTCTGAATGTTCAGGAAGCCGATGCTGTAGAGACCGGCGCGGCCGGTGAGGCGCCCGCCGCCGAGCACCGGCACGTCCTGTCCGGCATTCAGCCCGATCTGCCGGCTGAAGAACAGCAGCGGCACATCGCCCGGGGTGTTCGCCGTCTGCACGCCGGCAAAGTCGAAGATGCCCTGCCCCTCGATGAAGAAGTCGCGCTTCTCGGGGAAGAACACGCTGAACCGCGTCAGGTTCACCTGCTGCAGGTCCTCTTCGACCTGCGCGAAATCCGTGCGGTAGGTCGCATCGACGATCAGGCTGCGGGTCAGGCCGTACTTGAAGTCGAGGCCGGCGTTGGCTTTGGGATCGTTCGTGAACGCCGGCGTCACCGTGCGATCGGTGGTCACCGACGAGACGGCGTACGGCTTCAGTTCGATGTTCTTGGACTGCGCCGGCGTCTCGAGGCCGACGAGGGTGGCGGCTGACGCCATGCGGCTGACGCCGGTGACGCCAAGCGCTGCCGGCACCAGCGACAGGTACGAGATCTCGTTCTTCCACTTCACGAAGCGGCGCAGGTTGAAGCCCCAGGTCTGCGGACCGCTGCCGTGATAGCGCAGCGTCTTGAACGGAATCGCGACTTCGAGAGTCCAGCCGTGCTCGAAGCGGCCGGTTTTCACGGACCAGATGCCGTTCCAGCTCGAGTTCTGCAGATCATCGGTGACCACCATGTCGCGCAGCCCGCCGAGCGGGTTGGTCTGAAACAGGTAGCCGTTGCGGCCGTCGTGGAAGGTGTCGATGACGAACGTGACATTTTCGTTGCCGAGGATGTTGCCGTTGTCGCGCCGCAGTTCGTTGGCAATCTCGCGCTCGGGATGCGAATCCCAGTTGCGCGCGGCAATGTACAGATTCTCGTCGTCAAACAGGATCCAGGCCTCGGTCTTCTCGGTGGCCGGTTCGCCTTCGTGCGGTTCCTGCTGGATGAATCCGGTGATCGGCTCGACCGATTCGTAGACGGCCTCATCCAGCCGGCCGTCGATCTTCAGGGGCGTCTCGAGCCTGACGGCGCGCACGGTCACTTTATCGGGCGCCGTGCGCGAGACGATCGCCGGGCCGGCGTTGGTTTGCGCCGACGCGACCGCGGTCTGCGCCAGACACAGCGCGATGCAGGGCACAGCCCGCAGGCCCTGCCACGACAGGCGGATCACTTATTTGCAGACGTCGCCGAGATAGCCGCTGCCGCCACAGTATGTCGTGTCCTGCAGCTGCATCAGCAGTCCGTCGGGATCAGTGAAATAGAGTTCCGGCGTGCCGTCGGGCGCCCCGCCGCGATTCTCCATGCGCATCGAGATGTAGTGGCGCATCGGACCGACCGGGCCCTGCGCGCTCTCGCGCGGCTTGAGGCCAACGCTTTCGAGCGCTTTCGTCACCTCGTCCGGCTTGAACGCATCCATGTTCATGCACGCGTGGTTGATGCTCGCGGGACGCGGCGGCGCGCCGGCGCGCGCTGGAGCCCCGCCGGTGAACATCAGGAATTCCACCGTCGGACCGACTGCCAGGGTCGGCGCCGTCGGTCCCTGATATGAGCGAATGGAGAACCCGCAGAGATCTGTGTAGAACGTGTTCGACCGCGCGGCGTCGCTCGAGAAAATCGTGAGGTGGCTGTAGTCCTTCAGCGCGAGGAGCCCTTTCGGCGCGCGCTCTGGCGCAGCGCACACCGTACCCAACGGGCCGGCGCCGCCGCAGTAGCCCGCGTCCTGCAGTTGGCAGACGATCCCGTCGGGGTCGCCGAAGCTCAGTTCCGTGGTGCCTTCTTTGGCGCCGTTCATGTCCGGGCCGCGCGATTCGATCAGCGCCTTCATCGGCCCGATCGCGGGGGCCTTCTCCACGCCACGCGCCGACAGCGCCGCCAGCGCGCGATCGACGTTGAAATTCTCCACGCCGAGGCAGTAGTGCGTGATGCTCGGCGCGGCGCCGCCCTGCACCGGCGCAATCGCCAGGAACTGCGGTCCGGCGCCCATCTGCAGCAGCGTCATCGATCCCTGACGGCCGCGCACCGGCATCCCGAACAGGTTCTGGTAGAACTCGACCGAACGCTTCGCGTCGGTGGACGCGAGCCCGATGTGGTTGATGCCGCGGACACGGAGCGCCTGCCCAGCGGCCTGCGCGAACAGGCGATTCACCAGGCCCGGCGCCAGGGCCAGCCCGGGCAGCGTCATCATCAATTGGCGGCGAGAAATTGCGGTCATGGGCGCATTATCCCTGATCTAAACTATCGCCACTATGAAACTCATCGCACGCACTGCCTTCGTCATGGTCGCGATCGGTCTGGCCGCGCCGCACGCGCAAGACGCGGCGGCCAAGATCGAAGCGCTGCATTTCCACCACATGCACCTGAACTCGACCGACCCGGCGGCCGCGGCGGCGTACTACCCGAAGCCGTTCGCGTTGTCGGCGACCAAGACCACGTTCAACGGGTTCGAGGCGGTGAAGACCGGCAACATCTTCATCCTCTTCACCAAGGTGGCGACGACGCCGCAGAACGAGCTGACGGGACCGCAGACGTCGGTGTGGCACTTTGGCTGGAACACGCCGAACTCGCGCAAGTACGACGAAAACTTCCGCGCGATGGGGCTGACGATCGCGCAGATGTGGGACGCGGCGGACGGCAAGCTGGTGGACCTGTCGAGCGACACGCTGCCGGGTCTGCCGACGCAGGAACAGATTCTCGAGATGCGCGCGAAGGGCGCCCAGCCGACGCGCGAAGGCGGCTTCGGTTATCTGCGCGGACCTGACGGCGCGATGATCGAGAACGCGCAGTCGGGCACGACCGAGCGCTTCAATCACGTGCACATGTATCACGAGCATCCGGAGTGCGCGATGCAGTGGTACACCGAGCATCTCGGCGCGCGCAGACCGCAGGGCCGCGGCGGCGCCGCAGCGCCGGTGGCGTCAGGTGACTGCCACACCAAAACCTACGCCCCGCCGACGTGGCCGTCGTTTGCCAAAACCGGCTTCGTGCGCGACCCGGCCGGCGGCGTCAACTTCGACGACATCTCGATCTCGATTCGTCCGTGGCCAGGCGGTGGCCTCGTCAGCACGCGCGGGAAGATCTACGACCACTGGGCGCTGAGCTCGACGGACCTGGACGTCACCGTGACGCGGTTGAAGCGCGAGGGCGTAAAGTTCCTCGAAGAGATCCACGCGTGGGGGAACTCGCGCGCGGCAATGATCGAGGGACCCGATCGCATCGCGATTGAACTGGTCGAGGTGAAGTAGGGAACCGGACCGCCGTCGTCCACGACCAGGCTCGGCGTTATTACACAACCGTGACACTGCGGCGCCCTCGAGTCTGCGATGATGCGAGTGATGGCCGTTCGATCTTCTTCGCTCCCGCAGATCATCCAAGGCGGGATGGGCGTCGCGATTTCCGGATGGTCACTGGCCCGCGCGGTGTCGTCACTCGGACAGTTGGGACTGGTCGCCGGCACCGCACTCGATCGCGTGATGATGCGGCGATTGCAGAGCGGCGATCCTGGCGGACACATCCGCCGCGCCCTCGATCACTTTCCTTTTCACGACATGGCCGAACGCCTGTGGTCGGCGTACTACGTCGACGGCGGCCTGCCTGACGGCGTCGCGTACGCGAACCCGCGGATGTACGACAAGGCGATGGCCCGCGATCTGGCCGAACCGTGCATCGTCGCGAACTTCGTCGAAGTGTGGCTGGCGAAGGACGGCCACACCAATCCCGTCGGCATCAACTATCTCGAAAAGATCCAGCCGCCGCACCTGCCCTCGATCTACGGCGCGATGCTCGCCGGCGTCGACTACGTCGTCATGGGCGCGGGGATTCCGATGCGGATCCCCGGCGTGCTCGACGCGTTCGTCAATCACGAGACGGCAACCTATCCGCTGACGGTCACCGGCGCGACGGAAGACGACGATACGACAATGACGTTCACACCACGCGAGTATGTGGAGTGCGACGTGCCGCCGCTGTCGCGCCCGATGTTCCTGCCTGTGGTCGCCTCGAACGTTCTGGCCATCGCGATGGTGAAGAAAGCCAACGGCCGCGTGGATGGATTCGTGATCGAAGGCCCCACGGCCGGCGGCCACAACGCGCCGCCGCGCGGCAAACTGCAGCTGAACGATGGAGGCGAGCCGATCTATGGCGACCGCGACATCGTCGATCTGGAGAAGCTGCGCGAGCTCGGACTGCCCTTCTGGCTCGCCGGCGGATACGGCCGGCCGGAACAGTTGCGCGAGGCGCTTGCGGCGGGCGCTGCGGGGATTCAGGTCGGCACCGCGTTCGCGTACTGCGTCGAATCGGGACTGAGGGCGGACTACAAACAGACCGTGCTGGATCA
>JANYHS010000210.1 GCA_025358945.1 Acidobacteriota bacterium
GACGGACGAGGACTTCGCGAAAGCCGGCGCCAACCAGATGCCGATGGGCAAAGCGACGGACGAGTGGGCCTTCGGCAACGTCGAAGAAGGGTTCAAGAAAGCGGACCTCATCCTCGACGAGACCTTCATGACGCAGTCCACGGGACACCAGCCGCTCGAAACGCGGACGGCGATGGCTTACTGGCAGAACGGCAAGCTGTTCCTGCATGGCTCGACGCAGAGCACCGTGCAGACAGTGGCCGCGGTCGCGCGCTGGACCGGTCTCACGCCCGACAAGGTCGTCGTCATCAGCGAGTACACGGGCGGCGGCTTCGGCAGCAAGATTCCGGGCGCCATCTCGATGGCGATTCCGGCGCTGCTCTCGAAGAAAGCCAACGCGCCGGTGATGATGCGCATTACGCGCGAGGACGAGCACTTCATGGGCCGCGCGCGCCCGGGCGTACTCGCCCGCGTGAAGCTCGGCCTGCGCAAGGACGGCCGCATCACCGCGATCGACATGTACGCGATCTGCGACAACGGACCCTACGACGCGCAGGGTGACGGACGCTCGGCCGGCACGACGATCTCGCTGGCGTATCAGCCGGAAACGATGCGGTGGCGCGGCCTCACGGTGCTGACCAACACACCGCCCAAGACCTCGCAGCGCGCGCCCGGCGGCGCACAGGGCATCGGCCTGTTCGAACCGATTCTCTCGAAGGCGGCAAAGAAGCTCGGGCTCGATCAGGTTGCCGTCCGCCGGATCAACGCGCCGGCAGGACATGCACCGTTCGGCCCCGCGTTGCCCAACGGCAAGCAGGCGTACGTGACGAGCGCCTTTGTCAAGGAAGCGCTCGACCAGGGCCACGAACTGTTCGGATGGGAAGCCAAGAAGGCGGCGTACAGCGGCAAGAAGCAGGGCAACCTGCGCCGCGGCATCGGCGTTGCCGTCAGCCCGTACTCGGGCGGCTCGATCGGTTTCGACGGCTTGTTCATCATCAAGCCGGACGGCCGCATCACGTTCCAGTCTGGCATTGGCAACCACGGCACCCACTCCGCGTTCGACGTTCATCGTCAGGCCGCGGAAATGCTCGGTCAGCCGTGGGACATGTGCGACGTCGTCTTCGGCAGCACGGCGAAAAACCTGCCGTGGACCTGCGTCTCGGCCGGCAGTCAGACGGCGCACGCGATGACGCGCGCGGCGCACGCGGCGGCGACCGACGCGATCAAGAAGCTGCAGGAGATCGCGGCGAAGGCGCACGGCGGCAAGCCCGAGGCGTACAAGGTGGCAAACGGAAAGGTCACCGGACCGGGCGGCGGCATGACGTTCGCGCAGGCCGCGCAGAAGGCGATCGAGTACGGCGGGAAGTTCGACGGCCACGAACTGCCGGAGGACATCAACAACTTCACGAAGACGTCGGCGAAGAGTCTCGTCGGCCAGGGGCTGATGGCGGTGGCCAAGGATGCGTATCCGCGCGACGGCCAGTCGCAGTCCTTTGTCGTCGGTTTCGCCGAAGTGGAGGTCGATACCGAGACCGGCGTCGTCACGGTGATCGACTACACGGCCATTGCGGACGTCGGCACGGTGCTGAATCCGCGCGGCTTGAAGGGTCAGCTCTTCGGCGGCTCGATGCTGGGCCTCGGTCACGCCAAGACGCAGCGCTGGGCCTACGACCAGCACTACGGCGTCGCGCTGGCGCGCCGCTTCTACCAGAACAAGCCGCCGACGATTCTCGACGCGCCGCTCAGCTTCACCGCGGAAGCGGTTGGGCTGCCTGACCCGGAAACACCCACGGGCATTCGCGGCGTCGGCGAGCCGCCGGTCGGTGCAGCCTACGGCGCCATCATGAACGCGATTGCGGACGCGGTCGGCGACGAGATCTTCCGGAAGGCGCCGGTCTCACTGGATATCGTGCTGAACGCACTCGAGAACGGCGGCCAGCGGACCCACGAGACGTTGACATCGCACGTTTAAGAATTTCAGGTATTAGATTTCAGAATGCAGATGGATGTTGATTGAATCTGAAATCATCAATCTGAAATCTGCACTGAGAGGAACGCTTATATGGCCGTAATTCGCGACGTAATGCCGGTGTTCGAGCTGTACCAGCCGGCGAGCATTGATGACGCAATCAAGTTGCTCGACAAGCACGGTGCCGACGCGTTGGTCCTGGCGGGCGGGCTCGACAGCATGGACTGGCTCAAGGATCGACTGAAGAAGCCGAAGGCGGTCGTCGACCTCGGCCAGATCAAAGAACTGAAGGGCATCAAGGAAACCAATGGCG
Source organism: Acidobacteriota bacterium (assembly GCA_025358945.1). Classification (GTDB taxonomy): domain Bacteria; phylum Acidobacteriota; class Vicinamibacteria; order Vicinamibacterales; family CAVVIG01; genus CAVQFC01. The sequence goes on from JANYHS010000210.1 coordinate 2,262, forward strand.
GCCTCGAGATCGGCGCGATGACGCCGCTCTCCGAGATCGTCCGGCATCCGGTCGTCCGCGAGAAGTTCAGTCTGCTGATGGAGGCGGCCGAACTCGTCGCCTCGCCGCAGATTCGCAACCAGGGCACCCTGGGCGGCAACGTGTCGCAGGACACGCGCTGCTGGTACTACCGCGGCGGCTGGACATGCTATCGCGCCGGCGGCAACATCTGCTACGCCGACACACCAACATCGGTGAACCGCGAACACGCGATCTTCGACGCCGACCGCTGCGTCGCTGTCAACCCGTCGGACACCGCGCCGGCCCTCGTCGCGCTCGACGCGTCGATGGTCATCCGCGGACCGAAGGGCGAGCGCATCGTCCCCGCCGAGGACTACTGGATCGGCCCGGGGATCGACATCACGCGCATGAACGTACTCGCACCGAACGAGATCCTCACCGCCATCCGCATCCCGCCGACGATGGCGGGGGCGCAGTTCTATTTCGAGAAGGTGCGCGACCGTCAGGTGTGGGACTTCGCGCTGGTCAACGTGGCCTCGGCGATCGTCGTCTCCGGCGAGAAGATCGTGAAGGCGCGCATGGTCGTCAACGCCGTGGCGGCGACGCCGCGCCGTCTGAAGAACGTCGAGACGCTGATCATCGGCAAGGCGCGCAACGAAGAGACCGCGGACATGGCCGGCAAGCTGGCGGTGGAAGGCGCCGAGACGCTGCGGCACAACGCCTACAAAGTGCCGCTGATGCGTAATCTCGTCAAGCGCGCCATTCGCGGAGCTGGAGCGACATGGACCTCTTAAGGTGGGGACGGAGTCCGTGGGGCGAGTGGGTTCTCACCCACGTCTCGTGGAGCCTGTTCTGGGCGTCGTTGTTCGCAGGCGTGCTGTTCTTCATCGCGCACGCGGGCTACATGTTGTTCTCCGCGCATCGCAAGCGGCCCTCAGCTGAAACCGACGCGCTCGAAGCGCTGTACAAGAATCTCCCCGAGAAGATCGAACGTCACGGTCTGGCCGCGCGCCTGTTCCACTGGGTCATGGCGGCGGCGATGTTCGTGCTGCTGTTCACGGCGTTCCTGCCGATCGCCGGCGTGAAATTCGCCTGGGTGTATTGGCATTGGATGGCGGGGCTCGTCCTCACCGCTTCCATCCTGTTCCACATCGTCCACGCCACGTTCTTCATGGATTTCTGGTCCATCTGGGTGGGCCCGAAGGACATCCCGGAGCTGAAGAACGAACTCATGCGCGAGTTCGGCGTTGACGTCCCGGGGCCGAAGGACGGCAAATATCCGCTCGGCAACCGCCTGTATCACACGGCGATTGTGTTGGCAGGCCTGGGCGCGTCGATCACCGGTATCCTGATGATCCCGCGCATCCGCACGGGCCTCGTCACGCGCAACCCGTACTACCTCGCGGACGCGACCTGGGGCATCACCTATGTGACGCACGGCCTGGCCGGCGTCGGCCTGGTCGGCCTGGTGATTGCGCACGTGTACTTCGCGATCCGGCCGGAGAAATGGTGGGTCACGAAGGCGATGATCTTCGGCTTCATCACCAAGCGTCAGTATCTCGAGCATCACGAACCGAGCCGCTGGCCGGTCGGCGGGAAGAGCACGAGCACGAAGCCCGCGGGCCAGGCGTGAGCCAGACGGAAGTCCTGGCCGAGCTCAGCTCGCGCATCAACATCATCGAGGAGGCGTACGAGTTCATGCTCGCGTACGCGTCTCAGGGTCTCTCCACGGATCAGGGCAACGACACCGGCCGTCAGGCGCGCGAGTACCTGAAGAAGTGCGATGCCGCGCTGAACGATTTCGGAAAGTTCCTCACCGATTTCATCGACCGCCTTGGCCTCGAACCGGCGGCGCCGTATCGCGCGTTCATCAGCGTCATCGACCGCGATGCGCGTGATGCACAAGCCGCCCTGCAGCTCGTTCTCGCGCAGCCGGCGATCAGCTCACAGATGGTGGACAACCTGAACGCGTCCATTCACCTGCGCGCGCTGCTCACTGACCTCTTCCTCATCGACGAAGTCCTCAAAGCACATCGATAGAGATTTGATAATTGGGTAAGTTGGTAATCTGGTAATTGGATTTGCCAGATTGCCGGCTGAGTTCACTCGTGGCGCACGACTCGTAGCGCACGACTCGTAGCGCACGACTTTAGTCGTGCGTCTCGTGACGCCCGTAGCGCGAAGGCTTCAGCCGAGCGACCGCTCCCATCGAAAGCCATATTCGGGTCCTGTCCGCGACCCGATGCGCTTTCAATTTGCTATTCGCGCGGGCGAGTGTGCCGGACACGCCGGCCGCGACGCCGATGCGAGTGTGTTGAAGTGCCAGAGGGCCAGCGAGAGACTTCGACCGCCATGAGATCAACGCCGCTGGTTTCTCGAACGACAGCGTTGCTTGTCGCGTGCGTGCTGCTCCTTGCCCGGACTGTGTCCGCGGAAGACATCAGGGTGATGACCTCTGGTGCTTTCACCGCGGCATATGTTGAACTCGTCCCTCAACTGGAGCATGTCATCAAGGGCAAGATCGTGACCGCCGCGACGTCCATGGGGACTGGACCAGATTCCATCCCAAGTCGGCTTGAACGCGGCGAGTACGTCGATGTTGTCATCGTTGCGGATGCCGCACTGGATCAACTGATCAAGGACGGCAGGGTCCTGGCCAACAGCAGGATCGATCTGGCGCGATCGGGCATCGGCATGGCTGTACGAGCGGGCGCCCGCAAGCCGGACATCAGCTCTCTCGCCGCGTTGAGACGCGCGCTCCTGGACGCGCAATCGATCGCGTACTCAGCCAGCGTCAGCGGACGGTATCTCTCAACGGAGCTCTTTCAACGCCTCGGGATCGCGGACCAGGTGATGCGTAAGAGCCGGCGAATCGATCGCGAGCGAGTCGGCGCCGTAGTTGCGCGTGGAGAGGCAGAGATCGGCTTTCAGCAGATCAGCGAGCTCCTGCCTGAGCCGGGCATCGACTATGTTGGACCACTGCCGCCAGAGGTTCAGCGAATGACCGTGTTCTCGGCCGGCGTCGCGACAAGTTCCAGGAATGCCGATGCGGCCCGCGCCGTCATCCGATTTCTGGCGTCGGCGGAGGCGGCCGGCGCCGTCGCGAAGAGTGGCCTGGAACCACTGGCGCCCGCACAAGCTGGCGCCGCACCGCGGAATGATCTTCCGCAGCCGTACAGGACGCTGCGCGACTGGGGTGAGCTTCCAGCTGGTGTGAAATGGGCCGCGGTCATGTTTGTCTTCCCGCACGGCGCCACCGTCGATCGCGGCGGCAACCTCTGGGTCACCGATGCGCGCGGCGAGAACGGCAAGGGTCACCAGGTGTTCAAGTTCAGTCCTGACGGCAAGGTTCTGATGACGCTCGGCAAGGCCGGCGTCAGCGGCGGCGGTCCGGATCTCTTCGATCAGCCCACCGACATCGTCGTCTCACCGGCCGGCGATCTCTTCGTCACCGACAGCCATCGCAACGGGAAGAACAATCGCGTGGTGCGGTTCACAAAGGACGGCAAGTACGTCAAGGAATGGGGCCGGAAGGGATAGGGGAGCGGCGAGTTCAGCGAGCCGCACACGATCGCGATGGACTCGCGTGGACGCCTGTTCGTCGGCGATCGCGAGAACAACCGGATCCAGATCTTCGATCAGAACGGCACGTTCCTCGACGAGTGGCGGCAAGGTGACGGCCTTCATCGAGGACATGGAATCGACGACACCCAATCACTCGGGCGCTGAAGGTGTGGGTGTCGATGCTCACGGGAATGTCTACGGCGGTGTCGTCAGGCGCCAGATGCTCGATCGACACGTGAAGAAGTAGTCCCCGATTCGCTCGTGGTGCACGACTTAGTCGTCCGTGGCTTCGTAGCGCGAAGGCTTTAGCCGAGCGAGGCGAATCGAAAGCCATGCGGGTCCTGTCCGCTCACCCCGCCAAGAACGCGGGGCAGGCAGCCCACTCGGGTGCCCTGCGCTTTCGCCATTCGTCTTCTTCGTGTTTTCGTGTTTTCGTGGCGACAATCTGAACTCTGCAATCTGACATCTCAGGCGAACAACCCCACCTGCCCGCCGGTGTGCCAGAACAACACGGTCTGGTTCTCCTTGAACTTCTGCTGACGGACGTACGCGATGAGGCCGGCCATGGCTTTGGCGGTGTAGGTGGGATCGAGAAAGATCGCCTCAGTGCGGGCCGCGAGTTCGATCGCTTCGCGCGACTCGTCGGTCGGGATGCCGTAGCCGTCACCGACGAAGCGGTCATCGACCTCGAGCGGGGTGCCCTTCGACAGCTTGCCGGGATCCATCTTCAGCAGATCCGCGATACCGCTGACGATCGCGCGGATCTGGTTCTGCAACGACTGCGACGGATCGTCCGCGCTGATCCCGACGATACGCGTCTGCAGGCCAAGAAGCCGGCAACCGGCGACGAGGCCGGCCTGCGTCCCACCAGACGACGTCGAGTGGACGATGACGTCTGGCGCCGGCATCTGATCGACAAGCTCGGCAATCGCCAGGGCGAAGGCGAGCGCGCCAAGTGGCGTGGACGCGCCGATCGGAATCGCAAATGGCTTGCGTCCCTCCCCGCGCAGGCGCTCCGCGATCGCCATAATCATCGGCGCGCGATCTTCTCGCGACGCGACGTAGACGACCTCGGCGCCGAGTAAATTGTCGAGGAGGGCGTTCGCGGTCAGCCGCTCCGGCGCCTCGCCGTTGGCGACAAGAACTGCCCGTAGACCCAGCTTCGCCGCAGCCGCCGCGGTCGCGCGCGCGTGATTCGACTGGATCCCGCCCGCCGTGATCAGCGTATCGGCGCCGTCCGCCATCGCCCGCGCGGCCACCAGCGCCAGCTTGCGGACCTTGTTTCCCCCGAACCCGAACGGAATCGCATCGTCCCGCTTGATGAAGAGCTTCGGCCCGCCGCCGAGCAGCGCGCGGAGCCGCGGCAACGCCTCGACGATCGTCGGCGCCGGCAGAAACGGCAGCAAGGGAAAGTCCGAGAGCAATGCGCGCAGTTCGACCGAAGTCACAGGACGGTATAGTAGTGGAAGTCAGACGGTGCTGCGTGCGCAGCAGGTCTTGACAAACATTTTCGACAGAGTTGGAGCGATCGTATGAAACGAACGGCCGTCTTCGTCGTACTCTTTCTCGCATGGCTCGAGCCATGCGCCGTATCCGTCGACGCACAGCAACCGACGCCGCTGCAGCGGCTCGAGGCGTCGATCCAGCGGACCACGCGCAGCATCAACGCGACGTGGGGCATCTACGTGAAGTCGCTCGAAACAGGCGAGGTGATCGCGATCGATGCGGATCGTCAGATGGAGACGATGAGCACGATCAAGATCCCGCTGATGATCGAGGTGTTCGAACAGATCAAAGCCGGCAAGTTCAAGCTGTCCGATAAGTACACCTTTGTGGAGACCGATTCGCAGCCCGGCACCGGAACGATTCAGCGGCTCGACTACGGCGCGGTGATGACCGTGAAAGATCTGATCACGATGATGATCATCGTCTCGGATAACACGGCCACCGAAGTGCTGTACCGCATGGTTGGCGGACCGGACGCGGTGAACGCGCGCATGCAGGCACTGGGGCTGAAGACCACGCGCGCGATGAACGTGCCGTCGAAATGGTTCCCGGCGCTCCGATCCGCGCCCACGACCGAGCAGTTCTACCGCGAGGGCAAGTCGCCGTTCGGTTTCTCGACACCACGCGAGATGGGAACCCTGCTCGAGATGATGGAGCGCGGCACGCTGGTCGACAAGCCCTCGTCCGATCTCATGCTGCGGATCATGCGCGGTCAGCTTTACCGGACGCGCATTCCCCGCTACGTCACCGGCTACACCATTCCGCACAAGACGGGCGACTTCCTGCCGTTTGTCGGAGACGATGTCGGTGTGCTCGAGGCGCCGGGCAAGACGATCGTGCTCACGGTCTTCACCGGTGACCATTTCGGATCGGGCGAAGCGCTGGAGAATGCGATCGGCCTCGTTGCGAAGGACGTCGCCGACTATTTCAGCTACCGCCCGTAGGAAAAGATGGCTTCCTTCCTCGACAGCGTCCCGCTCTCGGGCATCACGCGTATCCGCGACATGATGTACTCGGTCACCGATCCGTATCGTCTCGATCAGGGTGACGTGAGTTTCGACGCGCCGGATACGGTGAAGTCGGCGATGGCGCGCGCGATCGTGGATAACCACTCGCATTACGTCCAGACCACCGGCATCCCGCGCCTGCGCGAACTGATCGCCGCGAAGCTGCGCAACACCAACGGCATCCCGGTAGACGATGTGGACGATGTGCTGGTGACCAACGGCGGGATCCACGGGCTCTACATCATCTGCAGGGCGCTGCTCGAGACGGGCGACGAGGTGCTGATTCCGGACCCCGCGTGGCCGCCAGCGGCCGGCAACATCCTCGCGGCTCAGGGCGTCCCGGTCGGCTACGGGTTGCATGAATCCGACGGTTGGCAGCCGAGGCTCGACGAAGTCGAATCGAAGATCACACCGAAGACGCGCGTCCTCTATCTCAACTCCCCCAGCAATCCGAGCGGCGGCGTCCTGACGCGCACCTGCATCGAGCAACTGGCCGCGATCGCGGAGAAACACGATCTGTGGGTGATCTCTGACGAAGCCTACGAGGACGTTGTGTTCGACGGCGAGCACGTCAGCATCGCGTCCCTGCCCGGGATGTACGAGCGCACGATCCCGCTGTACACCTTCAGCAAGTCGTACGCGATGACAGGTCTGCGTCTGGGATACGTCGCGATCAGGGACGCGAAGATCCGCGACCGCTCGAAGAAGCTGCTCTTCTACACCGCCAGCAACATCGCATCGGTAGTGCAATATGGCGGGATTGGCGCGCTCGAAGGATCGCAGGACTGCATCGGTACATTCCGGACCGAGCTGCGCGCGCGGCGGGACCTGTTCTATGCGGGCATCAAGGAACTGGCCGGCGAGATCTTCACGGGCCAACCACCTGCGGGAGCGTTCTACGCGTTCCTGCGCATCAACCCGGGTTGGACTGAGGGAGATCGAGCGACCGCTTCAGCTTCGTGGCGGATGGTCGAGTATCTGATCTCGAAGGGACGAATCGGCTGCGTGCCTGGCGTCGACTTCGGCGCGAACGGCGAAGGCTACGTGAGGTTTTGCTTCGCGCGGGATCGAAAAGAACTGACCGGCGCGCTCGGCTCGATGCAAGGGTTGTTCGGCGCGACGTCAGCGCCATGATTGAGTTATAGCAGGCCTGTCTCGAATGGTCGATGGAAAATCGAAGCCGGATCGCCAATTGGTCAATCGCATGAAGTCGTCACGCGGATTCTATGCCGACTCTTGGAGTTCGGCGCGGACGGCGAGGGATACGTGAGGTTCTGCTTCGCGCGGGATCGGAAGGAACTCACCGGCGCGCTCAGCTCGATGCAAGCGTTGTTCGGTGCGACGGTCCGACCCACCTGACCTACCCGCCCCACCGCCCTACCCGACCTCTATTTCACGTGCCGTCCGCCGTCGATGCGAATCGTTTCGCCGGTGATGAAATCGCTGTCCAGCAGCGCGAGCACGCCTTTCGCAATCTCCATCTCGCCGCCCCACCGGCCCAACGGCGTCACACTCTCGACCGCCGTTGATTCATCATCGGTCGTGCCTGGCGCCGCGAGGATCGGTCCTGGCGCGATCGCGTTAACGAGGATGTGGTCGGGCGCGAGCTCGAGCGCCAGCGCCTCGGTGAGGGCGATGATGCCGGCCTTGGCGACGTAGTACGGCACCCAGCCGGGATACCGCGGCCGCCCGCTCCTGGCGGTCCAGTCGCTGAAGTTGATGATCCGGCCGCCGCCCTGCGCGCATGTGCGGCGCAGCCGCGTGCGCGCACAGAAACGCGCCGCGCAGATCGACGTTGATGTTGGCGTCCCAGTCGGCGGTCGTGAGATCGGCGAACGGCGTCCTCACATAGACCGACGCCATGTTGATCAGGATGTCCAGGCGGCCAAAGGTGTCGACCACCGATCGTACCAGCGTCGCGGCAGCATCAGGCTGAGCGAGATCGGTGGCGAACGTCGCGGCGCGACGTCCTGCCGCGCGAACAAGATCTGCTGCCTGCTCGGCTTCGGCTTTCGAGTGCGCGTAGCTGAGCGCCACGTCCACGCCCCGAGCCGCCAACTCACGCGCGACGACAAGCCCGATGCGCTTGCCGCCGGTAATCAGAGCAACGGTGTTAGTGAGGACCAACCCGACCCACCCGACACTACCTGACTCGTTTAGTACGTGAAGGTACCGAAGAACGCCGAGCGCTTGTTCGGATCGCTCCACTTGGTGCCGAGCGCGGATCCGGTGAACAGGTGCTGATTCGCCACGCCTACCGCGGCATCGTCGCTCGTCGCAAGCGGGTGAAACCACAGCATCGCGCCGCAGGTCGGGTCGTGCGTGATGTGCTTGTTGACGTCGAGCGCGATCTGATCGGCCGACACGGAAATCTCGCTGCCGTGGTCGGCGAACTGAATCGCAGTCGGCGTCACCTGGACGATCGTGCCGACCAGACCCTTGGACAGCTCGTTGGCCATCGCCACGAGCGCGATCCGCTGCGCCGCATTCGCGCGCTGGTCGACGAACATCGCGGTGTGAACGGTCGGCTTCTCGCCGCCCATCTCCGTCATTCCGAGATTGCGATCACCAGAAACGGCCGCAACGATGGAGAGGCCGTCGATGTTGATGCCGTTGAAGCTGCCGCGATCAACTTTCCACGCGAGCACCGCCTGCCTGCCGACGGTCTCCGCTTCGCTATTCATGATGCAACCGCCGGTGAACACTTCGGCCGTGCGCGCCTCGACGTAGGCGCCGGTGACCGTGCTCTTGCCGCCCGCCAGGAGCGGGGAGACTGCCGCGCCGAAAAGTGCTGCCGCGATGATGGCTCGTTTCATATCTGCAACCTCGCATTAGGATTATAGCGAAAGGACACTCTCTCGAATGGCTGAAAATATTGGATTTATAGGCCTTGGCGTCATGGGCACACCCATGGCGAAACACTTGATCGCGGCGGGATACCACCTGACCGTCCACAACCGCAGCCGCGGCGCGGTGGATGAACTGGTCGCCGCCGGGGCCATCGCCGCCGCGTCGCCGGCCGACGTCGCGCGGGCGTCGACGATGGTGATCACGATGCTGCCCGACACGCCTGACGTCGAGCGCGTGCTGACGGCGCTTGACGGCGTCCTCGCCGGGTTGCAGAAAGGCGCGATCGTCATCGACATGAGCAGCATTTCGCCAGTCGTCACCGAGCGCCTCGCGACGCTGGTCGCGGAGAAGGGCGGGTCAATGCTCGACGCGCCGGTCAGCGGCGGTGAAATCGGCGCGATCAACGCGCAGTTGTCGATCATGGTCGGTGGCGATGAAGCCGCGTTCACGCGCGTGAAGCCGGTGCTCGCGGCGATGGGGAACCCGGAGAAGATCATCCACATCGGGCGATCTGGCGCGGGTCAGATCTGCAAGATCTGCAACCAGGTGGCGATCGGCGGCGCGCTCGTCGGCGTCTGCGAAGCGTTCGCGCTGGCGAAGAAGGCCGGCGTCGACGCTGCGCGCGTCCGTCAGGCGCTGCTCGGTGGTTTCGCCGCAAGCCGCGTGCTCGAAGTCCACGGCGAGCGGATGCTCGTGGATAACTACAAGCCGGGGTTCCGCGCGCGGTTGTATCAGAAGGATCTGCGGATTGCGAACGAAGCGGCCGCGGCGAACGGCGTGGCGATGCCGGCGACGGCCATCGTTGCGCAGTTGATCAACGCGCTGGTGGCATCAGGCGGCGCCGATCTGGATTACGCGGCGTTAGGAACGGTTCTCTTCAAGCTGGCGGGCGGGCAGTGAGGGTAGCGCGAAGCCTTCAGGCAAGCGTGACGCTCGGCTCAAGCCTTCGCGCTACGGCAGCGGACTCAGTGTTTACAGCAGTCCCGCTCGCCGCTGCAGCAGTCGGGGCGCACGGGCGCGCCGTCGGGGCCGAAGCCGCGGGATGTTTCGACGCACCAATACGCGGTGCTGTCGTACTTGTCGTAGAACGCGAACTCGTCCGGGTCCGGTCCTGACGTGACGAACATCCCTTTGTGTCGAATGTTCAGGCAGTGCACGCCGGGCGTCAATTTTGGCGATGTTAAGTGTTTCATAAGGTGATACTCGAATTGGGTAATCGGGGAATTGGGTAATCGGGGAATTGATTGATCAATCGGTCAATCGATTACGCAATCACCAGATTCTCCAATTACCAGATTCATACGGTGTTCAGCCCGGCCGCGTTCATGATCGCGCGCTTCACGGCCGTCTTCGCGATCTGCACCTTGTACGCGTTGCCGCTCATCGGCTTGGCTTCGCTGACCGCGGCCTCGCCCGCCGCGGCGGCCGTCGCTTCGTTCAGCGGTTTGCCGGCAAGAAACGCTTCCGCCGCCTTCGAGCGCCACGGAATCGGCGCCACCGCGCCAAGCACCACGCGCGCCGAGCTGATCGTGTTCCCGCTCATCGTCAACACCACTGTGCTGAACGCGAGCGGCCAGTCGTGCGACGCCTTGTAGCGAACCTCGTAGTGCCCGCTCTTGACGATGCCTGGCGCCGGCAGGATCACGTGCGTCAGGATGTCCTCATCGTCCAGGACGTTTTCCTTGAGGACGTTCTGCAGCGTCGGCATCGTGAAGTAGTCGGCGGCGGCGATCTCGCGCTCGCCGTTCGGGCCGAGGACGCGGAATTTTGCGCCGTAGGCCATAAACGGCACCGCGAGACTCGACGGGTGCACGATGTGGCTGGGGCCTTCGTTGCCGAAGATCGCGTGATACTGATTCTCCCCGTTCACCGCGAAGCAGCGCGATCCGCCCTTCTTGAAGCAGACGAACTCCTCGTTGCGGAAGTACCAGCAACGCGGACGCTGGTTGACGTTGCCGCCGACCGTCCCCTGATTCCGAATCTGCGGCGTGCCGACCTCGATCGCGGCGGCGTTCACCGACGGGTAAAGCTTGGCGACCTGCGCGTGCTCGAACAGATCGATGATCTTCACCGCGGAACCGATCTTCATCCCGCCGTCAGGCGTGGACGTCATCGTCGCGTCGAGTCCCTTGACGTTGACGAGGCGATCGGGCGAATCGATGTAGTCCTTCATCCGCGCGAGCAGATCCTGACCACCGCCGATGACCATCGCGATGCCATCGGTCTTCAGCGCCGCGACCGCTTCCTTTTCGGAGCTCGGGTTCACGTATGAAAAAGCCTTCATGCGCGTGCTCCTCGCTCAGCTGTGTTCCCAGCAAGCGGGGCCCTTTCCCCGCGCGGTGAATTGACGTAGGCGAAGGCTTTCAATTCGTCCCCCCTGCTTTTTCCTGCTCGAGCGCCGCGAGCACCTTGTGCGGATGCAGCGGCAGACTGCGAATCGTCGCGCCGGTCGCGTTGCGCACGGCGTTGGCGATCGCCGACGCGGTGGACACGGTTGGCGGCTCGCCGATGCCGATGACGCCCCGCTCCGGCATATTGTTCAGCATGATGTCGATCTTCGGCACGTCGGACATGCCGGCGAGCAGGTACATCTCCATGTTCGGATTCACCATCTGCCCGGTCACGCGATCGAGGATGCGATCCTCGAACAGCGCAAAATTAATCGCGGCGATCACGCCGCCGTAGGCCTGGCTCTCCGCGGTCAGCTTGTCGACGATGAGGCCGCAGTCCTGGATCGCCAGGATGCGCGTCACCCTGACGATGCCGGTTTCGATATCGACCGAGGCTTCAGCGAACTGCACGCCGCTGGTGCCCGAACCGGACAGCCCCTGCGCCCATTTGCCGTTGACGGAGATCGGCTCGGTGCCAATCAGTTTGCACGCGTCCTTCCACGACAGGCCCTTCGCCGGTGTGCCCTTGATGAAGATGCGTCCGCCTTCGGCGACGAGATTCTCCGGCGCGGTGCCGAGCGCGGGCGCGACCTTGGCGAAGAGCGCCTCGAGCGCGTCCACGGACGTGACGCGTATCGCCGGCATCGCCGACGCCGCCGTCGTGCTGCCACCTGATCCACCGCTGAACGGCAGCAGCGAGTCGCCGATCTCAACCTTGATCGCGCTGAGCGGCAGCCCGAACGTCTCGGCCGCGACCATCCCCACGATCGTGCGCGTGCCGGTGCCGATATCCTGCGTGCCGCATTTCACGACGATGCCGCCGTCCGACATGATGTCGACGTGCGCCTGCGAGCCCTGTCCGGCGCCGCCCCAGCGGTGCGCCGACACGCCCATGCCCGTCTTGATTGGACCCGGCGTCGGATCGCCTGTCGCGTGACGCTTGTCCCAGCCGAAGGCTTTCGCACCGCGCGCAAAGTACTCCGCCCACATCGCATTGGGCGCGGCGGGCGGCAGGTTCTTCACGCGGAACGCGACCGGATCCATCTTGATCGTGTCGGCGAGCTCGTCCATCAGGATTTCGGTGAGGAAGCAGCCCTGCGGATGTCCGGGCGCGCGCATCGCGCGTTGTTGACCGGCGTTGATGTAGACGTCCTTGTGCGTACGCTTGCGGGTCGGAAAGTTGTAGATGTACGGCAGCGGAAATCCAGAGGTGGCGCCTGCGCCGCCCGTTCCCCAGCTCTGGCCGTCGAACGCGGTCAGCATGCCGTCGGCGGTGATGCCGGCGCGGATGTGCGCGGTTGCCGACGGACGGTTGCCGGTGTCGAGATGCTCTTCCTTGCGGTCGAGCATCAGCTTCACGGGCGCCTTGGCCAGCTTCGCGAGCTTCGCGCAGATGATGCCCTGCGAGTCGGGACCGAACTTGCTGCCGAAACCGCCGCCCATGTACTGCATGATCGTGTGGACGTTGGCCTGCGGGATGCCGAGCGCCTGCGCGAACTGCTGCGCGCTCTGAATCACGGCCTGCGTCGAGATCCACGCCGTAAGTTTGTCGCCGTCCCATTCGCACACGCAGCCGTGCGTCTCGAGGCAGACGTGGGTGATCACGTGCGTGGCGTACGTCGCTTCGACAATGTGCGCGGCTTTCGCGAAGCCGGCGACGAGATCGCCGGTCTCCTCCGTCGCGCCCTGACGGGTGTTGCCGCCCGGGAACACGGCAGGTGCGTCGGTCGCCATCGCCTGCTCGACGTTCGCAAAGTGCGGCAACGCCTCGTAGCGGACGCGAATCATCCGCGCGGCGTCGAGCGCGCGCTCTTCCGTGTCCGCGGCGACCGCGGCCACGGGATCGCCTTGATACATCACCTGCGCGCCGACCGCGACGTGCGCGAGCACGGCTTTCACGCCTGGCGCTTTCTCCGCGGCCGACAGATCGATCGACACCACGCGCGCGTGCGGCAGCGGCGAGCGAACCATCTTCCCGTAGAGCATGCCGGGACGATTGATGTCGTAGGTGTACTTCGCGCGGCCGGTGACTTTGTCCGGGCCGTCGAGGCGCTTGACCGATGTGCCGAGCAGCGCAGGCTTTTCCGGCCACGAATACTTGTTAGCCACGAGCCACCGTCCTTGCTTTCATCGCGGCTTCCATGATTCTGACGAACGTGCCGCAACGGCAGATATTTCCATCGAGCCCCTTGCTGATTTGATCGCGCGTCGCGTTGGGATGTTTCTCGAGAACGGCCACCGTGGCGACGACGAAGCCCGGCGTGCAGAAGCCGCACATCAGGCCGTCGGTGTCGCAGAAGGCCTGCTGCACCGGATGCATCGCGCCGTTTGCGGACGCGAGGCCGTCGACGGTGCGAATCTGTTTGCCCTGCACTTCGATGGCGAGGGTCGAGCACGAGTAGACCGTGCGGCCATCAACGATCATCGTGCAGGCGCCGCATGTGCCGCGATCGCAGACGCGCTTGTTGCCGGTCAGGTCGGCGCGGTTGCGAATCGCATCGAGCAGCGTCACGCGCGGCTCGATCTTCAACTCGAGGCGCTTGCCGTTGACCATCAACGTCACCGGCACGTCGCCCGGACCGACCAGGCGCGGCCCGGTCTGGGCCTGGGCGACGGTGGCCGTGGTGACCGCGGTGGCGAGACTGGTCACGCCAGCGCTTTTCAAGAAATCTCTGCGGCTGACTGTCATGGGGGGAATAATACCGGGGCTAGAGGCTGGGGGATAGGGGCTAATAGGGCTCGGGCCTTAGCGCCAAATTCTTAACGGAGGGCGTTATGAACGCACGACGAGACTTCCTGCGACAGGTTCTGCCGGTGGGTGCGCTGGGCGCGGTGGCCCTCAATACGGACTGGCTCGACCGAGTGGTCTCCGCGGGCGCCGCCGTGGCCGATCGGACGGCTGCCGATGTCGCGGCCGACGAGGGCTACTGGCGCGACATCCAGCAGGCGTTCACGCTCGATCGCACGATCATCAATCTGAACAACGGCTACACCTGCCCGAGCCCGCGCGTGGTGCACGAAGCCCTGAAGCGGTATCTCGACTCGTCGAACCAGGCGCCGATTCACTTCATGTGGAACACGCTCGAGCCCAACGTCGAGCAGGTGCGTCGCAAGCTCGCCGTGGAAGTCGGCTGCGACATGGAGGAACTGGCCATCACCCGCAACGCCAGCGAGGGCCTGCAGATCGTCCAGCTCGGCATCGACCTGCAGCCGGGCGATCACGTCGTGACGACGGACCAGGACTACGGCCGGATGCTCGACACATGGGATCAACGCGTGCTCCGCGACAAGATCGCGGTGACCAAGATCGCGTTCCCGGTGCCGACGACGAACCTGGCGGAGTTGACGCAGCGGATCACGGCGGCGATCACGCCGAAGACGAAGATCATCCACATCTGCCACATCACGAACCTCACTGGGCAGCTCTTCCCGGTGCGCGACATCGCGCGGATGGCGCGCGCGCGCGGCATCCAGACCGTCGTCGACGGCGCGCACGCGTTCGCGCACTTCCCGTTCAAGGTCTCGGATCTGGAGTGCGATTACTACGGCTGCTCGCTGCACAAGTGGATGCTCGCGCCGGTTGGCACCGGATTCCTCTACGTGCGCCGCGAGAACATCGCAAAAGTCTGGCCGCTGACGCCGGCGGCGGCAAGCAAGCGCGACAACATCCGCAAGTTCGAGGAGATCGGCACCCACCCGGCCGCCAACCACAATGCGATCGCGGAAGCGCTGGCGTTCCATCAGGCGATCGGCACCGAGCGCAAGGCCGCGCGCCTGCGTTACCTGAACGAACGCTGGGCGACGCGCGTGGAAAAACTGCCGGGCGTGAAAATCCTCAATAGCCGCGAACCGAATCAGGCGTGGGGATTGTTCAACGTCAGCCTCGAACGCGTGGATTCGCCGAAGGCGTACGAGTTTCTGTGGTCGAAGTACCGCATCATCACCGCCGCGATCAAGCGCGACGACTACCAGGGGCTGCGAGTGACGCCGAACGTCTACACGACGCTCGAGGAAGTGGACACGTTCGCCGGCGCGATCGCGGATCTGCTGAAGAACGGGACACCGTCGACAGCGGCGTGATTCGATGCGATGGGCTGAATCATCACCCGGCGGTCACCGCTCGGCCTGGAGGATCTCGAGCAGTTCGCCGAACGCCAGCATCTCTTCGTTTGCCGCATGGATGATCGCTCGCCGCTCCTGCAGCGTCGGCGCCGACCAGTCCTCGTGATCGAACCGCACTCGACCGTCAGCCGCGACCTCGACGAGCGTCGCGTCCATCGTCTCGACGTAGAGCTTCATCACACGCCTGCCGCGGCAGACGCTCGTTCCGCATCGTCGACGCCGAGCACGATCGACGCGGTCGGGCTGCCTTCCGAGCCGCCGCCGTACGCGTACTCGATGTTCACGCCAGCGTCACTGACCAGTTTAAGCGCCGGCGCGAGCGCCCCCGGCGCGTTGGGCACCGCGGTGACGATCACGTTGCGCTCCGTCACCTGATGATGATGGTCGCGCAGCACGGCGGCGGCGTGGACGTGGTTGTCCACGACCAGCCGCAGCTGCCCGCCAGCTTCGAGCCCCATCGCCTGGACGTTGATCCTCTCGTTCGAGAGGAGGCGGCATACGCCCGCCAGCGCGCCAGGGCTGTTGGCCAGGCGGAGAGAGAGCTCAATTCGGATCATCCGAGAAGAGTATCAAAGATACTGCGGCTCGGCTAAAGCCTTCGCCCTACGCGAGGACTTTGATGACGACGCGACGATTCTGGGCGCGGCCGGCTTTCGTCTTGTTGGGCGCCGCCGGCTTGTCCTTGCCGTAGCTGATGACGTTCATCTTGTGCAGCGGGATCTGGTACTGCTCGTAGAGGTAGCGCTTCACGGCGTCCGCGCGCGCCAACCCGATGCGTTCGTTCGTCACTTTGTCGCCGACGTTGTCGGTGTGGCCTTCGATCTCGAGATAGATGTTCTTCGGATCCTGCTTCATCTGCGCGACCATCTCGTCGATCTTCTGCTTCGCCTCGTCCGGCAGGGTCGTCTTGCCGAATTTGAAGTTGCCCTGGTCTTCGCTCAACACCACTTCGTAGACGAGGCGCTTGCTCGCCTTGTCGATCGCGTCGAACTTGGTGTTGGCCTCGGTGCCAACGCTGGTCGCCGCGGCATTGGCGGCGAACGCGGCGTCGTTGGCTGCGCGCGCCGACTGCGCGGC
>JANYHS010000226.1 GCA_025358945.1 Acidobacteriota bacterium
GGACGATGTGGTCGCGTCCAACGTCGTGGCGTACAAGGCCGCCGTCGATCTGGCGGTCGCCAAGAACCTGCCTCGCGGCCGCGAGGACTTCCACACGCTCGGCTGGCTGCAGTACGCCTACCTCCAACAGGGCAAGTTCGACGAGGCGCAGAAGGCCGTCGATCAGGCGAAAGCGGTGGCCGACAAGGACACCGCGCCGAACATTCGCGATGGCTACGCGGCGATGAAGGCGCGCCAGGTCGTCGAGAGCGGGCGATGGGAGAAGCTCCCGCTGCCGGCCGGCGCGGTCAAGGAAGGCGGTGCGCCCGGGTACGACGGGAGCGCGGCGTACCTGCTGGCGAGCGGCCTTAGTGCGGCGAAGCTGGGCGATCTCGCGACGGCGAACATGGCTCTCGAGAAGCTGAAGGCCATGCGCACGCAGGCGGAAGCGGGGTCGAACGCGTACCGCGCGAAGCCGTTCGCGATCATGGAGAAGGAAGTGGGCGCGGCAGTCGCCTCGGCGCAGAAAGACACAGCGACGGCCGACCGGTTGCTGAAAGAGGCGACGGTTATTGAAGTGGCGCTCGACGCGCCGTCGGGTCCGCCGGAGCCGATTAAGCCGTCATTCGAGATGTATGGTGAATGGCTGCTCGATCAGGGGCGCGCGAAAGAGGCCGCAGCGCAGTTCGAGCAGTCGCTGCTGCGCATGCCCAACCGACGGCTGTCGGTGCAGGGACTCGAGCGCACGAAGGCGACCCGCACGTCGCAGGCGGGCGGGCAGCCGTAATGCGGACCTCGACATTGCGGATTGCGGATTGCGGATTGGATTGGGGATTCGAATGCGGATTGCTGTTGGTGCGTTCGTGTTCGCGGCGGCGGTGGGCCTGTCGGCGCAGGCGCCGTCGCCGGTCACCGCGATTCGGGCTGGAAGGCTGCTCGATCCTGACGCGGGCCGGATCCTCACGAACCAGATCATCCTGATCGAGGGCACGAAGATCCGCGAGGTCGGGCCGAACGTCGCCATCCCCGCCGGCGCGCAGATCATCGATCTGTCCCGCATGACGGTGATGCCCGGCCTTGTCGACGCGCACAACCATCTCGCGCTCACCTACAAGCCGGAGCCCGAGAGCAACATCTACTACTACACCTACGTGCAGGAGTCGACCGCGCTGCGGGCGATTCAGGCGGTGTCCAACGGCATCCAGATGCTGTCGTCCGGTTTCACCATCGTTCGCGACATGGGCAACAACGGCAACTACGCCGACACCGCGCTGCGCCAGGGGATTGAACAAGGATGGGTGCCGGGGCCGACGATCATCAACTCCGGCATCATCATCGGCGGGATGGGCGGCCAGTTCTCGCCCACGCCCGAGATGGCGAAGGACCACAATATCGTCTATCCGGAGTATCTCGACGCCGATACGCCTGACGAGATCGTGAAAGCGATCCGCCAGAACATTCTGTTCGGCGCGAAAGTGATCAAGATCTGTGTCGATTGCAAGCCCTACGGCTACACCGCCGACGAGATCCGCCTGGTGATTCGAGAGGCGGCCAAGTCGGGGATGAAGGTCGAAGGTCACGTGCAGACCGTGAACGGCGCGAGAAACGCCATCGACGCCGGCATCTGGTCGATCGCGCACTCCACCGGGTTGAACGAAGAGATGCACACCCTGATGGCGCAGAAGGGCATCTTCCGCGCTGGCACGGACACCCCCGACACGCTGGCCGGTCATCCCGTGTCGCCACAGGCGTATCAATACAACGTCGCGAGCCTGAAGGACGCATACGCGAAGAAAGTGCCGCTCACGTTTTCCACCGACGCCGACTACTACGTCGTCGGCAAAACGCGCGGCGAGGTGTGCATGGAGTTTTTGAAGACCTGGAAGGATGCTGGCATCCCCAACGTCGACATCCTGCGCGCGATGACGATCGGCGGCTACAAGGTGAGCCAGACCGAGAGCACACGCGGTCCGATCAAGGCGGGCTATTTCGCCGACCTCATCGCCGTGCCTGGCAATCCGCTGGACGAAGTGGACGCACTGAAGAACGTGCAGTTCGTGATGAAGGACGGCCAGGTCTTCAAAAAGGACGGCGTGATGACGCCCTCCGCGTTCTTCCACGGCGGTCCTGTGAACGGCTGGAGGATCCGCTGACGCCGAAGTCTGAAGTCTGAAGTCTGAAGTGGAGCCGTTCCTCGAACTCAATAGCGCATCGGTCGTGCTCGGCGACACGAAGGTGCTCGACAGCCTGACGTTGTCGATCCATGTCGGCGAGCACACCGCCATCCTCGGTCCCAACGGCGCCGGCAAGTCGACGTTCATCAAGCTGCTCACGTTGCAGCAGTACCCGTTCGCCAGCGACGCAAGCGCTTCGCCCATCCGCGTATTCGGCCAGGATCGCTGGGACGTCTTCGAACTGCGCGCCAAGTTCGGGATCGTGTCCGCCGATCTCCACGACAGGTTCGTGCACGGGAACTCGAACGGCGTCCTCACCGGCCTCGACGCCGTCGTCTCGGGATTCTTCGCGACGTACGGCGTCTTCGCGCATCAGCGCATCACCGACGTAATGCGGCGCCAGGCGATGGATGCGCTCGGACGTGTCGGCGCGGCTCGACTCGCGCGCCAGACGCTCGACACCATGTCCACCGGTGAAGCGCGGCGCGTGCTCATCGCGCGCGCGTTGGTTCACAATCCCGTGGCGCTCGTGCTCGATGAACCGACCCGCGGCCTGGATCTCGTCGCGCAGCACGACTTCATGGCACAGGTGCGGCGCATCGCGCAGCAAGGCACCACCATCCTGCTCGTCACGCATCACGTCGACGAGATCATCCCGGAGATCGCGCGAGTCATCCTGCTGCGGCAGGGCCGCATCGCGTGCGACAAATCGAAGGCCGACGCGCTGACGGCGAAGAATCTGAGCCACGCCTTCGACGCACCGCTCGTCGTCGATCAGACCGACGGCTATTTTCACGTTCGCGTCAACAGTTCAGAGACGCTCGCATAGAATTTCCTCGTGCGAGTTGTCACCTCGACGTCCGCATCCGCCCGGCTCGATGCCGCGCGTGACTTTCTGAGCGGGCGCCCTCCAGCCATAGAACTGATCATTGTCGGGGCGTCGCGTGGCGCGGCTGACGATCTCGCGCGCGCGATCGCGCGCCAGTCGGGATCCACGTTCGGCATCACGCGATTCAGCCTGACGGAGCTGGCCGCGCGGTCGGCCGCCGCAGGACAGGCGGGCGGGCGGCGGGTGCCCGGCACTCAGGCGGGCGCGGAAGCGATCGCCGCGCGCGCGGTGTTCGACGCGCTGGCCGTGGACGAACTCGCGTACTTCGAGCCGGTGGCGCGGATGCCTGGGTTTCCGAAAGCGCTGGCGCGCACGCTGCACGAGTTGCGGCTGGCCGGCGTGTCTGCCGGCAGGCTGAGCGGAGATCTCGCGGCGCTTCTGGCGCGCGTGGATGCGGAACTGATGCGGGCCGGTATCGACGATCGCGCGGCGCTGTTTCGTCTGGCCGCGGACGCGTGCCGGGCCGGGCTCGTGCGCTGGGCTCAGCGCCCGATCCTGCTGCTCGACCTGCCACTCGACTCGCGCGCCGAGCAGGAATTTGCGGCCGCGCTGATTGCGCGGTCGCCGGACGTGCTCGCCACCGTGCCGGACGGCGACGGCTCGGCGCTCGATGCCCTGGTCGCCCTTGGCGGCACGGTCGAGAACCGGGAGATTTCAGATTTCGGATTTCAGAATTCAGACTTGAGTCATCTGCGACGTTACGTCTTTCAGACCGAACGTCCGCCGATTCGCGATCGCGCGGGCGACGTCGTGCTGTTCTCCGCGCCGGGCGAAGGACGTGAGGCGGTAGAGATCGTGCGTCGCGTGCTGGACGAAGCCGTGCGCGGCGTGCCGTTCGACGAGATGGCGGTGTTTCTGCGGACGCCGCAGCAGTACCTCGGGCTCCTCGAACATGCATGCGCGCGCGGGGACGTGCCGGTGTATTTCGATCGCGGCACACGGCGTCCCGATCCTGCCGGCCGCGCATTCGTTGCGCTGCTGTCCTGCGGCGTCGACGGACTGTCTGCGAAACGCTTCGACGAATATCTGTCGCTCGGCCAGGTACCTGAGATCGGGAGTGCGCGTACGACTGATACGTCACGCGACGACGTTCCAATGCTGCCAGCCGACGAGGTGTATGCGGACTCTGTGGTGGCGCGCGACATGAGCCCGACGTCCGACGAATTGGCCGACAACATCGATCCGGACGCGCCCGCGATCGACTCCGACGATGAGGCGGTTGTTGCGGGCACGCTGCGTTCGCCGTGGAAGTGGGAAGAGCTGATTGTCGAGTCGGCCGTCGTCGGCGGCCGCACGCGGGAAGAGGGGAAGGCGCGGTGGCGCCGCCGGCTCGATGGCCTGGCCGCCGACTTCGGCTATCGGATCGATGAACTGAGAAGAGACGAGCCCGATTCGGCGCGCATACCGCGGTTCGAGCGTGATCTGAGGAATCTGAAACATCTCCGGCAATTCGCGTTGCCGATCATCGACGAGCTGGCTGAGTGGCCCGAGCACGGCACGTGGGGTGAATGGATCGAGCGCTTCAGCGCGCTGGCACGGCTCGCGTTGCGCCGGCCGACCCGCGTGCTGCAGACGCTGGCGGACCTGCGGCCGATGGCCGCCGTGGGTCCGGTCACGCTCGAAGAGGCGCGCGACGTGCTGCACGATCGTCTGGTGACGCTCGACTGGGAGCCGCCCGCCCGGCGCTATGGCCGGCTGTTTGTTGGCACGCCGCATCAGGCGCGAGGGCGATCCTTCCGCGTCGTCTTTGTGCCGGGTCTGGCGGAGCGCGTCGTGCCGCAGCGGCCGCGGGAGGATCCGCTGCTGCTGGACGAGGCGCGCCGTGCGCTTGATGCGTCGCTGGTCGGACAGGATGAACGCGGCAGCGCCGAGCGCCTGCTGTTGAAGATCGCGATCGGCGCCTCGGCGGAACGCCTGTACCTGTCGTATCCGCGGCTGGACGTCAGCGAGACGCGACCGCGCGTACCGTCGTTCTACGCGCTCGACGTTGTCCGCGCGATGACCGGCCGCGTGCCGAACCACAGCGTACTGGAATCCGAAGCCGCGAAGGAAGGTGGGGCAAGCCTCGCATGGCCTGCGCCGAGGGATCCCGATCAGGCGATCGACGATCTCGAGCACGATCTGGCGACGTTGAAACCGCTCCTCGATACGCGCGATCCCGCGTCAGTCAAGGGGCACGCGCACTATCTGTTGGGGCTGAACGACTCGCTGCGGCGATCGGTGATCAGCCGCTGGGCGCGCGGCCGCGGCGCCTGGTCGCCGAGTGACGGGCTGATCCGAGTTGCGCCGGGAACCCAGGCGGCGCTGGCCGCGCAACGCCTTGGCACGCGCGCGTACTCGCTGTCGGCGCTGCAGCGGTTCACCGCGTGTCCGTACCAGTTTCTGCTCGCCACCATTTATCGTCTGGAGCCGTGGGACGAGCCGGAGCCACTGGTGCGGATGGATCCGTTGACGCGCGGCAGCCTGTTTCACAAAGCCCAGGCGGAGTTGTATCGCGCGCTTGAAGCCGGTGGCGCGCTGCCGGTGACGCGCGACTCGCTGGCCTCCGCGGCATCGACGCTCGATGTCGTGCTCGACCGCGTCGCGGGCGAGTACGCGGAGACGCTCGCGCCGGCGATCGAACGCGTGTGGCGCGACGAGGTGGACGAACTGCGGCGCGATCTTGGGATCTGGGTCCAGAAGCTTGCGGATGATCAGGCATGGCAGCCGAAGTATTTCGAGTTCAGCTTCGGTCTGAACGACGCCGGACGCGATCCGAGGAGTCTCCCTGATCCGGTCCTCGTCGACGGCCGGTTCGTGCTGCGTGGCTCGGTCGATCTGATCGAGCATCGAGCGGACTTCGATCTGCTGCGCGTCACCGACCACAAGACCGGAAAGAACCGATCGAACCCCGATCTCGTCGTCGGCGGCGGAGGCACGCTTCAGCCAGTGTTGTACAGCCTCGCGATTGAGCAGGGACTCGGGAAAAAGGTGTTTGCCGGCCGCTTGTTTTATGCGACAACGGTTGGCGGTTTCGTTGAGCACGAGATCCCGATCAACGACTACACGCGCGGCCAGGGATTACAGGTGCTGGAGATCATCGATCGCGCCGTTGAAGGCGGATTCCTGGCGGCTGCGCCGGCGGAGCGCGCCTGCACCTGGTGTGATTTCCGTCCGGTGTGTGGTCCCCGCGAAGCCGAACGCACGAAACGCAAATCGCGCGAGCGCCTTGCGGATCTCGATGCGTTGAGGTCGATGCGGTGAACACGACGATCAACCACGGAGGACACGACAGACACGGAAGGTTGTGTCCTATTGGTTGTGTATGCCCTCGGTGTCCACGGTGGTGGCGAGCCTGATGCAGCAGCAGGACGCAGAGGCGCGGCGCGCGATCGCGAACGATCTCGACGATACGTTGATCGTCGAGGCGGCTGCCGGCACCGGCAAGACGACGGAGTTGGTGAACCGCATCCTGCGTGTGCTCGCGACCGGGCGCGCGACGATGGGCGAGATTGTCGCCGTCACCTTCACTGAGAAGGCGGCCGGCGAGCTGAAGCTGCGGCTGCGCGAAAAACTCGAACAGGATCGCGCTGACGCTGCCGAGGCGGCAGACGAGGTCGTGAGCGCGCGGCTGGAGCTGGCGCTCGAGATGCTCGAGGAAGCGCACGTCAACACCATCCACGGGTTTTGCGCCGAGCTCTTGCGCGAGCGGCCGGTGGAGGCGCGTGTCGATCCGATGTTTGCGGTGTTGACCGAGCCGCAGGCGGATCGCGTCTACACGCGCGCGTTCCGCGCCTGGCTCCAGGAAGTGCTGAAGCGTCCACCCGATGGCGTGCGCCGCGCGCTGCGGCGGACGAGTGGCGGATTCGATGCCGGCGGCCCGATCGATCGTTTGCGCAGTGCCGGCCGGAGTCTCGCTGAGGCGCGCGACTTTCCTCGACCGTGGGATCGACCGCCGTTCGACCGTGGCGCGGAGATCGATCGGCAGGTTGCGGCGCTGCATCAGTTCGCCGCACTCGCCTCGTCGCCATTGTCCACGCGCGACAACCTGTTCCACGACACGGATGGCGCTCGCCGACTGAGCCGGCAGATTCAGCTCGAGCAGTCGTTCGGCCAGCGCGATCTCGACGGGTGGGAGGCGCGGTTGGTGGACCTGACGCGCGATCGTCACTTCTCGCGTCCGCGAAAAGGCAGCGGCTACAAGTTCAGCAAGGACGTCAGCCGCACGGACGTGCTCACGGCGCGGGAGGCGCTGTTCAACGATCTGCAGCAGTTCCGGAAAGACGCCGATGCGGATTTGGCCGCCTGCCTTCAGCAGGAGCTCGCGGGCGCGACCGAGCGCTATCAGGAACTCAAGCGATCCGCCGGCGCGCTCGATTTCACGGACCTGCTGGCGCTGGCGCGGGATCTGATCCAGACCAATGCCGGTGTACGCGCGCACCTGCAGCGCAAGTTCAGGAACATCTTCGTGGACGAGTTCCAGGACACGGATCCGATCCAGGCCGACATCCTCCTGCTGCTGGCGGACGAGGTCCGCGGCAAACTGTTCATCGTCGGCGATCCGAAGCAGGCGATCTACCGGTTTCGCGGCACCGATGTCGGCACCTACTGGCAGGTGCGCGACGATCTCGCCGCGCGCGGCGGACGCGTGCTGCAGCTGACGACGAGCTATCGCAGCGTTCCGGCGATCCAGCGGTTCGTCAACGCCGCGTTTGCGCCGGAGATGACCGGTAACGTGGATACGCGTCAGGCGGAGTACGTGGCGCTGTCGCCGTCGCGCCTGGCAGACGACTCGCAGCCAGCGATCGTGGCGCTGCCGGTGCCGAAGCCGTACGGGCGCGGCGGATTCGGAGCGTTCAGGGCCTCGGCCAAGGCGATCGATGGTTCACTGCCCGATGCGGTCGGCGCGTACATCGCGTGGCTCACCGAAGAAAGCGGCTGGATGGTGTCGGAGAAGCAGGCGGATGGCCCCGAGATCCGCGTCGCGCTGCAGGCGCGCCACATCGCCGTGCTGTTTCGCCGCTTCGTCAGTTTCGGCGAGGACGTCACGCGTCCCTACGTCGACGCTCTCGAAGCACGCGGCGTGCCGCACTTGCTCGTCGGCGGCAAGGCGTTTCACGGACGCGAGGAGGTGGAAACCGTTCGCGCGGCGCTCGCCGCGATCGAGTGGCCCGACGATGAGCTGTCCGTATTCGCGACGCTGAAGGGATCACTGTTCGCGATCGACGACGAGCATCTGCTCGAGTTCCGCCATCGGTTCGGCACATTCCATCCGTTTCGGATCCCGAAGGAGCTGGGCGGAAACAGCGGCGCCGAGCTGGCGCTGACCGGCGAGCCCTCAGCGCACCTGCTGCCGATCGCCGACGCCCTTCGCTTCCTGCGCCGTTTGCACCGCGGCCGCAACTATCGCCCGGTGGCCGACACGATCGGCCGTCTGCTGACCGAGACGCGCGCGCACGTCGGCTTCATTCTGCGGCCGGCCGGCGAACAGGCGCTCGCCAACGTGCTTCACATTGCGGAGCTCGCGCGGCAGTACGAGGCGATGGGGGGGATTTCATTTCGCGGCTTCATCGACCAACTGCGCACGGCGGCGGTCAGTGAAGCCGCGGAGGCGCCGATTCTCGAAGAGGGTAGCGACGGCGTCCGGCTGATGACCGTGCACAAGGCCAAGGGGCTCGAGTTTCCGGTCGTTGTCCTCGCCGACCTCACCTGCAACATGAACCGCAACGAGGCAAGCCGTTACCTCGACGCCTCGCGCGGATTGTGCGCGATGAAAATCGGTGGCTGGGCGCCGCACGAGCTGCACGTGCACGGAGCGGCGGAAGTGGCGCGGGATCAAGCGGCGGGCGTCCGCCTCGCCTACGTGGCGGCGACGCGCGCGCGCGACCTGCTCGTGATTCCCGCGCTGGGAGACGATGCGTGGGAGGGCGGCTGGTGTGCGCCGCTCAATCGCGCGCTGTATCCGCCGGTGGCGTCACGCCGAACGGCGGCGCGCGGGCCGGCGTGCCCGGCATTCACGTCGAAGGATTCCGTCCTGCAACGTCCCAACGACGAACCGGCCGGCCACGGCACCGTGTGTCCGGGGCTGCACACGTTTGACGCCGGCCTTGGCTCGCCGAAGCCGG
>JANYHS010000234.1 GCA_025358945.1 Acidobacteriota bacterium
CTGTCCCACCTGCGATCTCGGCCTGCACGTCGGCGGCCATGAGATCCACCGGCCCGCTGCCCGTGTGCGCCTTGACCAACTCCTCGTACATCGCCAGCGTCGTCTGCACATCCTCGGACGGGATCCGGCGGATGACGAAGCCGACGTGATTGAGTACGTAGTCGCCGACCGCAACCGGTTCATCCGCGAGATCGAGGCGCACGCGACGGCGCACTCCCCAGAAATCCACGAGCGCCGACAACTCGTCGCATTCGACCACCAGGCCCGGTACTCCAAGACACATATCAGTAGCCCTCCGCCCTAAGCCCTGAGTCCTTGTCATTCACCATCGCGTCAGCGATGACGGCTTGTCCCAGCGCAATGCCGCCGTCACCCGGCGGCACGACCGCGTGCAGTCGGACGTCGTGCTCTGGCGCAAGTGCGGCGCGAACGCTTTCGGCGAGGCGCGCGTTCTGGAAGCAGCCGCCGCTGGCAACAACCGGCAGCCGGCCGAACGACGATACGACCCGGCGAACCAGCGCCGCGGTCGCCTGGGCAATCGTGTTGTGGAACCTCGCAGCGATCGCTGGGACCGTCGCGCCTCGAACCATGTCCGCCACCGCCGCCCACACGGCCGGACGCAGATCCAGTTCCCACGGCGAACCGGTCTCGATGATGTCGAATGGATACGCGTCGTCCACGGTGGGGTCCGCGATCTGGTTCCATTCCAGCGCGACCTGCCCTTCGAAGCTCGCCGTCTGCCGCCGGAGAAACAAGGCGCCGAACGCATCGAAGTACCGGCCGACACCGCGCGCGAGCGGCACCGGCATCCGCGTGCGCAGCACGTCGCCGACGAGACAGACATCGTTGTCCGGCACTCCGGAGAAGAGAGACCGCGCAGCCGGAGGCAGGTCGTCGCCGAATGCGTCGACCACCAGCGCGAGGGCGATTCGCCACGGCTCGCGAATCGCGCGATCGCCGCCGACCAGGGGAAGCGCCCGGAACGTCGCCGGGCGCACGAACGCGCCGGCGTCGGCGACCAGAATCTCCCCGCCCCAACTCGTGCCGTCCAGACCGTAACCGGCGCCGTCGTACGCGATCCCGATCACCGGACCCCAGAGGCCATGCTCGGCCATCGCGCTGACCACATGCGCGTGATGGTGCTGCACGGGCGCCCGGATCACCTCGCGTCGCTCCTGCGCGTAAATCGTCGAGAGGTAATCGGGGTGCATGTCGTGCGCGATCACCTCCGGCCGGATTTGCAGGAAGCGTTCGAGCCGGGTGATGCCCTCGCGATAAGAATCGTACGTTTCGATGTTGTCGAGATCGCCGATGTGCGGGCCGAGCCAGGCGTGATCGCCCGAGGCGAAACAGAACGTATTCTTCAACTGCGCGCCGCAGGCGAGGATCGGCCGTGCCACAGGGCGCCTGAGCGTTACGGCGCGGGGCACGTAGCCGCGAGACCGGCGCAGAACAACGCCTCGCCCCCCGATGACTGTTCCAACCGAGTCGTCGCACCGGGTTTCGATTTCGCGGTCGTGCATCAGGAACACATCCGCGATCCCGCCCAGGCGCTGGACCGCGTCGTCGTTCCTGAACGCGATCGGCTCATCGGATCGGTTGCCGGACGTCATGACGAGCGGACCGTTGACCGCCGCCAGCAGGAGGTGATGCAGCGGCGTGTACGGCAGGAGCAGGCCGACCATGGTGTTGCGCGGCGCAATGTTCTCGGCCAACGTGGTCGCCTCGCGTTTGCGCGCCAGCACGATCGGCCGCTCGGCCGACGTCAGCAGCACGCGCTCCTCGTCGCCGATGATCGCGAACGCCTCGGCGGCAGCCAGATCCGGCACCATCACCGCAAATGGCTTCTCGTCGCGATGCTTCCGCTCCCGCAGGCGTCCGACGACGTCCGCGCATGTCGCATCGCAGGCGAGATGGAACCCGCCCAGGCCTTTGATCCCGACGATGAGGCAGCAGTTCAGCGCTTCGGCCGCCGCGGCGATCGGATCATCGACGCCGGTGCGATCTCCGGTAAAGGCGCAGAACGTCAACTGCGGTCCGCAGTCCGAACAGGCATTCGGCTGCGCGTGAAACCGCCGATCGCCGGGGTCGTTGTACTCGCGCCGGCATTCCGGACACATTTCAAACGGCGCCATCGTCGTCGACGCGCGGTCGTACGGAATGTCGGCGGCGATGGTGAACCGGGGACCGCAGTTCGTGCAGTTGGTAAACGGGTAGCGATAACGGCGGTTCGCGGGATCGGCGATCTCGGCGGCGCACTGGGAACACGTCGCCAGGTCCGGTGGAATCGACACGCGCGGCGCGCCGGCATCGACGCTGGGAACGATCACGAAGTCGGAATCCAGCTCAGCCGGAATCGGCGCCTGCTGGAATCCGCTGATCTGCGCGGCCGGTGGCGGATCCGCGTGCAGTCTGCTGACAAACTGCTCGAGCGCCGCGAAATCGCCGAACGCCTCGATGGTGACGCCCGCGGCGTCGTTGTGCACGCGACCGGTGACGCCGGACTGCCGGGCGACGCGATACACCCAGGGCCGGAAGCCGACGCCCTGGACGATGCCGCGGATCTCAATCCTGCGCCCTTCCAGCACCGCGCCGCTGATCGTCATGGTGACGAACAACAACGCAAGCCGGAGTCCAACTGGTTTTATGCTGCTTTTCTAGCGTTTCCTGAGGGAGTGCCGAAGTTCCGGCGGCGCCACACTCCACCAAGGTGCGGGCGCGAATGGCTCGGGACGCCTCCTGACGGCGACGCCGGCGCGCTTGAGGGACGCGACGACCGCGGCGACGGCCGCGGGAATGGCCGCTTCGACCGCCGGGCTGAGTTCGAGGCCCATCGTCGTCACCGCGGGCACGATCCCAATCAACTCCACGACGCGCGGCGCGCGGCCGGCGAACTCGAGCGCCAGCAGCGTTTCCTTCACGCCGGGGTCGTGGGGGCCGACGCGGACTCCCGGCACGTGACTCAGCAGGTCAGATTTCTTGTAGAGCCGCAGCGAGCCCGGTGGCAGCGGCGCGTTGACGGTGTCGATCAGAATCACGCAATCGGCGTCCGCCAGCCAGGGCGAGAGGTCCAGTCCAGGCGTGCCCAGGTCCATGACTTCCACGTCGGGACCGACGACGTACTGCTCGTGAAACGCGCGGAGCACTGCGGAGCCAATCCCGTCGTCGCTCATCAGCACGTTTCCAAGGCTCAACACGTACGTCGCCGGCATCAGAGTGCTCTCACACGGGATACTTCGCGTCCCTCCACGTCGAGCGTATGAATCGCGCACGCGATGCAGGGGTCAAACGAGTGCACGGTCCGGATGACCTCGAGCGGCCGCTCGGTGTCCGCAACGGGGTTGCCGACGAGAGACGCCTCGTACGGCCCGGGCTGATTCTTGGCGTCGCGAGGTCCGGCGTTCCACGTGGATGGAACGACGGCCTGATAGTTCTTGATCACTCCGTTTTCGATCACGATCCAGTGGGAGAGCGTGCCGCGCGGCGCTTCGTGGAAGCCGAAGCCCTGCTGCTCGCCTTTCGGAAAGACCGGCTCGTTGAAAATCGTCGTGTCGCCTTTGCCAATGTTCTCGGCGAGCAGGGTCCAGTGCTTGGATGCCAGTTCGGACAGCACGCAGCAGCGGATCATCCGCGCGGCGTGGCGGCCGAGTGTCGAGTGCAGGACCGCCGGCGTCAGCGTGGCGCCCGCGAGTTTGCCGGCGGTCTCGAGCGTCTTCACCGCCCAGCGTTTCGTCGGCTCGTGACCCTGCGCGAAGCCGACCAGCACCTGCGCGAGCGGTCCGACCTGCATCACGTGGCCGTCGAACCGCGGCGCCTTGATCCACGAGTACTTCCCGTTGGCGTCGTACTCGGAATACTTCGGGACCGTGTCCTCCTCGTACGGGTGCTTCTGCCAGTCGCCGTCGTACCACGCGTGCGCGATCGACTCAGAGACGTTCTTCTGGAAGTACGGGTCGCCGAAGGTCGTGATCGGCGTGACGTGCGAGAGGTCACCCTTGAAAATGGCGCCGCCGGGGAAATCGAAGGTGGCCCCCTTGCCGTCGAGCGGCAGGTCGGGCACCGAGAGGTAGTTCGTGACGCCCGCTCCGACCTTCAGCCAGTCGGGATACATCGCAGCGACGGCGCATACGTCCACAAAGTAGACCTGCTCGATGAAGCCCTTCATCTCGTCGAGCAGGTCCTTCACCTGGTACAGCTTCGTCATGTTCAGCGTGGCGTCGTTGTCCAGATTGATCGCGTTGGCGACGCCGCCGACGGCGAGATTCTGGATGTTGGGTGTCTTGCCGCCCAGAATCGCCACGACCTGATTCGCTTTGCGCTGGTAGTCGAGCGCCTGCAGATAGTGCGACACCGCGAGGAGGTTCACCTCCGGCGCAAGCTTCATCGCCGGGTGTCCCCAGTAGCCGTTCGTGAAAATGCCAAGCTGCCCCTTGGCGACAAAGCCTGCCAGCCTGTCCTTCACTGCCTGGAACTGCGGTTTGCTGTTACCGGGCCAGTCCGACAGGCTGGCGGCGAGCGTGGCGGTCTTCGCCGGATCGGCCTTGAGCGCCGAGACGACGTCGACCCAGTCGAGCGCCGACAACTGATAGAAATGCACGATGTGATCGTGCAGCGCGTGCGCGATGACAATCAGATTACGGATGTACTGCGCGTTCAGCGGAATCTCGAGCTTCAGCGCGTCCTCCACGGCGCGCACCGACGCGATCGCATGCACCGTGGTGCACACGCCGCAGAAGCGCTGCGTGAACAGCCAGGCGTCGCGCGGATCGCGTCCCTGCAGGATGCGCTCGATCCCGCGGAACATCTGGCCCGACGACCACGCTTTCGTCACCACGCCGTGGTCCACTTCGACATCGATCCGCAGGTGGCCCTCGATGCGTGTGACCGGATCGACCGTGATGTGCGTGCTCATCAGAGCGCCTGCCTTTCGGCCAGGGTCTGGCCGGAAAGAATCGGGAACGTTTTCACGATGACGACGTAGGCGAGGACCTCGAATGCCACCAGACCGACGGTGACGGCCGTCTCGGGCACGCTCGGGAAGTACGACCAGTTCGCTCCGGGCATGAACGCCACCAGGAACGTGTCGAACCGGAAGAGCGTCCCGGCGAAGATCATCGCCATCGCCGCGCGCACCAGGTTGCCGAGATCACGACGCTGGGCCGGCGACGCGAGCATGACGATCGGGATGAGGAAGAAGACAATCTCCAGTGTCGCCATCACGGCGCGGCCGTCTCCCGCGAACAATGCGCCGACCTGCCCGCGCCAGGCGAGGTCGCCGACGCGCAGCAGGACCACGACCCACAGTGTCGGCGCCATCGCGCCGGCGAGGCCGGCGAGCATGTCGATTTCCGGCTTCCGCTTGAACGCCACGCTCGAGAACGCGGACTCGAACACGACGACCGCGTACCCCATCGAGATGGAGGACACGAGGAACATCAACGGCAGCATCGGCGTGCGCCACAGGATGTGCAGGCGCGACCCGGCGAGCAGCATCAGCGTCCCGAGCGACGACTGGTGCATCGTCGCCAGCACGAGGCCGAGCGCGATCATCGGCACCGACAGCTTGTCGATGATCCTGCTGAACGTGATCGCGCGCCGCCGCCACGGTGAATCGGGACCGCTCGTATAGGGCTCGAGCAGCGCCGGCGCGAGGCGCAGCCACAGCACGGCGATGTAGGCCATGATGCAGAGCGCGACCTCGAGCAGCGCCGAGTTGAAGTTCCAGCGCCAGAAGAAGAGCGGCACCCGCCACAGGCTCCACCACCGCCCGACGTCGAGTCCGACGCCCACGCCGGCCAGCGTGTAGCCGAGCGCGCTGGTGACCATCGCCGGCCGCATCACCGGGTGATACTTCCCCTGGTTGAGGATGTAGACCAGAAGGCCGACCGCGTAGCCGCCGCACGCCAGCGCAGCGCCGGTGACGACGTCGAACGCAATCCACAGTCCGAAGGGGTAGCCGTCGTTGAGCGCTGTCGCGGAACCCAGCCCCAGGAGCAGCCGCCAGGCAATCGCGATGACGCCGAGACCGAAGATTCCGGCGAACAGGCGCGTGCCCGTCGTCACCAGCGGCCCGCCGACCGGTGCAGCGTGGGTGCTCATAACGTGCCCCCTTTGTGCGGGGCGTCTTCGGCCTCGGCTTTGTTCCGGTTGCGGTACGCGATCATGCCCAGCACCCCGTAGAGCGCGAGCGGCGCGACGAAGCCCTTGTAGACCCCCTGCTGGACCGAGCGCGCGAGCGTCGGCGCCGGATCGTCACCGAGCGCCGGGAAGCCGAGCTTGTCGAACGGCAGGTGCGAGATGTAGAGCACCTGCGTGCCGCCGCCGTCGGTTTCGCCGAAGATCTTCGGGACGTAGCGCCCGGGATTCTCCGCCAGGCGACGCTTGGCTTCCTTCAGCAGGTCGGCGCGTTTCCCGAAGATGACCGCGTGGCGCGGGCACACCTCGGTGCATGCAGGCTCCTGCCCTTTCGCCAGGCGGTGATTGCACAACTCGCATTTAACGATGCGCGGCGTAGCCGCGGCCCACTGGAATTTCGGGACGCCATAGGGGCACGCGACCTCGCAGTAGCGGCAGCCGACGCAGTAGTTGACGTCGTAGCTGACGATCCCGAACTCGCGCTTCTTGAGCGCGCCCAGCATGCAGGCGGCGACGCACGCCGGATCGATGCAGTGCATGCACTGCACCTTCACGAACGAGCGCTGGTCGCCGTCGTGATACAGCTTGATGACGTTCTTCGCGCGGTAGTTCAAATCGACCGGCGCGTCGTAGCGCGCATCAATCCCCACCGGATCTCGCGGCAGATCGTTCGCGTCCTGGCAGGCGACCACGCAGGCCTTGCAGCCGATGCAGAGCGTCGTGTCGTACAGAAGCCCGACGGCGTCGGCGGGCGGCGTCGGCATGACCGCTGCCGACGTGGACGTGATGCCGGTCGCAGTGGCGCCGGCCGTGAGGAGTCCGCAGATCGCCGCGCGGCGCGTGATGCCCACGTTACACCTCCGGCGATTTGGGCGGCTCGTCGCTCGCCACCGGCGTCAGCTTCCTGGAAGCGACGTACCCGGCGCCGGCAAGCCCGCCGAGAATCGCGCCGGCGACGCCGGTCGCGATCGGACTCACGCCGCCCTGCACCGCGTGAATCGGCGGATACGTATCCGGCGGCGTCGGCCGATCGATCTCCACGGTCGTATGCAGTGGTACGCGGAACGCGATCTTCTGCTCCGTGCACCCGAAGCACGGATGCCCGAGGCCGATCGGCCACGCGTCGACGACGTCGCCGAAATGCTGGACGGAACAATTCGCGTGCGTTGCGGGCCCCTTGCAGCCGAGTTCGTAGAGACAGTAACCAAGCCGGTGTCCTTCGTCGCCGAACTTCTTCGCGAAGCGGCCGGCGTCGAAATGGGCGCGCCGCGGGCAGTGCTCGTGGATCGTGCTGCCGTAGGCAAACTTCGGACGGTTCTCGGCGTCCAGTTCTGGCAGCGTGCCGTAAGTCGCGTACTGCAGCACCGTTCCAAGCAGGTTGTAGGGATTGGCCGGGCACCCTGGAATATTGACGACGGTCTTGCCCTTCAGGACTGCGTGCGCGCCGACGGCGCCGGTCGGATTCGGATCCGCCGAGGGCACGCCGCCCCACGACGCGCACGATCCGATCGCGATGATCGCGCCTGCCTTGCCGGCCACGTCCTGGACGATGTCGAGGGCGGTGCGGCCGCCGATCATGCAGTAGATCCCATTGTCTTTCGTCGGGATGGCGCCCTCGACGATGCAGACGTACTTGCCGGCGTTGGCGGCCATCGCCTGCTTGAGCGCGGCCTCCGCCTGATGACCGGCGGCCGCAAAGAGCGTTTCGTGGTAGTCGAGCGAGATCAGGTCGAAGAGGAGGGTGTCAATCGCGGGATGCGAGGCTCGCAGCAGCGACTCGGTGCAGCCGGTGCATTCCTGGAACTGCAACCAGATGACCGACGGCCGCAGCCCGTTCGCGGCCGCTTCGACGAAGCGCTCTGCGGCCAGAGGTCCGAGGCCGACGGCGGCCGCCGCCATGGTGCAGACGCGCACGAAATCACGCCGAGACACCGTCGAGAGGCTTTGGGCGTCGAACTCCAGCGGCAAGCGGCTGGTTGCGGCCATGGCGTTCCTTCTGTTGAACGCTTGTTCAGCAACTGGGATGCCGCGGCGAAACCGGCGGATTATGGCGTGTTTCTCGTGGGGAACAGGAGTGCCTCACGCCGGATTGCCGAAGATCCGGCGCGGGTCTGCGGAGCTTACTTCTTCAGCGACGCCATGTAGGCGACGATCGCGTCCAGGTCGTCTTTCGGCAGCGCATACGATTTCATCTCGGGCTTGCGCGTTGCACTGGTCTTCGCCGTCATGCCCTTGGCATCGGTCATCCACTGCCGGAGGTCTGCCTCTTTCAGCTTCGACCCGACGCCGTCCAGCGGTCCCTTCTTGTTGCCCTTGTCACCGATCGAATGGCAGAGGGCGCACTTCTGTGCCGCGTACACCTCTGCGCCTTTGGTCACCTTCGCGTCCTGAGCCGCGGCCGCCGCGGAGACGCCCAGACAGATCGCCACGGCCATCATCGTTGCGCGCATCTCACACCTCATCATCAGACCCGGTTTCTCGTATGCACAACGCTATGAAGCACAACCCGCGCCGTCCGCAAACGCAGCCAGTCCGAGAGATCAGGGCGGACGAGGCGGGATTGCCGGTTT
Organism: Acidobacteriota bacterium; assembly: GCA_025358945.1. Classification (GTDB taxonomy): domain Bacteria; phylum Acidobacteriota; class Vicinamibacteria; order Vicinamibacterales; family CAVVIG01; genus CAVQFC01. The sequence continues at coordinate 8,706 of JANYHS010000234.1, forward strand.
TCCGGTAGAACAGATCGAGTGGGTACGTTTCTCTTCGAAAACGGAGCTGGCCCCCGGCTTGCTCGTGACGTCATTACCGATTCAGCGGGCGGTGTGCAATAGGAGACATTCCGCAGCCGGCACCCCCGGCAGAATGTCGAGGCTCGGAGTTTTGTGTGGACAGGGGAGGATTCATGCGTCGAGTTGTGATTGGCCTCGCGATCGTGATCGGCGCCGGTGCCGCGCCATCTGCGGCTGCCACCGCTGGTAACGCCCTCAATGCCTGACCAGGATCCGATCCCGACCATTGCCGCCGGCGCATTCGATCGACGCCGCTTCCTCGACGCGCTGCTGGCGGTCGGCTTCGTGTCGACCGCCGTGGCCATCGCCTATCCCGTCTCGCAGTTCCTGATTCCGCCGGCCAGCGGCGAACCTGCGACGGCGAGCGCCGGCGCGGGCAAGGCCTCGGCGTTGAAACCCAACAGCGGGCGGATTTTCAAATTCGGCAGCCGGCCAGGCATCGTGGTCCG
>JANYHS010000287.1 GCA_025358945.1 Acidobacteriota bacterium
GCCATCATCGGCTTCTCCGAGGTGCTCAGAGACGGCCTGATGGGCGAGATGACCGAAAAGCAGCGCGGCTTCATCGGCGACATCTTCAGCAGCGGCAAGCATCTGCTGGCCCTGATCAACGACATCCTCGATCTGTCCAAGGTCGAAGCGGGCAAGATGACGCTGGACCTGGAGCCGGTGCCAGTGTCGTCGCTGCTGGTCAACAGCCTGGCGATCGTCAGGGAGAAGGCGGCGAGCGGCAACATCCAATTAGAGATGGACGAGGCCGAGGATCTCGGGACGATTCTGGCCGACGCGCGCAAGGTCAAGCAGATCGTCTACAACCTGCTGTCGAACGCGGTGAAGTTCACGGCAGAAGGCGGCCGGGTGACCCTGCGCACCGCGCGCGTTCCGCGCTCCGCCGTCGGCGCGCTGTCCGGATCCTGGATGGGCCGGAATTTCGCGCTGGCCGACAGCGAGTTCACGGAATTCCTCAAGCTGAGCGTCACCGACAGCGGTATCGGCATCTCCGACGACGGTCTGGAGCGGCTCTTCAAACCGTTCAGTCAGGTGGACAGTGGTCTCGCGCGCAAGTTCGAGGGCACGGGCCTGGGGCTGGCGATGGTCAAACTCCTGGTCGAGTTGCACGGCGGGACCGTGGCGGTGGAGAGTGCCGAGGGCCAGGGATCCTGTTTCACCGCCTGGCTTCCGCTCCGTCCGCTGCAGGATGGAGAACCTGCGGCGGTCAACGCGCCGGCTGCCTCTCGTCTTGTCGCCGCGCCGGCAGGCATTCGTACGGCGCTGGTGGTGGAAGACGACTACAAGTCCGCCGATTTGATCCGCGTCCAGCTCGAGGCGGAGGGATTCACCGTGCTGCACGCGGCGTCGGCCGAAGACGCGCTGGTCCTCGCCGTGGAACAGCCGTTGTCGCTGATCACGCTGGACATCATGTTGCCCACGATGGACGGCTGGGAATTCCTCACACGGATCAAGCGCGTGCCGAAACTCGCGCGCATCCCGGTCGTGATCATCTCGATTGTCGCGGATCGCAACAAGGGCTATGCGCTCGGCGCGGCGGCGGTGATGCAGAAACCGATCTCCCGGCAAGAGCTGTACGAGTCGCTGGTCGACCTGGGTCTGTTTCCGATCTCGCAGGGCCAGGCGGTAAAGGTTCTGGTCGTGGATGACGATCCGACGGCGGTGGAACTGATCGCCGTTCGCATCATGGGTCTGGCCAGCGCCACGTTGCGCGCCTACGGCGGCCGCGACGCGATCGACCTGGCGCGCCGGGAACTGCCCGATCTGATCGTGCTCGACCTGATGATGCCGGAGGTGAACGGCTTCGACGTGGTCGAAGCCCTCCAGCAGCGGCGCGACACGGCAGCCATCCCGATCATCATCGTCACCGCCAGGCAGATCAGTGCCGAGGATCAGGCGAAGCTGAACGGCTACGTGACGGCGGTCATGGAGAAGGCGGAGTTCGATAGCGATCGCTTTGTCGCCGAGGTTCGTCGCGCCATGTCGGGTCGGAAGGGGCCGCTCTGATTTGGCCAAGATCCTGGTCGTCGAGGACAATCCGGCGAACATGAAACTGGCGGTGCTGCTGCTGGAGACCGCGGGCCACAGCGTGATCAGCGCGACTGATGCAGAAGCCGGGCTGACGCTGGCGCGCGAGGAGCAGCCCGATCTGGTCCTGATGGACATTCAGCTGCCGGGCATGGACGGCCTCGAAGCCACCGCGCTGCTCAAGCAGCACGAGGCGACACGCGCCATTCCAGTGATCGCCCTGACGGCCCTGGCGATGAAAGGCGACGAGGAGCGCATTCGCGCCGCGGGATGTGACGGCTACATTGCCAAACCGATGCGCTATCAGGAGTTTCTCGCGACCGTCGCGTCGCACCTCACCCGCGCCTGAACCCGAGCCTGGACGTCACCTTCGTCAAAGAGTTTTACCGGGCATCGAAGAAGATCGTCGCCTACGACGCGATCGGCAACGCGAAGGACTCGTGGTCCTTCGGGGACTTACCGACCGCGATGACGGCCACCGCTTTCAGCTGCGACATGCTGTCCTGTTCGCAGGCGGGGCAGCTACAGAGCCGCTCGTGCTTCACGCATGTGGCGGATAAGCCGCGGACGTAGCCCAGCAGCCCGGTCCAGAACTCCCGGGCATGCGTGGAGCAGACCTGCTCGGGGACTGAAAGAATCCTCAACGTCGCGGGTTGGCCGCAGTAAGCACAACTGATCATATCGAGCAGTGTAGACCCCTGAAACCATCCCGGCTGTGCCTTTCCGCACACCTCAGCTGCACGTCCCGAACAGGGTCGCGACGAGGGCTTGCGCTTCTTTCAGGATTCGTTCCAGGTGCGGTCGATCGCGGAACGTCTCGGCGTACAGCTTGTAGACGTTTTCCGTGCCTGACGGCCGCACCGCAAACCATCCGTTGTCGGTAGTCACCTTCAGCCCGCCGATTGGCGCGCCGTTACCGGGTGCGGTCGTGATGATCGAGCGGATGGCGTCGCCGGCCAGTTCCTTCGCGCCGATCGCCGTCGGGGTGAGCTGCAGGAGCCGCTGTTTCTGATCGGATGTCGCCGGCGCGTCGATCCGCTCGTAGATCGGCGTGCCGTGTTCGCGCGTCAGTTCGACGTAGCGGGCGCCGGGGTCGAGGCTCAGTCGCGCGGTGATCTCAGCCGACAGCAACCCGAGGGCGATGCCGTCCTTGTCCGTGGTCCACGTCGTGCCGTCGCGGCGCAGCAGCGACGCGCCCGCGCTTTCTTCGCCGCAGAACCCGATCGATCCATCGAGCAGCCCGTTGACGAACCACTTGAACCCGACGGGCACCTCGATGAGCCGGCGTCCGAGTCCCGCCGTCACGCGATCGATCATCCCGCTGCTGACGACCGACTTGCCGACCGCGGCCTGTGCCGGCCACTGGTCTCGCTGTGCGAACAGATAGGCGATCGCGACCACCAGATAGTGATTGGGATTCATCAGCCCCGCCGTGGGCGTGACGATACCGTGGCGATCGTGGTCGGCGTCGCAGGCACAGGCGACGTCGAAGCGATCGCGCATCGCGACCAGCGGCGCCATCGCGTACGGCGACGAGCAGTCCGTACGAATCTTCCCATCCCAATCGACGGTCATGAATCTGAAGGTCGGGTCAACCGCGTCGTTCACGACCGTCAGCGCGATCCTGTATCGCTCGGCAATCGCCCCCCAGTAGTGCACGCCGGCTCCGCCGAGTGGATCCACGCCGATGCGCACGCCGGCACTACGGATGCAGTCCATGTCGATCACACTGTCGAGATCGTCCACGTACGGCGTGCGGTAGTCGTGCAGATGCGTCGTGGCCGCGCGGAGCGCCGGTTCGAAGGGCCTGCGGCGCACGGCGCGCAGTTGGTCGGCGAGCAGCGCGTTCGCGGTCTGCTGGATTCCGGCGGTGATCGCGGTGTCCGCCGGTCCGCCCGACGGAGGGTTGTACTTGAGGCCGCCGTCCTCTGGCGGGTTGTGTGACGGCGTGATGACGATCCCGTCAGCCAGTCCGGATGTGCGGCCGCGATTGTAGCGAAGGATGGCGTGCGAGATGACGGGTGTCGGCGTGTAGCCGCGATCGCGATCGATCATCACCTCGACGCCGTTGGCCGCCAGCACCTCGAGCGCGGTGACGAACGCCGGCTCGGACAGCGCGTGCGTGTCCATGCCCATGAAGAGCGGGCCGTCGATTGTCTGCGCGGAACGATATGTGCAGATGGCCTGCGTGATGGCGAGGATGTGCGCCTCGTTGAAGCTCCGCGCCAATGCCGAGCCGCGGTGTCCCGATGTGCCGAACGCGACGCGTTCGGCGACGACGGACGGATCCGGGTGCTCCGCGTAATACGCGGTCACCAGTCTGGGGACGTTGATCAGCATTGAGGCGGGCGCCGGTGTTCCGGCAAGCGGGTTGGTCGTCATCGTTCACTGTGCAATTGGAAACATCGCAGGCTTACGCGATGAAGGATGGTGGTGTAATGAAAGCACTTGTCTATCATGGCCCTGGGAAGCGCGCATGGGAAGAAAAGTCCAAGCCGATCATCACCGATCCAGCTGATGCGATCGTTCGCATCACCACCACGACCATCTGCGGCACGGATCTGCACATTCTGAAAGGCGACCTGCCGCTGGTCACCGACGGACGGATCCTCGGCCACGAAGGCATCGGGATCGTAGATGAGGTGGGACCCGGCGTATCGAATTTCCGTCAGGGCGACCGGGTGCTGATCTCCTGCGTCACCTCGTGCGCGAAATGCGATTTCTGCCGGAAGGGCATGCCGTCCCATTGCCGGAAGGGCGGCTGGATCCTCGGCTACACGATCGACGGCACGCAGGCCGAATACGTGCGCATTCCGCACGCGGACTCGAGTCTGTACGCCGTTCCGGACGACGGCGACGAGGAAGCGCTGGTGATGCTGAGCGACATCCTGCCGACCGGCTTCGAGTGTGGCGTGTTGAATGGGCAGGTCAAGCCGGGCGACACCGTCGCCATCGTCGGCGCCGGACCGGTCGGCCTTGCCGTGCTGCTGACGGCGCAGTTCTACTCGCCGGCCGCGATCATCATGATCGACCTCGACGACAAACGACTGGCGGCAGCCCAGCTGTTTGGCGCGACGACGATCGTGAACAGCACCGACGGCAAGGCGGCGGAGCGCGTGATGGCGATGACTGGCGGGGAAGGCGTCGACGTCGCCATCGAGGCGGTCGGCGTGCCGGCGACGTTTGCGATCTGTCAGGCGATCATCGGCGCAGGTGGACACATCGCCAACGTTGGGGTCCACGGTAAGCCGGTCGAATTCCATCTCGAGAAACTCTGGGATCGCAACATCACCCTCACCACCAGACTTGTCGACACCGTGACGACGCCGATGTTGCTCAAGGTGGTGCAGTCGGGCAAGTTACAACCGAAGAAGCTGGTGACGCATCGCTTTGCGCTCAACGACGTGATGAAGGCCTACGACACGTTTGGGAACGCCGCGGTGGAGAGTGCGCTGAAAGTGATCCTGACGAGCGACGCCCCTGGCTGATTCGGCGAACAACCTGGTGTAATCCGTAGCCGCTACGGCCGGCGTTCAGGCTTGGTGACGAACGTGGCCAGAAGATATCCGTGCCTGCGCACGGCGGGAACGTGGCGATCGAGGAAGACGAACGGCCACACGAGCGCGGCGGTCAGCGTGGCGAGCGGGCGGCACCAGGAGTGGCAGGCGAGGTCCAGGATGCGCAGGCCTCCGGGGATGAAGAGAATCGCGGTCTCGGTTCCCACGCGGAATCCCGCGCGTTCGAGCATCTCCCTCAGCGCGCGTCTCGAATAGGATTTTTCGTACCCATAGCCGTAGAGCCCGACCGCCTGCATGATCGTCGAGAGCAGCGGCCGCAGAAACGGATCGTGGCGGTTCGGCACGCCGATGATGGCGCACCCGCCCGGCTTCAGCACACGCGCCATTTCCCGCACCGCGAGTTCGGTCTCGTCGAAGTGTTCGATCGTGCCGATGGAATAGATCGCGTCGAAGCTGCCGTCGAGGAACGGCAGCGCCCTGACGTCGCCGGCGGCGGCACCGAGCGGGTTGGCCTGGGTGAACGCCGTCTTCGCCTGGATCACCGTCGGCTCGGAGATATCGACGCCGAACGCGCGGGCGCCGCGCGCGGCCGCCCAGGCGAGAATGCGTGTGTTCTTCGCTTCGTCCCAGAGATCGGTCTTGAGGATGCGCAAGCCGGCCAGCGCCGGGAAATGCTCGGTGAACAACCGCTGCTCGTTGGCGGCGTAGTAGCGCGTGGACGCGGCGCCGCCGAGGTCAGGAAACCGCTCGCCGACGCGAGCCCAGAATCGCAGGTACGCCGTCGCCGCGCGGGTCATGACGCCGTCCAGATCCACGCGCGCAGGGCAAACGACAGCGCCCGGCGGTCGCCGTTTCCCAGCACATCGTCGGCGATCGTCGCGGGCGCGGTGGAGTGAAACGTCAGCACGTGCAGGCCGGCCGACAGCGCGAGTGGGCCGATGCGGTATGTGTGCGCCGCCTGCGTGACGCGGAGCGTCTGCGCGTCGCCGCCGTCAAGGCGCACGGTGAGCGGGCGCGCGATGTTGAACGCGCTCATGTCGAGGTCAAGGGTGACGCGCGCCTGTGGCGTCGGGGTCGCGATCGTCCACGCGGCGTCCGCGCCCATCCACCGCCACGAGGCGCCGTCGTCACGCTCGGTCGGCCAGAAGCCGGTGACCTGCTGCGTGTAGACCAGCGTGCGCGGCCTGACGGCGAGGATCTCGGCATCGGCGAACTGCGCCACCACGGCAAAGCCCTCCTCGTCGCCGCG
>JANYHS010000366.1 GCA_025358945.1 Acidobacteriota bacterium
GATCCGATCGTCCTCGAAGCCGAGGCCGTGCAGCACCTCACGCGCCTGCGCTTCGAGCGCGTAGCCGCCGAGATGGTCGTATGCCTCCTGGACTTCGCCGAAGCGCGACAGGATGCGTTCCAGATCGTCGCCCTGCGCCGGATCCGCCATCGCGTTCTGCAAATGCTCGAGTTCGTGGTGCAGATCGCCGACGCGTCCGCTGCCGAGGATCGCTTCGTCGAGCACCGACCGGCCGGACATCTCCTCGACGTCCTGCCGGAAGTAGCCGATGGTCATCTTCTTCGGCACCGACACGTCGCCTTCATCGGCGACGTCCTCGCCGGTGATCATCCGGAACAGCGTCGTCTTGCCGGAGCCGTTGGGTCCGACGAGGCCGATTTTTTCACCCGGGTTGAGCTGGAAGGAGGCGTCGACGAAGAGAACCTGCTTGCCGTACTGCTTGCTGATCTTGGAAAACGAAATCATGAGGACGGATCAAGCGTAACACGCGGCGTGCTTCTTACTTCTTCAGCCTCGCCGCCCAGTTCAGGACGACCAGGAGCGGCTGTGGGGCCGGAACGATGATCTCACGGAGGAGAAACCGCCGGCCGTCGCGCGCGGCCTCGTACCGACTAATCCCGCCGACGCCTCCGCGCCTGCCGACGTCAAACAACTGCACGGGGGCGCCCGCCGAGAACCCGTTCGACGAGAGCGTCACCGGCACGGCGAGGAGCATGCCGGTCGCATTGACGTAATAGAGTTCACGACCGTCGCCGCGCCACGACGCCTGGTTGCCGCCGCCGACCGAGACCTGCCATTTGCCGCCGGTCGGTGGGAACGGCTGCACGTACACCTCGCTGCTCCCTGATTCATCGGACTCATAGGCGATGAATCGTCCATCGGGAGAAAAGCGCGGCCGCCGCTCGTTGAACTTCGTCCGCGCGATCGGAATTGGCTGCCGCGCGCCTTCGAGTGGAGTGACCCACACGTCTCCCAGGGTCTCCGCGCGCGAGACCCAATAGGTGACGAACCTGCCGTCCGGCGACCAGTCTCCCGGAGTCTTCTGCTCCTCGGAGGTCACCAGGGGCTCTTCGGGAGCGGTCCCGTTCACGGTCTTGACGAAGAGGTCGGACACGCCGTTGCGGTACGTCATGAACGCGACTTTCCGGCCATCGGGCGACCAGAACGGCTGCCAATCGTCACTGCCGCCGAACGTGACCCGCGTTGGCGTGGCGCCGGGATTCAGCACCCACACATCCCGGCCGACTGCGCGATCGGACGCGACATCGACAGCGACGCGCCGATCGTCCGGCGCAATTCTGAACGTGGAGTACCCGGCGGGCTCGTTCAATGCGTCGAGCGGCCGTCCGGATCGATCGTACCAGCGCAGTACGGCGTCCGCAGTCGTGCGGTTCCTGAAGTACGCGAGGACGCCGCTCGGCGAGACGTCGAAGTGACCATTCATCCCGCCGGCGTTGGCGCCAACATGGCTGACGACCGTGGAGGCTTCCGCGCCGACAGTGAACGTACTCGGATCGAAGGTCCGCGCGACCAGCGTCCCGTCTTTCGCGTACAGCACGTACCCGGGCGCAGCGTAGTACACGTGAGATGTCGTCGCGAAGAGTCGGACCGATGTCCCGTCGAGCGATCCGACGTAGGCACCGCTCTGATCCGACCGGCCGCTGCGCGCCACGTAGAGAAAGTGGCGGCCGTCCGGCAGAAAGCGCGGGAAGCCCAGCGAATTTTCCTGGCGGCTGCGATTCAACTCCGCCACGACGCGCGGTGTGCCTCCGGAAGCCGGAATCTGGTACAGGGCGTAGCGGGCGGAGAACACAATGATGCCTTCGCCGCTCCACGTGCCTCCTGAGGATACGTCTGGCACCGTCGCAATGGGTCGCACCGAGCCACTCGCCACGTCGATGACTTTGAGGCTGGCCCCGGCCGAGAACGCGAGGGCGCGGCCGTCAGGAGACCAGAAAGGATTCGACGCGTCTTCCGTGCCGGGGAGGAGGCGCGTTTCACCGGTGCTGACTGAATACAGCCAAATCCCAGGCCGGCGCCCCAGGCCCCCAGCCGTCCACGCGATGGAGCGGCCGTCGCCCGAGACGGCGATGCCCGGCGTCGGCAGTCCGGCAGGCGCGCCCGGCACGATCGGCGCGGCGATGGCGAACGTCGCGGACTCGCGCGCCCATTCGGGCTCGACACTTCCGCGCGGATATTTGATTGCCACCCAGCCAAGTGCGACCGCGAGCGCCACTCCGCCGGAGGCCAGCACCCACGCCAGGCGGCGCGCGCCGGAACGGCTCGTCGCGTGTAGCGCCGCGGACGCGTCGGACGCGTGCGCGAGCTCGTGATACACGTCACCGACGTCGCGTAGGCGGCGCTTCGGATCTTTGTCGAGGCAGCGCTGCAGCAGACGACGGACGGCCGGCGGTGTCTCCGCGGGCAGCGCGGCCCAGTCGGGCTCGCGCTCGATGATCGCCGCGATCGTGTCCGACGTCGTCTCGCCGGTGAACGCGCGGCGGCCGGTCAGCATCTCGTACAGCACGCAGCCGAATGCCCAGATGTCCGCGCGCTTGTCGACGGTCTTCCCGCGCGCCTGCTCCGGCGACATGTACGGCGCAGTCCCGAGCAGCACACCGTCGATGGTCGGCGCAATCACCGTCGGTGAATGCGTGAGATCCGATCCTGCCCCACCAGACTCACCTGACCCACTTGACCTACCCGACTCTTTCGCTAGTCCAAAGTCGAGCACCTTCACTGTGCCGTCATGGGTGTGGACGATGTTCGCGGGCTTGAGATCACGATGCACGATCCCGCGCTCGTGCGCCGCATCCAGCGCGGCGGCGATCTGCCGCGCAATCGCGAGCGCGTCAGCG
>JANYHS010000367.1 GCA_025358945.1 Acidobacteriota bacterium
CGGACAGCCGGCGCATCATCTTCGGGTCGGCGCGAGCGGGCACCGCCAATCTGTTCTGGCAGGCGGCCGACAATACGGGGACCGTCGAGCGGTTAACCACGAGTCCCAACTCCCAGTTCCCGATCTCGATCTCGCCGGACGGCACGCGGCTGATTGTCCGGGAAACCATGCCCAAGACGGGCATCGATCTGCGGGTGCTGACGATGGATCCCTCGGCTCATCTCGGAAAGGGCAATGCGACTCTGCCCGGCGCCGGCCGGTCGGGAACGGTGCCCGGGTCAATGCCCCGGCAGACCGAGCCGCTCGTGCAGACAACATTCCTCGAAGAGAATGGCGAACTGTCGCCCGACGGGCACTGGCTGGCGTATCAATCGAACGAGTCGAATCGCAACGAAATCTCCGTGCGGCCGTTCCCGCACGTGGACAGCGGGCACTGGACGATCTCCACGACCGGCGGCGTCAAGCCGCTCTGGGCGCGGAGCGGCACCGAGCTGTACTACCTCACACTGGATGGCGCGCTGATGGCGGTGCCCATTCACAGCACCCCGGCTTTCAGTGCCGGCACCCCGACGAAGCTGTTCGACACGCGGTACTTTGCCGCCACAAACGGCCGCACCTACGACGTCTCCCGCGACGGCCAGACGTTCTTGATGATCAAGGCCGCAGGCGGCGATCCCACGTCCACGCCGACGGGTATCGTCGTCGTGCTGAACTGGGTCGAGGAGTTGAAGGCGCGCGTCCCGACGAAGTGACCGGCGCGCTTCAGGTGTCGTCGTGAACGTCCCTGCGGGATAGATCCTGCTTGGTCGCGAAGTGTAGCGTGACCCTGTCTTCGCGGTGCCCCTCCGCCGGGAGAACGTCCGCCTCCGCGGGTGACCGGCTGTCTCCGGCCGGACTTCTGGCTGCCGTTTAACGTTATCCGTTATACTGTCGGCACGTGATCAAAGGCTTTCGCTCCGCGGACACGCGGAGGCTGTTCGAGGCCGGGAAGTCGAAGCCTTTCGGAGCCATCCTGACCGTGGCCACGCGCAAGCTCACACAACGTGATGCGGCGGCGACGCTGGAGTTTCTGAAGTCGCCTCCGGGCAATCATCTGGAAGCGCTCAAAGGCGATCGGACGGGCCAGCACAGTATCCGAATCAACGACCAGTGGCGCATCTGTTTTCGTTGGACCGCCGCCGGTCCTGAGGACGTCGAGATTGCGGACTATCACTGACGGAGTATGACGTGAAGATCAAGAATGGCATGCGGCCGGTCCACCCCGGCGAAGTGTTGCGTGAGGACTTCCTGCGGCCCGCGGGCCTGACCGCGAACGCGCTGGCCAAGGTCCTCCACGTGCCGGCGCCGCGGATTAACGACATCGTGCGCGAACGGCGCGGAGTCTCCGCGGACACGGCCATGCGCCTGGCGCGTTACTTCGGCGGTGATGCCCACTCGTGGCTGAACCTGCAGGCCATCTACGACCTGCGTCTCGCGGAAATTGCCAACGCCCGCAAGATCGAACGCGAGATCATGCCGATGGCGGTCTGATTAGTCGCCCGACTAAGGCCGTGCATTCAACCGACTGGCGCCGCAACGTCTTCGCCGTCACCGCCGCCTCGTTCATGGGCTACACCGGCTTCACCATCGTGATGCCGTTCCTGCCGCTGTTCATCGGCCAGCTTGGCGTGACCGACGTCGGGGAGATTGCGATGTGGACCGGCGTGTGCCTGGGAATCACGCCGGCGCTGACGGCGCTGCTCGCGCCCGCCTGGGGGCGGCTCGGCGATCGCTTCGGCCGCAAGATCATGGTCGAGCGGTCGCTCGTCAGCTTCGTCGTGCTGTTCACCGCGATGGCGTTCGTGACCAACGTCTGGCAGGTGCTCGCGGTGCGCGTGATTCAGGGGCTGTTCGCCGGCTACGGATCGCTGTCGGTGGCGATGGCCGCCGAGTCCGCGCCGCGCGATCGTATGCCGTCGGCGATCGGCGCCGTGCAGACGGCGCAGCGGATTGGTCCCGGCGTCGGGCCGGTAATCGGGGGACTGCTGGCAAGTCTGGTGGGCCTCCGCCGATCGTTCATCGCGACGGCGTTGTTCTATGCGATCGCACTCGTGGTCGTTCACGTGATGTACGACGACCACACGACGCACACGCCGTCACGCGATGCGGCGGAGACGGGACGCGTCACATTCCGGACCGTGCTGGCGTTCCGGAATTTCATGCTGATGATGGGCGTCATTTTCGGCCTGCAGTTCGTCGATCGCAGCTTCGGGCCGGTGCTGCCCCTCTACATCGAGCAGATGGGCGTTGCGTCGGCCCGCGTCCCGATTGTGGCCGGCACTCTGTTCTCGATCATGGCGTTCACGGGCGCGCTTGGTCATCATTTCTGCGGCAAGCTGCTGCGACACCACACGAGCCGAACGGTCATCGCCGGCGGTGCGGTGATCGCGGCCTGCGGATCGGGCCTCTTCGGCGCTTCCGGTAACTTGTGGACCATGTCGGCGGGGTCTGTGCTGTTGGGACTCGGGATTGGATCCGCGATGACCGCAAGCTACAGTGCGGCCGGAGCGGTGATTCCGCCGGGCGCGCACGGCGCGGGCTTCGGCATGCTGACCAGTGCGTCGCTGGTCGGCATGGCCAGCAGCCCGTTCATCGCCGGCTTCGTCGGCGGCGCTTCGCTCCGGGTTGTCTTCTTCGCGGACCTCGCGATCATGGGGCTACTCGCGTTGTTGGTGCAGAATGCGATGGTGGACTGATGCGTCGAGTCGTTGTCGATCCGGAGTCGCCGCAGCGAGACGCAGTGCAGGAAGCCGCCAAGTGGATTCTGAACGGCGGGCTGGTCGCGCTCCCGACGGATACACTGTACGGGCTCGCGGCTGATCCGTTTTCAGCAGAGGCCGTCGCGCGCATCTTTGTCGCGAAGGGACGAGACGCGGGACGTGCACTGCCGCTCATCGCGGCCGACGCAGAGCAGGTCACACGACATCTGGGACGCCTGCCGGCAACGGCGCAGCGTCTGGCGGAGCGCTTCTGGCCTGGGCCGCTGACGCTGGTGATCGCGGCGCCGTTGGTGTTGGCGCGTGAGGTGACAGGCGGTCTGGGGACCGTCGGTGTGCGTGTGCCGGCCGACGCGGTGGCGCGGGCCGTGTGTGCGGCCGCGGGCCGGCCGATCACCGCGACGAGCGCGAACCGCAGCGGCGAGCCGCCCACCAACGATCCGGATCAGGTCGAGCGCACGCTCGGCGATCGCATCGACCTGCTGATCGATACGGGGCAGACGACGGGCGGCGCGCCGTCAACAATCGTGGACGTCACTGGCGCGGAGCCCACGCTGGTGCGGGCCGGCGCGATTTCATGGGACGAGATTCAAGCATGGCTGCACATCGATCCACCGGTCCAACCCGCTCGATAGGACGCACCGAGCGCGCCGCACTGGTGGGCCTGGTTGCGGGCCGCGCCCGGCGCCTGGACGCGGAGCGATCGCTCGATGAACTCGCCGGGCTGGCGCAGGCCGCCGGGGCGGAAGTCGTCCTGCGCGTGCTGCAGGAGCGCCCGAAGCCGGATCCCTCGACGTTTCTCGGCGCCGGAAAAATCAAAACGCTCGCGCTGTCTGCCGCCGAAACCAACGTCGACGTCGTCATCTTCGACAACGAGCTGACGCCGGCGCAGCTGCGTCAGATTGAAGGGGAAGTCGGCCGCAAGATCATCGACCGCACACAGCTGATCCTCGACATCTTCGCGCGGCGCGCGCGGACGCGCGAAGGAAAGCTGCAAGTGGAGTTGGCGCAGCTGAAATACATGCTGCCACGGCTGGCCGGATCCGGCACGGCGCTGTCCCGGCTGGGCGGCGGCATCGGCTCGCGCGGGCCAGGCGAGACCAAGCTCGAAACGGATCGCCGGCGCATCCGCACGCGCATCCACGCGATTTCCGACGACATCGATCAGGTGCGCAAGCGCCGCACCCAACTGCGCGAGCGGCGGCACAAGGCATCGGTCCCGACGGTGGCGCTGGTCGGCTACACCAACGCGGGCAAGACGACGCTGTTCAATGTGCTGACGCGGGCGGACGCCGAAGCGTCCAACGCGCTGTTTGTGACGCTCGACCCGCTGGTCCGGCAGGTGCGCCTGCCCGACAATCGTGAACTGCTCGTGTCGGACACCGTCGGTTTCATCGATCGCCTCCCGCACGCGCTGATCGCGGCGTTTCGCGCGACGCTGGAGGAGACCGCCGACGCCGACCTGGTGCTTCATGTGATCGACGCCTCGGCGCCCGATCGCGATCGCCGCATGAACGCTGTCCGCAGCGTGCTGGACGAGGTCGGGGCGATCGAGGTTCCGATGCTGGAGGTCTACAATAAATGCGATGCGCTGACCCCGGACGAACGGCGCCGCCTGCAGGAGCAGGATCCGTCGGCGCTCCTGATCTCGTCGCTCACCCGGCAGGGGATTGACGAATTGGTGGAGACGATTACGTCCCGCCTCGCGCTCGACGTCGTCCGCGTCACGCTGACGTTCGATCCCGACAATGACGCCGATCGCGAGCGCATCGCGCGCGTGTATCGCCATGCCCGCGTGGTGGTGCATGAGGCACGCGAGCGCGAGGTCTCGATCGTGGCCGATGTCCCGCGCCGTCTTCTGAATCGTCTGAGTTAATATCTTCCTGATGCGCACGCTCCTCCTGATCGCGGTTGTCTTCCTCAGCGCCTGCGCGCCCAAGATCGTCTCAGCGCCAGTCGTGACCGCACCGAAGTTTCCCGATTTCATGCGCCCCGCGGTGCCGTCGGCGATGGCCAACAGCCCGGCCGCGGCGTCGGCGTCGAGAGGCTGGTCGTTCCTGCAGGCCGGCGATCTCAAGACGGCCGAGCGGGAGTTTGCCGCCGCGTTGAAGATCGCGCCGGCGTTCTATCCGGCTGAGACGTCGCTCGGCTTTGTCGAACTCGCGCGCAAGGACGCCAAGGCGGCGCTCGCGCATTTCGATCGCGCGCTCGATCTCAACCCGCAGCACGACGATGTGGCGGCGTTTCTTGGGCGAGGGCAGACGCTGCTGGCGCTCAACCGCGACGCCGAGGCGCTGGCCGCGTTTGAAGCCGCGCTGGCGGCGGATCCGTCACAAGCTGAACTGGGGCGACGCGTCGAAGTGCTGAAGTTTCGTCGTGTCGAGCAGGGCCTGGCGCGTGCCCGGGACGCGGCGCGCGGCGGCCGGCTGGATGAAGCCGCGCACGCCTACACGGCTGCGATCGCCAGTTCGCCCGACAGCGCTTTTCTGTATCGTGAGAGGGCCGGCGTCGAGCGCCAGCGCGGCGATGCTGATGCGGCGCTCGCGGATTTCCGTACATCAGCCGCCCTGGACCCTGGTGATGCGAAGTCGATCGCGCAGATCGGCGAACTGCTCGAGGCGCGCGGTGAGTTCGAGGGAGCCGCCAAGGCCTACGCGGACGCCTCGGCGCTCGAACCGAGCGCCGAGCTGGATAAGCGCCTGGAAGACGTTCGGGCGAAGAGTGCGCTGGCGCGGTTGCCCGCGGAGTACCGCAGCATCGAGCAGGCGGCGCAGGTCACGCGCGCCGATCTCGCCGCGTTGATTGGTATCCGTCTCGCGAGCCTGCTGCCGGCGGCCAGACGCGGCGACGCGGCGCTCATCACCGACGCGCGCAACCACTGGGCCGCCACCTGGATCATGGCCGTGGCGCGCGCCGGCATCATGGAGCCGTTCGCCAATCACGCCTTTCAGCCACGCACGGTTGTGCGCCGCACCGACCTTGCGCAGGCGTCCGCGCGACTGCTGGCGCGGATCGCTGCGCAGAATCCCGGGCGCGCCAAAGGCTGGGAGTCGGCGCGGCTGAAGTTCAGCGATCTGTCGGCCAGCCACCTGGCGTACCCGGCGGCGTCGGTGGCCGTCGCGGCTGGCGTGATGAAAACGATCGGCGAGAGCGGCTTTCAGCCGTCACGGGCGGTGACGGGCGCAGAGGCAATCGCCGCGATTCAGCGGATCGAATCCATCGCAGGGCTGCGATGACATGCTGACCGCGGCCAATCAACTCACGCTGCTGCGGATGCTGCTGATCCCAGGCTTCGTGATCCTCACCATCTACGGGCATCTCGGGTGGGCGCTCACGGTGTTCGTGATCGCCGGCGTCACCGACGGCCTTGACGGGTTGATCGCGCGGCGGTCGAATCAGAAGACCAGCCTCGGGGCGTGGCTCGACCCGATGGCCGACAAACTGCTGCTGGTCACGACCTTTGTGGTGCTGGCGCTGCCGAACCTGGACCTCGCGAACCGGCTGCCGGTGTGGCTCACTGTGTGCATCATCAGCCGCGACGTCGTGATCATCCTGACCGTGGCGATCGTCAACCTCGCGATCGGGCGGCGCACATTCCGTCCGTCGGTCTTCGGCAAGATCGCCACCGCCACCTACATCGTCACCGCCGTCGCCGCCATGTTGTTCAACTATCTCGGCTACCACTCGGTGCTGGTGGACATTGGCGTGTGGGTGTCGCTGGCCATCACGATCATTTCCAGCCTGCACTACATCTGGCACGCGCGGATGATCATCGATGGCCCTGCGAATTAAGTTCTCTCTCTGCGTTCTTTGCGGCCTCTGCGGTTTCTTTTTATCGTTCGTGCAAGCGCAGACGCCGCCGCAGCAGGCCGTTGTCGAGACGAGCGCGGGGACGTTCGTGATCGATCTTGCGCCGGACGCGGCGCCGAACCAGACGGCGTACTTCATGAAGCTGGCGGCGTCGGGCGCGTATGACGGCACGACGTTTCATCGCGCGGTGAAATATGGCATGGTCCAGGGCGGCGATCCGCTGACGAAGGATCCCGCCAAGCGCGCGCTGTATGGCACCGGCGGACAGAATGCGGTGAAGGCGGAAGGTCGCGCGGCGAAGATGACGCGCGGATCCGTCGCCGCGGTCCTCGTGCCGGGCAAGCCCGATAGCGCCGGCGCGCAGTTCTTCATCGTCCTCGCCGATCAGCCGTCCCTCGACAATCAGTACACCGTCTTCGGTCACGTGGCTGACGGCGTGGACGTCCTGCAGAAAATCTCCGAGACGCCGGTGGACGACAAGGGCGTCGCGACCGCACGTGTCGAGATTCGCCACGTGGCGATCCGCGATACGCCGGCCGAGCCGTTTGTCAGCGAAACGCCCGCGCAACTCGGGGGCTACCGCGCGGTGCTGGATTCGTCCGCGGGACCGATCACGATCGAATTCCTGATCGATAAGGCCCCCGAGACCGTGCGGCAGTTCATGCGACTGGCGGCGGCCAATGTCTACAATGCGATGGCGTTTCACCGCGTCGCCCCGGGCTTCGTGATTCAGACGGGCGCGCTCTCGAGCCGGACCGCGCCGCTCACGGAGAAGCAACAACGGCTGGTGCACAACCTGCCACCGGAGTTCAACGACACGAAGCATGTCCGGGGCATCGTCTCGATGGCCCGCGGCGACGCGCCCGACAGCGCGACGACGTCGTTCTTTATCTGCATCGGGGAATCGAAAGCGCTCGACGGCGTCTACACCGCGTTCGGACGAGTCGTGGACGGCATGGCGGCAGTGGAGGCGATCGAGACGGCGCCCCGGACCGGAGAGGCGCCGAATACGCGGATCGAACTCCGGACCGTGAGGATCGAGAAGCGATAGAGGCTTTGGGCTGGAGGCCGGGGACTACGATGTCGGGACGACGCGCGTGACCTTGACTGCCTGGCCGACGAGGTACTCCACCTGAATCCGATCGCCCGGCTCGAGGTTGTTGCCCACAACCGCTTCGGGGCCGACGCGCGCCACATGCGTCTGACCGTCGGGATCCTCGACGTCGGTGAAGAACACATCCCACGAAATCTGTCCGTGAATGCTCGTGGGCTGGACTCTTTTCAAGATGCCGTCGCGGGTTCCTTTAAGCACGGTATCCACAAGGATAGACCATCAGACCCCGTCCTGATCAAACGGCAGGCGATCCGGTGGGTCCACCAGATCGTGCTCACCGCAGAAATTGTGCACGCTGACGCCGAGCAGCCGGACAGGTCGACTCCCGGCGTCGGTCTTCTCGAGCAGGCGAACTGCGCGCGCGGTCAGGTCGACCTCATCGCGCGTCGGCAACGACGAATGGCTGCGGGTGATGGTGGTGAAGTCGTCGTAACGCACTTTGAGCGTGACGGTGCGCGCGAGCATCTGCCGGCGCAGCAGCCAGGCGATGGCGCGAGACGCCATCTGCGCGACCTCCGCGCGGATGGTCGCCAGATCGCTCAGATCGTCCGGGTACGTATTCTCTGATCCCGACGACTTGGCTTCGCGGTTCGGTGTGACCGGCCGATCGTCCACGCCGCTGGCGAGCTGACGCAGCCAGTCCGCGAGGCTGCCGACCGTCTCGCGCAACAGTTGGACATCCGCCGTGCGCACATCCACGAGTCGCTCGATGCCTTTCGCACGGAGTTTCTCGGCGGTGACAGGACCGACACCCCACAGCGCGTCCACGGGCAGCTGCTGCAGGAACGGCTCGACCCGTTCCGGGCTGATCACGGTCAGGCCGTCGGGTTTTTTCCAGCCCGAGGCGATCTTTGCCAGAAACTTGTTCGGCGCCACGCCGGCCGACGCCGTCAGCCCGGTGTCTGCGCGGATGCGGTCCTTCAGGCGTCTGGCGACTTTCGTGGCGAACGTCTCGCCCCACGCGTTCTCCGTCACGTCGAGGTATGCCTCGTCGAGCGAGAGTGGTTCGACCAACGGCGTCACCTCGCGAAAGATCGTGAAGACGGCATTCGACGCGGCCCGGTAGCGCGGAAAGTCGGGCCGGACGATGACGAGGGAAGGGCAGAGGCGAACGGCTCGCGACATTGGCATCGCGGAGAACACGCCGAAGGCGCGCGCTTCGTAGCTGGCCGCCGCCACCACGCCGCGGCCCTCTGGCCGGCCCCCGACCGCGAGCGGTTTCCCGCGCAGCGACGGGTCGTCGCGCTGCTCGACCGACGCGTAGAACGCGTCCATGTCGACGTGCAGGATTCTGCGAATCATGGCATGGCAGATTTCAGAATTCTGATTTCAGACTTCAGATTGATTGCGGATTGGCTCAGCAGATTGTACGCTAGTGCATTCATGCCCCAGTTTATTTACACGATGAAAGGTCTCGGGAAGGTTCACCAACCCGATACCAAAGTTCTCGAAGACATCTGGCTGTCGTTCTACCTCGGCGCCAAGATCGGCGTCCTCGGGTTGAACGGCGCAGGTAAAAGCTCGCTGCTGAAAATCATGTCCGGCGAGGATCAGAGTTTCATCGGCGAAGCGTTCCCTGCGGAGGGCACGTCGATCGGCTTCCTGCATCAGGAACCGCAGCTCGATCCCGCCAAGACGGTGCTCGGTAACGTCGAAGAAGGCGTGGCCGCGACCAAGGCGCTCCTCACGCGCTACGACGAAGTGAACGCGAAGCTGGGCGAAGATCTGTCTCCTGAGGAAATGGACAAGGTCATGGACGAGCAGTCCAGGATCCAGGACAAGATCGACGCCTGCAACGCGTGGGATCTTGATTCGCAACTCGAGCTGGCGATGGACGCGCTGCGCCTGCCGCCGCCTGACGCCGACGTTACGACGCTGTCGGGTGGCGAACGTCGCCGTGTCGCGCTCTGTCGGCTGCTGCTGCAATCGCCCGACATCCTGCTGCTCGACGAGCCGACCAACCACCTCGACGCCGAATCGGTCGCGTGGCTCGAGCGCTTTCTCAAGGACTACGCCGGCACCGTCGTCGCGGTCACGCACGATCGCTACTTTCTCGACAACGTCGCCGGGTGGATCCTCGAACTCGATCGCGGCCGCGGTATCCCGTGGGAGGGCAACTACTCGTCGTGGCTCGAACAGAAGTCGAACCGGCTGAAGCAGGAAGAGAAAGCCGAGACGCGCAAGCAGCAGACGCTGGACCGCGAACTCGAGTGGATTCGCATGTCGCCCCGCGCGCGGCAGTCGAAGGGCAAAGCGCGACTCAATGCCTACGAAGACCTCCTGCGCGAAGAGGGCACGAAGAAGATTGAGTCGGCCGAGATCTACATCGCACCAGGCCCGCGACTGGGTGACATCGTCGTCGAGGCCCGCGGTGTGAAGAAGGGCTACGGCGACAAGTCCCTGATCGAGAACCTGGACTTCACGCTCCCGCGCGGCGGCATCGTCGGCGTGATCGGACCGAACGGCGCCGGCAAGACGACCCTGTTCCGGATGATCACTGGCGCGGAGCAGCCCGACGCGGGAACGCTGCGGATCGGCGAGACCGTGCAGATCGGCTACGTCGATCAGAGCCGCGACGCACTCGACCCGAACAAGACGGTATTCGACGAAATCACCGACAGCCAGGACGAGATCGAGCTGGGCAAACGGAAAGTGGCGTCGCGCGCGTACGTGTCGTGGTTCAACTTCAAGGGCGGCGCGCAGGGCCGGAAGGTCGGTACGCTGTCTGGCGGCGAGCGCAACCGCGTGCATCTGGCAAAGCTTCTCAAGAAGGGCAGCAACCTGTTGCTGCTCGACGAGCCGACCAACGATCTCGACGTGGACACGCTCCGCTCGCTCGAGGACGCGCTGCTCAATTTCGCCGGATGCGCCGTTGTCATCAGCCACGACCGCTGGTTTCTCGATCGCATTGCCACCCACATGCTCGCGTTTGAAGGCGACAGTCAGGTGGTCTGGTTCGAGGGCAACTATCAGGACTACGAGGCCGACCGGCACCGCCGCCTCGGCGCCGCCGCGGATCAGCCGCACCGGATCAAATACCGGAAGCTCACGCGATAGGGCAGGTAGGTCACGTGGGTCAGGTGGGTCAGGTGGGTCAGGTGGGTCACGTAGGTAGAGACCTGGATGTCGGATCGATGCGCACCACGGTCGGTATTCTGATCTTCGAGGACGTCGAGGTGCTCGACTTCGCCGGTCCGTTCGAGGTGTTTTCGCGCACGCGTACGGTGGCGGGATCTGATTCTCGGCGGACCGACGACAGCGCGCCGTTCGACGTGTTCACCGTCGCGCGCAGTCGAGACATGGTCACCGCCATTGGCGGCCTGAAAGTCCTTCCGGGTTACTCCTGGGCAGACGCGCCCGCGATCGACATCCTCGTTGTTCCCGGAGGCTTTGGCACGCGCGCGCTGCTGCAGGATGAATCGACCCTCTCGTGGATTCGCGAAACGGCCGGCCGCGCCCGTCAGGTGACCTCGGTCTGCACCGGTGCGTTGCTGCTCGCGAAAGTTGGCCTGCTGCACGGCCGCCGGGCGACGACGCACTGGGCGGGGCTGGATCTGCTGGCGACGATCGACCCGACGATTCTCGTCCAGCGCAAGACGCGGGTCGTGCACGACGGGATCTTCTCGTCGGCGGGCGTGTCCGCCGGCATCGATATGTCCTTCGCCGTCGTGGAGCAGTTCTGCGGGCGCGAGGTCGCTCTGGAGACGGCTCACTACATCGAATATCCATTAGGAAAACACGATGTGCCGAAGCAGTTGTGCGCCACGAGCTGAAGGTCTACGCAAGACTGCAGTCTTGCGCTACTTGCGGAAGTGCCGAATGACGTCCGGCCAGAATTCTTCCCACGCGTTGCCGCCGAGTCGGCCGAGCAGGCCCAGACCGCTGCGCCACGCGGTCTGGCTTCCCGTCGTCATGCTCGGAGGGAGCCACGTGTTCTCGATCAGGTTGTTCACCACGTTGCCGGCGTAGCGGCCCCACGCGGGCTTCAGGCTGCCGTCGCGGCGTTGAGCGAGGACAACGGTCTTGATCGCATAGCGTGCGCGCGGCCAGATGCCTTTGCGGCCCGACGGGATATAGCGCGGGTCCTCGCCCCAGATCGCGCCGAGGCCGGCTTCGA
>JANYHS010000368.1 GCA_025358945.1 Acidobacteriota bacterium
GATCCGATCGGCCACCGGCGCGCCGAAGATGAACCCGCGGCTCTCGATGCCGACGACGAGGTCGATGCCCTTGCCGGCGAACGGCTGCGCGAGCGACTCGATCGCGGCCCGGAGTCCCACCGGATCCTGCAGCAGCGTGGTGATGTCGTAGAACAGAATCCCGGGCTTCGGAAAGTCCGGGACGTGACGAATGTACTCTTTCAGATCCATCATGGTCGTCGGCGATTATACCCGGCCCCGCCCTATGGCTTGGGCGCCTCGGGCTTCAATGCCTCCGCCTTGATGGGATCGAGCTTCAGCCGCTGCAGCAGCTGATTGACCGGGGGCATGCCGCCTTTGACGCGCGTGTCCAGCTTTCCGAGTTGCTCGTCGAGAGCGTTCGACAGCGTCCGGAACACCGAGTACGCCTGTTCCGTCGGCCGGACGTCCGCGCTCTCGATGACGCCCTGCAACGCGGCGATCTTGTTATTCAGCTTGATCGGAAAGTTCAGCGGATCCTGGCTGCTCTGCAGCTTCACCTGATAGATCTCGCTCTCGATCGTGCTCAGCGCCGCCGCAAACTCGTCGAGCGCCTTCACGACTGCCACGGACTTCGTGTCCAGCCTGGTCTTGCGTTCTTCGAGTTGCGCCTTGATCCCGCGGACCAGGAGTACGGCCTCGTTCGCCTGGCTCGCCTTGTCCCTGACTTTCATGGCGAGATCGAACTCTTCGCGCAGATCCTGATCGCTCACGTCCTTCAGCAGATGCGACTCGCGGCGGATCGCGAACGGCTGCGTCTCCGTCTGACCGTCGGCCGTCACGCGCACCTGATACGATCCGGGCGGCGCGAGCGGACCGCGGGAGTTGGCCGCCCACATGATCAGCCCGGGAAAATCCGTCGCTCCCGGATAGCGCATGTCCCACGTCAGGCGATTCAATCCTGCCGCCACAGGCGGATGCGGTTCCGGCGGACGCCGCGGGCCGTCGTCGCCATCCACCGGCGGCTTGCGCTCGGCGTCAGCGGGCGTACCGGTGAACGCGCGAATCACCTTCCCGTCCGCGTCAAGGAACTCCATCGTGATCTTCTGCGCCGGCTGCTTCAGGTAGTAGTCGACCGATACGTTCCGGTCGAGACCGCGTCGCGCTTCGTCCGGCTTGTAGAGATGCAGACTCGACGTTGCCGGGAGACCGCCCTGGCGCAAGGGTGCGATGTGATCCATCACGTAGAACCCGCGCCCGTGCGTCGCGATCACGAGATCGCGATCCTCGACGGCGATATCGTGCACCGGCGTGTCCGGCAGGTTCTGACGCAGTGATTCCCACTTCGCGCCGTCGTCGAAGGAGACGTAGATGCCGTGCTCCGTGCCGAGATACAGCAGCTTCGGTTGCTTGGGATCCTCGCGGATCGAGCGTGCGAAATCCGTCGCGCCGACGCCAAAGGTGATCGGCGTCCAGCTCTCGCCGTAGTCGTCGGTCCGGAACACGTACGGCTTGAAGTCGTCCTGCTGATACCGGTTGGCGGCGACGTAGGCCGTACCGGAACGGAACGGTGACGCCTCGATCAGGCTGATGCGCGCGAAATCGCCCAGCGCTTTCGGCGTCACGTTCTTCCAGTTCGCCCCGCCGTTGCGCGTCACCTGCACGTAGCCGTCGTCCGACCCGGACCAGATCACCGAGGCGTCCTTCGCCGACGGCGCGATGCTGAACACCGTCGCGTAGGTTTCAACGCCGGTGTTGTCCTTGGTCAGCGGACCGCCGGAAGGTCCCATCGTTTTCGGATCGTGGCGCGTCAGATCGGGGCTGATCTTTTCCCAGCTCTGCCCCTCGTTCGTCGACTTCCAGACGTGCTGCGAGCCGACGTAGAGAATCCGCGGATCCGTCGGCGCCATCACGATCGGGAACGTCCACTGAAAGCGCTCCGCGATGTCCGCTGACGCGTACCCCATCGGATTGTCCGGGTGCGGGTTCACCTGGCGCTCCTGACCCGTTCGCCGATCGAGGCGGGTGATCAGGCCGCCGTAGCTGCCGGCGTAGAAAATGTCCGGGGTGCGCGGGTCGCTGGCGATGTAGCCGCTCTCACCGCCGCCCACTGAGTAGAACACCTGATCCGCACCGCCACCCGAACCGCCGGGGCCGCCCTGCGCCGGTGCGCTCGACACGCACGCGGTGCTGTTGTCCTGCTGCGCGCCGCAGATGTGATACGGCACGTGCGTGGTCGTGATCACGTGATAGAACTGCGCAGTCGGCATCAGTTCAGGGGACCACGAGTCGCCGCCGTTGACCGAGATCGTGCCGCCGCCATCGTTAGCCTCGATCATCCGGTTCGAGTCGGCGGACGAGATCCACATGTCGTGGTTGTCGCCGTGCGGCACGTTGCTGGCCTTCCAGGTCTTGCCAGCGTCGGTCGATTTGTAGATGTTGACGTTCAACACCCAGACCGTGTCCTTCACTTTCGGGTCGGCGTAGACGCGCGAGTAGTAGAACGCGCGCTGACGCAGATCACGTCGCTCGCTCACCTGCTTCCACGTCGCGCCGGCATCGTCGGACATGAAAAAACCGCCGTCCTCGGCTTCGATCTGCGCGTAGAGGCGATTCGAATCGGCGCCCGACACCGAGAAGCCGATCTTGCCGAGCATCGTTTTGGGAAGGCCGGCGTTGCGAGAAATCTCTGTCCAGTGATCGCCGCCGTCGGTGGACTTGAAAATGCCACTGCCCGGCCCGCCGCTCGACATCTCGAACGCGTTCCGGTACGCCTCCAACAACGCGACGTAGATCACCTGCGGGTTGTGCGGGTCGAGCACGATCTCGTTCGCGCCGGTCTTGTTGTCGCGAAACAGGATCTTGTCCCAGGTCTTGCCGCCGTCCTTCGAACGAAACACGCCGCGGTCGGGATTCGGCGCTGCGTGATGGCCGAACGCGGCGACGTAGACGAGATCGGGATTCGTGGGATGGACGCGGATCTTCGAGATCACCTGCGTGTCGGTCAGGCCGATGTGCGCCCACGTCTTGCCGCCGTCAGTGGACTTGTACGCCCCGCCGCCCTGAATGATGTTGCCGCGAATATCCGCTTCACCCGTGCCGATGTAGATCACATCCGGATTCGACGCCGCGACGGCGACCGCCCCGATTGACGAGTGCTGGATCAACCCGTCGGTGACCGCCTTCCAGGACGTGCCCGCGTCCGTCGTCTTCCACAGACCGCCGCCGGTGGCGCCCATGTAGTACTCGTATGGTCGCGCATCGCTGCCCGCGACCGCGATCGAGCGGCCGCCGCGCGACGGCCCGAGGCTGCGCCAGCGCAGCGAACCGAATGGCCCGGCGCTGGTCGGTTGCTCGCCGCCGCCGCGTTGAGCGATGGCGATCGCAGGAAGTACGAAGAGGATGAGGAGGGCAGAATATTTCAGGAATCGCGGCATGCGGTCATTCTACTACCGCACTCCGGAGACGCCGGACACCTGACACACGTTTACCGGCCGTTGGAGACGACGACGAAGCGGACCAGCGGTGTGGAGGTGCGCCACAGCGCGCGGCCGGACGTCGCGCCCATGCCCTCGCGCTCGTAGAGGATCCGCAGGGGCAACCCTTTCGCGACAAATTCGTCGTACGCGCTCCGCCGCATCAGGCAGTAGAACGGCCGTGGATCCTTGAAGAACGCTTCGGCCTCCGCCACCCCATCGAGAAAGGTCGCGTGACGCCCAACGTAAAAGCGGTAATCGGGCGTCCACCGGTTCAAGCGAAAACTCGCGACTCGATCCGCCGGCTGCGCCCGCGTCGCCACCCAGGCCGCCATTTCCGGGATCACCTTCTGCCGCTCGAGCGCGGGCAGCACATACAGGATCAGCCCGACGTACGTCGTCAGCATCGCCACCGTGACCAGCCATGGCACCCGCGGCGGCCGCGAGCGCCGGAGGAACATGCCCGCCACGATCACCCCACCCGCTAGCGTCAGCGTCACCGGCACCATCAGCGCACCGCGCGAGAGGCCCAGCCGTGCGAGAAGAAAGTATCCGCAGCCCAGGCCGAGGATGATCAGGATGGGGCCAATCGCCTGG
>JANYHS010000369.1 GCA_025358945.1 Acidobacteriota bacterium
AATGTTTGCGTTCACACCGCTCTTCCTGAGCGGAGCCGCCAAGGGCGGCTGCTGCGATGCGTTCGGCTCCGTATCTCGGTGCCTCTGTGGCCCGTCCATCAAATCGGGTGCGCTCGCGGTTACTTCCGTTTGGCAAGCAGCGTCTCCATCTCGTCCATGATTCGGTTCATCGTCTTGATCGTGAGATCGAGCGGTTCGTCGGTGGTCATGTCCACTCCGGCGTCCTTCAGCAGATCGACGGGATATTTCGAGCCGCCGGCGGAAAGGAACGCGAGGTAGCGCGTGCGCGCCTCGGGATCGCCGGCCTTCACCTTCTCGGCAAGCGCGGCTGACGCCGTGAACGACGTGGCGTACTGGAAGACGTAGAAGTCACGGTAGAAGTGGGGGATGTAGCTCCACTCGTGCGCGATGTAGTCGTCGACCACGCAGATGCCCTGATCGTGTCCGTAGTACTTCCTGGTGATCTCCATGTATGCCCGCGAGAGGGCCTCGCCAGTGAGCGCGTCGCCCTTCTGCGCCATCTCGTGCATGCGCAGTTCGAATTCGGCGAACTGCGTCTGCCGGAACACGGTGCCCTTGATGTTCTCGAGGTAATTTCCCAGCAGCGACAACCGCGTGTCGTCGTCTTTGATCTGCTTGAGCATGTAGTCGATGAGCAGCGACTCGTTGAACGTGGACGCCACCTCGGCGACAAACGTCGGGTAGCCCGACAGCGCGTACGGCTGCGTCGTGTTCGAGTAGTAGCTCTGCATCGTGTGACCGAGCTCGTGCGCCAGCGTGCTGACGTCGGTGTACTGCCCGTTGTAGTTGATCAGCATGTACGGGTGCACGTCGTAGGCGCCGCCGTCCGAGTAGGCGCCAGACGCCTTGCCGTCGTTCGGAAACAGATCGATCCAGCGGCTGTCGAACGCGCGGCCGATCGTCGCCTGGTAGTCGGCGCCCAGAGGCTCGACCGCGGCCAGCACGAGTTTCTGCGCCTCGCCAGGCGCGTACTTCAGATCCACAGACGACACCAGCGGCGCGTAGAGATCGTAGTAATGCAGCTGGTCGAGCTTCATCATCCGCTTGCGCAGCTTCAAATAGCGGTGGAACGCCGGCAGGTTCTTGTTCACGCCGTCAACCAGCCGCGTGTAGACCGAAAGAGGGATGTTCGGGCCGTCGAGCTGCGCCGCGAGTGCGGACGGGTACTTGCGCGCCTTCGCGAAGAACCACACCTTCTGCACTTCGCCGCTCATTGACGTGCCGAACGTGCGGGCGAACGAACCCAGCGCGGTGAAGAATGCGGACATCACCTTTTCGCGGTCGGCGCGATTCGGGAGTGCGCGCAGCTCGGTGAAGGCGGCTTGATCGACCTTGACGCTCTTGCCCGTGCTCAGCGTCACCGTCGGGTAGGGGAAATCGGCGTTCGACAGGATGTTGAAGACACTCGACGGGTTTCCGGCAAGCGGGCCGGCGTCGGCGAGCAGTTTCTCCTCAACGTCGCTGAGTGTGTGCTGCGTCCGGCGAAACACATCGCGCAGATAAAAGCTGAAGACCTTCAGGCGCGGCTCGGATGCGATCGCTGTGGTGATCGGCGCCTCGCCGGTCTTGAGCAGCTCCGGCTCGATGAACGACGACTCGGCGCCGAAGGCGGCCGCCAGCAGATTCATTTCCTGCCGCATGCCCTCGTGCGCGGCGTCGCGCGTGTCCTGATCCGCGCTCAGGCTGGCGTAGCTGTAGAGGCGCGCCAGTTGTCTGGAGAAGGCCGCCTGCATCTCGAGCGCGTCAGCCAGCGAGCGCCCGGACGCGGATAGCGTGCCCTGGAACTGCCGAAGCTTGGGCAGGTCGGTGGACAGCGTGTCCTTGGCAGCGCGCCACGCGGTCTGCGTCGGATAGATGTCCGCGAGGTCCCACGTGTACTTGTCGGGTGTCTGCGATCGATCGCGGCTTTGCGCGCCGGCAGTGATCGTCAACGCGACCAGCGCGATCGTCAGGGACAGCGAGCGGCGCCACGAGGGAGTGATCTTGCGCATGCGCACATTCTGGCATAATCCTCTGCACGATCATGGTGACCGAAATCGAACAGTGGCCGTCCTTGCCATTCGACGAATGGAAGGACACCTACGCGACGCTTCACATGTGGACGCAGGTCGTGGGGAAGGTCGCGCTCGCGCAGGCGTCTGCGCTCAATCACTCCTGGGGCAGCACGCTGCTCGTCACACCGCGGGGTCTGACGACGAGGCTGCTGCGGCATGGGAACCGGACGTTCTCGATGGAGTTCGACTTCATCGATCATCAGCTGGTGATTCGCACGTCGGACGGCGAGACGCGCTGCGTGCAGCTCGCGCCGCGGTCTGTCGCGAACTTCTACGCCGAGGTGATGGCGACACTGACCGCGCTCGCCCTGCCGGTGAAAATCTGGCCGATGCCGGTGGAGATCCTCGCGCCGGTGCGTTTCGACAAAGACGAGGCGCACTCGTCGTACGACCCAGCGCTCGCGAATCGTTGCTGGCGGATCCTCTCGAAGGTCGAGCAGGTGTTGGAAGGCGCGCGCGGCGATTTCGTCGGCAAGTGCAGCCCGGTGCATTTCTTCTGGGGCGCGTTCGATCTGGCGGTGACGCGTTTCTCCGGCCGTCCCGCGCCGCCGCGCGACGGTCCGGCCTTTATACGCGAGGCCTACTCGCACGAAGTGATCAGCCACGGCTTCTGGTTCGGCAGCGGGCCGGTGCTCGAGCCGGCGTTCTACG
>JANYHS010000015.1 GCA_025358945.1 Acidobacteriota bacterium
CTGAAGTCCGACGGCGCGGAATCCGCGCAGGTGTCGCGCGTGGTGACGCAACTCGCGTTGGCGCATCCCGAGGTCGGCTTCACGCTGACGAGCGCCGGCCGCAAGGTGCTGCAGTGCCCGCCTGCCGTGTCGCACCGCGACAGGCTGTATCAGGTGTACGGTGAGCGCGCCGATCTGATGGAAGTGCACAAGGAGGCTGGCGGCATCCGGCTGACCGGTTTCATCGCGGCGCTGGCGGAGCAGGGGCCGACGCGCGGTCCGCAGAACGTCTTCATCAACCGGCGGATCGTGAAGGACAAGACGATCGCGCACGCGATCATCGACTCGTACAGCCAGGCGTCGATCAAGGAGCGGAGCCCCGAGGTGCATCTGTTCATCGAGATGCCGGCAGACGCGCTCGACGTCAACGTGCATCCGACGAAAGCGGAAGTCCGCTTCCGCGATCAGTCGCTGGTGCACGAGGTGGTCCGCCGCGCGCTCCGGGATGCGCTCGGTCACAGCGACGCGCCGCAGCTGCAACTGCGTCCCGAGCACATGGCGCAGACGCCGTTCACGGCGACGCTGCCCAACGTACTGTCGGGCGGCACCTATCCGAACCGCTGGATACCCGCGGAGAAGATGGAACCGCGGAGTTCGCAGAGTCCGCAGAGTGGTCTCGATCCGGAAACCAATCTGGCCTCTGCGTTCTCAGCGATCTCGGCGGTTCCTTCTTCGTCGTCGGTCGACATCAAGCCGATGATCCCGCTCGGGCAGTTCCGCGATACCTTCATCATCGCGGTGGACGATGAGGGCGTGGCGATCATCGATCAGCACGTGGCGCACGAGCGCGTGCTCTTCGAGCGGGTGATGGAACGGTTGACCAGCGGGCGTCTCGAGTCGCAGCGGCTGCTGGTGCCGATGATCATGGACCTGACGGCGTCCGCGCAGCAGGCCCTGGTGAACCGGGTCGCAGAGCTCGACCGCCTGGGTTTTGAGATCGAGGCATTCGGCGCCGCGACGATCAAGGTCAATGCCGTACCGGCGCTGCTGAAAATCGAAGACAGTTCGAAAGCGCTGCTGGCGTTGGCCGAGGATCTCGAAGGGCTCGACCGCGGCGCGCAGGTGCAGGACGCGCTCCAGCGCATTGCGGCGACGACGGCGTGCCATGCGGCGGTGAAGGCGAACTATCCGCTGACCTACGAGAAAATGGCGCACATCCTCGATGAGCTGCGGGCGACCTCGTACTCGACGATCTGTCCGCACGGACGGCCGGTGATGCTCCGGCTGACGCGCCGCGAGATCGAGAAGAACTTCGATCGCATATGAACAACACGCTGTACTACGCCGGACGTCTCGCGCAGCTGCTGGGCATGTGGCTGCTCGTGGTCGATGTGTTCATGGCCGGCCCGATGGGGCCCAGCCCGAAGACCTTCGGCGCGGGCGTGGCGATCTTTCTCGCCGGGTGGGGACTGACGAAAGTGGTGAAGGGACCGAGCTAACTCGATCCCTTCCGGCGCCTAGAAGCTCGCCAGCGCTTCGGCTTCATTGTCGTGGCACTCGAACACGGTGAGGAGCTTCGTGATCGAGAGCAAATCTTTGATCCGCTTCGTGACGTTCAGCAGCTTCAACGTGCCGCCGCTTTTGGTCACGGTCGCGTACGACTGGACGATTTCGCCGAGCCCTGCGCTGTCCACGTACGAGACGTCGCCGAGGTTCAGAAGAAACTTCTTCGTGTCCTGCTGAATCAGGCTGCGCATCTTGTCGCGCAACGCCACGTCTCCGCCATCCCCCAGTGTGATCTTGCCCGACACGTCCACAATCACTACGTCGCCAACTGTCCGTTCCGAGATCTGCATGCGTCCTCCGCGACGAAAGTATAATCCGGCATGCTTAGACACCGGGCAAACGGTTTTATCTGCCTTGTCTGCGTCTGTCTCATCGCGGCCGCCTCGGCCTGCCGCCGCGAGGCGAAGCCGCCGGCTCCGGCGCCCGAACGTCCGGATGCCAGGGTCCGCGAGCTGGCCGACGCCTACCTGGACGGCTTTTTCGAGCGAAATCCCGACCAGGTGACACTGTTCGGCGTCACCGGACGGCGCCACGACGGTCTGCCCGACAACTCCTTGGAGGCTCTCAAGGCCTGGCAGGCCCGGGAAGACGTCTGGCTGGCCCAGGCGAAGCAAATCGACCCTGCTCTTATCGAGGCGCCCCCCTTGCGCGGGACTTACGCCATCGTCCGCGAGGCGCTCGAGTCGTCGATTGGCGTCCGCGTGTGCCGGCAGGAACTGTGGACCGTCAGCCAGTTCGTGAACAGCTGGCAGGTGCAGGACGGATACACCGTGACGATTCAGCCGGTTGGCACCGAGGAGGCGCGGAAAGAAGCGCTGGCCCGGTGGAGCCGCCTGCCGAAGTTCATCGATACCGAGATCGCCAACCTTCGCGACGGACTGAAGGCGGGGTACTCGGCGCCGACGCTCAACGTCCGCATCGTCATCGACCAGATGACGACGCTGATTGCGACGCCGATCGCGGAGTCGCCGTTCGATTCACCGTCGGTTCGCGACAAGACGCCCGAGTTCATGCAGCAGTTCGATCTGCTGGTCCGCGAGCAGATCGTGCCGGCGTTCACGCGGTACCGTGATTTCCTCGCGAAGGACTACCTGCCGGCGGCACGCGAGGCGATCGCCGTTTCCGCCAATCCGAACGGCGCCGCGTGTTACAACGCGTCCGTGCGGTATCACAGCTCGCTGCCGATGGTGGCCAGGGACGTGCACGCCATCGGGCTACACGAGGTCGAGCAGCTGGACGCGGAAATGAGGGCGATTGGTCAACGGTCGTTCAGCACCGGTGACGTGGCGGTCCTGTTGCAGCGCGCGCGAACAGAGAAGCGCTACTTCTTCAAGAACTCCGAGGATTTGATCGCGCGGTCGCAGAAAGCACTCGATCGCGCCAAGCGCGGTATGCACGACTGGTTCGGGCTGCTTCCCAATGCCGACGTCGTCATCCAGCGTTATCCGAAGTTCCGGGAGAAGAATGGTCCGAACGAATACAACCCGCCGGCTGAAGACGGCAGCCGGTCCGGCGTGTTCTTCATCAACGCCTATCAGGCGGAGACGAAGAGTCGCGTGAATGCGGAGTCCACGGCATTTCACGAGATGATTCCGGGTCACCACCTGCAGGGCGCGATCGCGCTCGAGCGGAAGGACATTCACCCCATCGGCCGGTACTTGGGTAACTCCGGCTACAGCGAAGGCTGGGGCCTGTATGCTGAACGTCTCGCAGACGAAATGCACCTGTTCTCGGGTGACCTCGATCGACTCGGCATGCTCTCGAGCCAGGCGCTCCGCGCCGCCCGGCTGGTCGTGGACTCCGGTATTCATACGATGGGTTGGACACGGAAGCAGGCGATCGCCTACATGCTGGCGCACACCGCTGAGGATCCAGCGGACGTCGCGTCGGAGGTCGATCGCTACATCATTTACCAGGGCCAGGCGACGGCCTACATGCTCGGCAAGCTGGAGATCACCACAGCGCGGGAGGAAGCGAAGCAGGCGATGGGGCGGAACTTCGACATCAAGCAGTTTCACGATCGCGTGCTCGAGGACGGCGCGGTGCCCGTCAGCTTCCTGCACGAGAAGATTCGCCAGTGGGCCGCGAAGTGACGCACCGCTGGATCGGCGCGCTGTCGCTGGCGATCGTGCTCGCCGCGATGCCGGTGGCGATGCACGCGATGGCGCAGCCGCCGGGGGCGAATCCTGACGCTTCGTTCGATGTGCGGGAGAAGACGATCGAGGAGCTGCAAGCCGCGTTAACGTCTGGCGCGGTCACGTCACGCACGCTCGCACTCGCGTACCTCGCGCGCATTCGCGCCTACGATCTGCAGGGTCCGCGGATCAACGCCATGATCGCGATGAACCAGAAGGTGCTGGAGATTGCGGACGCGCTCGATCGCGAGCGCGCTGCGCGCGGACCCCGCGGGCCATTGCACGGCATCCCGATCGTCGTCAAAGACAACTTCGAAACGATCGACATGCCGACGACCGGCGGAACGCTGGCGCTGACGGGGTTCATGACCGGCCGGGACGCCTTTCAAGTACAGCGCCTGCGCGACGCGGGCGCGATCATCATCGGCAAGACGAACCTGCACGAGCTGGCGTCCGGCATCACCACGATCAGCTCCGCCGGGGGACAGACGCGCAATCCGTACGACCTGGCCCGCACGCCGGGTGGCTCGAGCGGCGGGACCGGCGCGGCGGTCGCCGCCAGTTTCGCGGCATCAGGGATGGGGAGTGATACCTGCGGGTCGATTCGCATTCCGTCCGCGAACAACAATCTGTTCGGCCTGCGCGGCACGCTCGGACTGTCGAGTCGCAGCGGCATCATCCCGCTCTCGCATACGCAGGACATCGGTGGCCCACTCGCGCGCACGGTCACCGACCTGGCGATCATGCTCGACGCCACCGTCGGATCCGACCCGGCCGATGTCCTCACGCAGGCGAGCAGCGGCCACATCCCGAAGAGTTACCGCGATGCGCTGAAGCTCGACGCGTTACAGGGACTGCGGATCGGCGTCGTGAAGACCATGTTCGGCGCGACGCCGGAGGACGACGAGGTGGCCGCCGTCGTGAGACAAGCGCTCGCGGCCATGCAGAAGGCGGGCGCTGAGCTCGTGGACATCTCGTTGCCCGGTCTTGACGAGCAGATGCGCGGCTCGAGCCTCATCGACGCCGAGTTCAAGTTCGATCTGATCGAGTACCTTTCGCGCTGGCCGAACGCGCCCGTGCACTCGCTTGGCGAGATTCTCGATCGTGGAGATTACTCTTCGGCCCTCGAGACGAACTTCAAACGGCGCAACGCGAGAACCACGCCGGATACACCAGACGTCGTGCAGGCGCGCGCCAAGCGCACCGAATTGCTGACGCTGGTCACGCACACGATGGCCGAGCAGCGGCTGGACGCGCTGGCGTATCCGACGCTGCGCCGCAAGGCTGCGATCATCGGCGAGCCGCAGCGGGGCAGCGAGAACTGTCAATTGAGCCCGAGCACCGGGCTGCCGGCGATCGGCATGCCGGCCGGGTTTACCGACGATGGGGTGCCGGTGGGTGTCGAGTTGATGGGTGCGGCGTGGAGCGAACCCAGGCTGCTCGCGGTGGCGTTTGCCTACGAGCAGGCGACCCACCCACGGCGTCCGCCGCCGGCGACGCCGGCGCTCGTGAACGGTCGTGGACCCTCGACCCTCAACTTTGTCGTGAACCTGAACGGCGCGCACGTGACGTTCTCGTTCGACCCATCCGCAGGCACGCTCGCGTGGGATGCGGTCTCGACAAAACCTCTCGTCGCGTCGGTGCATCGAGGACGCGCCGGTCCCGTGCTCGCCAGGCTGATGACCAACACCGCCAGCGAATCGGCGGGCATCGTGGTGCTGTCGCTCGCTGACCGCGCGGCGCTGCGCGCCAACGGATTGTTCCTCGCCGTGCGCACAATGGAGCAGCCGCAGCAGGTCGAGCGCGCGCCGATCAGGGTCACGCAGCGCTAAAAGCGCTGCGCCACACCGAATGTGGCGCAGCGCTTCAGCTCTGCGGACTAGTCTGCTCCGGCGCCTTTGAACTGATCCTCTTCCTCGGCGAACAGCACGTTGAAGCTGGTCAGCGTCCCGTAGCAGCCGCTGATATATCCCTGCAGCTTCACCTTCACATCGTCGGTCAGGTCCGCGCTGTTGACGTGCTGCTCGAGCGTGCGCAGTCGATTTCGCAGCATCACCACTTTGTGAAAGAACGTTTCAATCGGCCACGACTTTTCCTGGAGGCCGGCCGTGCCCGGCCGCAGGACGAGCGTGCCGCCGCGCCATTTCTCTGCCGGCGCGACAGGTGTGATCCCGGCCTCCTCGCGAATGATGCGGCGGAGCAGCAGCTCGAGATCGACGTCGTGGTCGGGCGTCATCGGCGGTCCGGTCCTTTCACGTTCGCTGACGATGGGGAATGGTTCGCGTTGCAAGGTAGGCGCGGACCCGTGTGCCCGCCAGGGGGACTGGTGTGGGGCACCACGTTCTGTGGTGCCGGATGACGGCCCAGCGCCAATCCGCCCGCCACCGCGGTAATTGTGCTCGCTGTGGCAGTAGCCGCAGTCGACGCGGATCGGCCGGTCCTCGCTGTCGGCGGCGACCACCGTGTGCATGCGATCCGTCTTGCAGGCGCGGCAGAAATCCTCGATCGATTCGCCCGCGCGGTAGCGTCGTGGGTCCATGGCGAGTCCCATGATTGCAGACTCGCGATGGACACACAATGTAGCCCGCCAGCGTTGCCGGCGGGCTACTTCCCGACGACGAGGATTGTGAACGAACCCGGCACCGGAGTGCCAGGGGTGCCGCGACCGCCGCCCGGTGGCGGCGGCGTCGCCGGCCCACGCTCGATGCTCATGGTCAGGATGTGGTTCGTCTTGCTGTCGAATGTGATGGTGCGCGCGCCGTTCATCGTCTGCAGATCCTGCTCGACTTCGAAACTGGTCGGGCTCTTTTCTTTGACCACGGTCAGCGTGCCGTTGCCGTGTGTGCTGAACGCTTCCATCGTGTCGGGGTTGAAGGCCGCGCCGTCGGAGCCGCCGGCGAGCGGCAGGGTCGTGAGGATCTTGCCGTCCACAGCGCTCATGATGACCATCGTTGGCTTCGGCGGTTGCACGGGCGGGTTGCCCGAGATGGCGCACGCCGCGAAGAGCACGTGGTTCTTCGCATCGAGTGCGAGCCCGTTGCAGCCGCCGATGTCGCCGAATGGGTAGTGTGCGGTCGCCTTCATGGTCTTGACGTCAACAGCGGTGATGCTGCCCTGTGCGTCCTGCATGACCGCCCACATCGTGCCCTTGCCGTCGGCCACGGCCTGCTCCGGCACGCCGCCCAGATCGATCGTGCCGACCACGGCGCCATCCTTCGAATCGATGACGACGGCGTTCTTCGTCGGATGGCTGAAGACGTAGACGCGATCGTTGAAGCTGTCGAACAGGATGCCGTCCGGCCGCGCGGTACCGACATCGATCTTCTTGATCACCGTCAGTGTCTTGGTGTCGAACATCGAGACCGGGCTGCTGCTGGAGAAGCCGTGGCCTGACTTCGGATCGACGGCCACGCCGTTGCCGCCGGTGTCGGGAATTTCGCCGACCGGCGCGAGCGTGTCGAGATTGAAGACGGTGATCCGCCCGGGGGTCGCCACCACCTCCGGCGTCGTTGCAGTGGCCGGAACCGCGCGCGTGCCGCCGCGCGGAATGTACAGCCGGCGCCCATCGACGTCGGCGTAAATGTAATCGAAGCCGCCGTCACCGCCGACCCTGGCGGTCTTCAGGATCTTGTAGGGTCCGCTGGCCGGTGTCTGCGCGGAACCGGCGGCGACGCCGAAGGCGATCGCGCAGGTCAGAACGGCTGCTGAAAATCGGGACATCAGGAATCTCCTCAACTACGAATTCTATACAGTTCGCCGGTCATCTGCCGTTCATCTGCTCGGATGCGGGGTGTTCTCAACAGCACAGACATCGCGATCGGCTTTGTTCATGCTGCGTGAAGGAGAACAGCATGATGCATTTCAAGGGAGCCGTTGTTGTCGCATGTCTCGCCGTCGCGGTCTGTTTGCTGTCGCAACCTGCGTTCGCGCAGGTCAACCCGCGCATCGGCACGTGGAGGCTCGACCTCGTGCACTCGAGCTACCAGCAGGGGCAGGCCCCTGGCAGCGAAACGCGGACGTATCTTGCGACCGATGACGGCGGCCTGCAGTTGACCGCCGACGTCGTGCTGCGCGACGGAAACAAGCAGCCGACCGGGTACCGGGCGAAGTATGACGGCAAGGACTACCCGTACAGTGGCGCCGCGGGAGACACGATTGCGCTGACCGGCGACGGCTGGATGTCGGACGCAACGATCAAGATGCGCGGCAAGATCGAGCAGACCTCGCACAGCGTCGTCTCGAAAGATGGCAAGACGATGACGCTGGTCACCAAGACGGCGAGCGGCCGGGCGATCAGCACGAGGGTCTACAATAAGCAGTAGAGGAACGCTGCATGCGAACGACCGTCGTTTTTCTTGTTGCCGTTGTCGTGTTGAGCTGG
Source organism: Acidobacteriota bacterium (assembly GCA_025358945.1). Classification (GTDB taxonomy): domain Bacteria; phylum Acidobacteriota; class Vicinamibacteria; order Vicinamibacterales; family CAVVIG01; genus CAVQFC01. The sequence goes on from JANYHS010000015.1 coordinate 8,062, forward strand.
CGGGCCGGCGCGCAGGAACGGAAGCCGGTGCCGAACGACTCCGCGCGTGTGTCGGTTCCCGGATGCACGAAGGGCTACATCTTTACGGCCGGCCGCCGCACACAGGATGAGCCGGGCAGCATGTCTGTTCCGGAAGGTCTGCATTTTCGAATGAACGGGCCGAAGAAGTTGATCGCCGAGATCAAAGCGCAGGAAGGCGCGATGATCGAAATCACTGGCGTCACGAAGAAGGGCCAGTTCAAACCCGACGGCGTCGCCATCGGTGGGGGCGTGCGGGTTGGGCCCGGGCCGGGATTGGGCGGCGGCCTGGGCAGCCCGGTTGCCAACCAGCTCAGTATCGACGTCGAGGGCTGGCGTCCGATCGAGGGGCACTGCCTGTCGCGCTAGGATCGCCGGTCAACAGCATGACAAGCAGGACCAGCAGAATGATCCCACCAAGGCTGCCGCCTACCATCGGGCCGCCCATGTAAAAGCCGCCACCGCCAAACAACAGCAACAGGACGATCAACACGACCTTTCGATCTGAGGACATGTTACCGCGTTGACGCCGACTGTTACGCTATCGCGTGATTTGATTGGATGCTGTTCCGGATTGCACAGCCTCAGGAGCGCCTCTTCTTGATCTCGTCCATCGGCCGAGGCTCGGTATCACCCTGCACTCATCTCGCGAGATCCAATCGCTGGGTGGGAAGCGTCGTTGGCTCGTCGAGATCGAGCGGAGTTATTGGCCGGCGCGATGCGCGATCGACTGCCATCGCCGCCGCACTGAGTCCAACCATGATGACGAGGAGCGTCAGGTATCCTGTCGTAGCCGTCAACGCGAATCGCTCGACCCACGCGAGAGCAAACGACACACACAGCAGGGCCACCGCGGACACAACCCCGCGTGACCTCAGCTCGCCGCTCGGTACGTAGCCGCTCGCGAAGGGCACGAGCCGATAGCGCACGAATAGCGTTTCCATCAGGAGCGTGGACTCGACAAGGCCGACGCCGAAGTGGAGCGCCGCGAGACGGGCGCCGAGGACCGTGTCGTGCCAGATGAAGAGGCATCCGAGTGTCGGTAAGACGAGCGCGATCCAACCGGCGAGCTTCACACCAGAAATGTACGGTGCCAGATCCCCTGGCCAGGCCAGGCTGAACGTGCTGCTCGCCCGGAGTTCAGCCGGGATACTTACCACGTGTCGAAAGCCACCCAGCACGCTGGCGAGCAGGAGCGATTGTCCAGCGAGAATCGTCAAAGGCAGTGATGCGACGTCGTTCGCGCCTTCCAATAGCTGCCCGCGCGCGGTGATGAGAATCAGCGAGAGTCCCACGGCGAATGACGATGCCAGCGCGACCCGGTGCGAGACCTGTCGCGACAGGGTCTGTAGCGTGAAAAAGAATCCGGCCTGCTGAAGCGGGGTTTTCGCAATCGCGTGAGTCACGATCCACCTCCAGCCGTGACGTAATGCCCCACCCTCGTGCGGACGGCGAACAACAGGCACCGGGAGCCGCCGGCTGTTCCACATGCAGGCAGCCGTCGTGACGACAGCGACGATCGTCAGCGCCGCGATCCCAATCAACGCCAGCTCGTGATAGCGCGGCCACAAGCTGCGATACAGGTCGGTTGCGTCGCGGTCGGCGCCAGCTAAGAAGCGGGGCGGGCGGGTACGAGGCAGTGAGTCGACAACAGATCCTGCGAGCGTTTCGTGCAGCCCGACGAACCACAAGGGAGGAAGCGCCTTGGCCCTCAGGCCTCCTTGCGCCAGCCAGTTGCGCGCCACGCCCGTGTAGGCTCGTGGGAGGAGCAGCAACGCGGTTACGAGCGCCACGATCAGCGCGGCCTGCACGGCGGCAGAGATTCGCTGGAATCTGGCCTGTCCCATGATGCCCGCCATCACTTCGCGCAGGGCGAGCACCGCGAGAAAACCGAACGCACCGGCGGCCAAGGTCACAACACCGTGAGCCACGGTCAGTCTCAGCGCGCCCGCAAGACTGACTCCCAACTTGGACGGCACCGCGACGAACCGCAAGAGGGTCGGCGCCAGATTCCAGGCGACAGCCACGCCGATGGCCAGCACCGCGACCGCCATGAACTTCGTACGGACGATCACGGCTCGCGGAATCGGCAGCACGCCGAGCGCCGAGGTATCCCGCGAGTCGAGCGCGAGGGCATCCCATTGAGCGACGGCCACGAGTGCCATCACCACCATTGACGCTGACGTAAACAGAAATCGCTCTTCGAGCGAGCGGAGCGACACGATCCCGGGAGGCATGAGGGGGAAGAACTGATACGGGATCGCGATCAGAATCGCGAGGAACAGGCTGACGGCGACCAGCGCCCCACCGAGAGCCGACAGCACGACATGTCGATCGGCGTTCGGCGACATGAGGTCATGTTCCAGGAAACGCCACAGGAAATGACGGACCAGAAGGCGATCACGCATGGTCGGCGACCACGTCGGCGATGTCCGCTGCCGTTCGTTCAGGATCCACGCGAAGCACGAGCTGCGAGAACACTTCCTCCAACGAACCGCGGCTCATCAGACGCTGGAGGGCCTCGACCGTATCGTTGGCGACGACGTTCCCCCGATGAATCACGACCACTCGATCGCACGCCTTCTCGACCAACTCGAGGACGTGCGAGCTGTAGAGCACAGCTTTGCCGCGTCTGGCGAGCGCGATCACGAGCTGACGCAGTACCAGCGTCGCCGTCACATCGAGGCCGGAGTCCGGTTCGTCGAGGACGAGGACATCCGGATCGTGCAGCAGCGCGGCGATGATCATCACCTTCTGCTTCATGCCCTTGGAGTACGAGCCGATGTCCTGGTTCGCCGCATGCGACAAGCCGAACAACTCGAGCAGCGCGCCGATTTTTCGGGTGAGGAGCGCGGGGGGCAGCTCGCGGAGCCGTCCGACGAGTTCGAGATACTCGATGGCCGACTGAAAGGTGTAGAGGTTGGGCTCTTCCGGGACGTAGCCGAGGCGCCGGCGGAAGGCGACCGGATCGCGCGCGATGTCCTGTCCATCGAAGAGCACGGCGCCCCCCGATGTCTCGAGGAGGCCCGTGAGCATCTTCGCGGTCGTGCTCTTCCCGGACCCGTTTGGACCAAGGTAGCCGACGACTTCACCGGCACGAACGTCGAAGCTGACGTCGCTCACCACGGCAGTTCCGAAGAATCGCTTCACGAGGTGTCGTGCCTCTAGCATCGGTGCCTCCACGAGCCGCGGTTCGACATTCGGCGCCGATCCCCTTACTCGATCCGCAATGCGGTGGTCGGCTCGAGGCGCGTCGCGCGCTGCGCCGGGACGACAGACGCGACCAGCGCAACGATGGCGAGGAGGGCGACCGTCACTATGAGCGTCACGGCGTCGCGTGCCTCGGTGCCAACTAACGTGTTCTGCAGCAGCCGGCCGACGACGAGTGCGGCGGGCACGCCGAGGGTCACGCCGGCAGTGATGACCCAGGCGCCGGTCTTGAGAAACAGCCAGCGCACCTGCGTGGCCTGGGCGCCGAGCGCCATCCTGACGGCAATCTCCTGCGTGCGGCGTCTCACGGCGTACGCCATCGCCGAGTAGAGGCCCACGCCGGAGAAGACGAGTGCCAGGCCGCCGATCTTCGCGAAATGCGATGCCATATCGGCCGGGCCCGCCCTCGAGCGATCGCGGAGTTCGTCGAGCGTTCTCACGACGCCAAGCGCGAGATCGGGATCGATGGCATTCACGGCGTCGCGGATGGCCGGGACGAGGGGGCTCGACACGCCGGAGCCGCGCACGATCAACGCGACCGCGGCCGGCGCCTCGGCACGAAACGGCAGATACACCGTGGGCACCGCGTCGCGGACCTGTCGAATGTCCGGAGCGACGCCGATGATGGCCACCGACACGGGCGGCGCAGGGGCGTCGGCTTCTCTCAGGTAGGTCCGTTGGGCCGTCGGCAGCCGAAGCTCCAGGTGACGGCCGATCGGACTCCCGGCGCCGAGGTAGACCTCGGCGAATCGCTGGTTGACGATCGCCGCCTCGTGTCCGGGAGTCCCATGCCACTCGGAGAAGGACTCACCGAGGACGACTCCGCGGAGAACGGTGTGAAAGTAGTCGGGCTCCACAACCACGGTCATGACGTCCGGGGGTGGATCGGTCGTCGGCCGCCCATCGACGGACGTGAGCGGGCGCCTGCCAGCCGGCGAGAACGGCGCCGCGCTGGCGACAGTACTCGCCGTCACTTCGGGCACCGAGAGCAGGCGCGCCTTCAGCTGCTCGTGAAATGCGATCCGCTGGTCGCGCGTCGCGTACGTCTTGGCCGGCAGTCGAAGGACTGTGGTCACCGTATCCGACGTCTGTACGCTGCGATCAACTGCATAGAAATTGAAGAACCGTCTGG
>JANYHS010000020.1 GCA_025358945.1 Acidobacteriota bacterium
GGCCGCATGCAGGACAACAAGCTCACCGTGCAGGCCACGGGCTCGAGCCCAGCGTGGGGCAAGATCATCGAGCAGGCGAATATCCTCGCGGGTTTCGATCTCGCCGTGCAGGAGGATCCCTATCAGCCGACCGATGTCGCCACCTTCAACGCGGCCAGCATTCCGTCACTCAGCTTCTTCACCGGCACACACGCCGATTATCACAAGCCGTCGGATACCGCCGACAAGATCGACTACGAGGATCTCGATCGCGTCGTCGACTTTGCCGCAACAATTGCGCGGCGGATCGAAGACACCGCCGATGCGCCCGCGTTCACGAAGGTCGATACGCAGCTGCAGCAGGGCGCCGGACGCGCGGGGGTTCGGCTTTTCACCGGCACAATTCCCGACTACTCCACCGAGATCAAGGGACTCCTGCTGGGCGGCGTCGTGGGCGGCGGGCCGGCTGAACAGGCCGGGCTGCGCAAAGGCGACGTCATCGTGGAGATCGCCGGTCAAACGATCGCGAACATCTACGACTACACCTACGCGCTCGACATCCTGAAGATCGGCCAGCCGTCGAAGCTCGTTTACATGCGCGATGGCAAACGAATCGAAACGACGCTGACGCCAGGCACGCGCAAGTAGGAGCGACCTCAGCCGCAAAAAAGCGGCGCGAAACTTGAAGACGAAACGGTCAGGAGGATTTCCATGGACCGTCCGTTTCCAGCGCGACGCGCTCGTGTCGGTGATGCTCAGCAAGGGTCCGGAGAAGTTACTGGATGCCATGCAGGCCATGCCCCGCATGGGACACTTCGGAGCGCCTGGCAACCTGAGCTGGGACATCCACTTTGCGCGACGAACGCCGCTGCCTGAAGGCGGCGAGCGTGTGACGCTGATCACGGACCGTCGCATCGGCTTCTGGGAAGCGGCCAACCAGCCGCGCTCGATCGACTACCCGTTCACCGTCATCGAGCTGCGGCTCAACGCCGACGGCGAAGGCAAGATGTCGATTGCGACCAAGGTCATCCACGACAAGGAGAACAACATGATCACGCTGGAGAATTACGAGACCCAGCCAGTCCGGCTGACGAACGTCAAGCGGGAGCGAGTCTCGCGGTAGAGAGGTCAGACTGGGGTCGGGTTGGGGTCAGACCCTGATCCGACCCCAGGGTAGCAGCGCGAGTTGCACCGCCCCCATGATCAGGAAACACGGCGAGACGTACAGCCACTCCTGTCCTTCACCGACTACAGCTGCGATGCTGGACAGCACGCCGGCGCTGATGTACCCGCCGGCGGTCACGACAATGAAGCGGTTGGCGCGCCGCAGCGGGTCCTCGAACGAGGCGAACAGCGGACGCTTGATCACCGACCGCCACACGCGCGACACGAAGAACGCCACGAACGCCGACGCCGTCCACGGCACGCCGTCCTGCCAGCCGAACGCCAGCACGAACGCCGCGCCGATGGCGAACAGCGTCAGCCAGAACGCTCGAAACGTCACTCTATGATCGCGTCCGGTAAAACGCGACCATGTCCATCGACGCCGCCGGCTTCGCGCCGAGCTGCCGCAGCATCGTCGTCACCTGACCGCGGTGATAGCTGGCGTGATTGACGATGTGCTGCAGCATCTGCCAGAACGGCATCGCGCCCTGTTGACCACTGAGCAGCGTGAACTCGATCACGCGCGTGATGCCGATCTCGCCGAGGCTGTCGAGGAAGGCGCGCATCTTCGCCTCGTGCTCGGCCCACGCGCTTCGCACGGCCGCGAGATCAGCAAACGTGTCGCTCGACAGCAACGACGCCGGCGACATGCCGTGCCAGCGTGAGTACCACGCCCACTCGGCCGCGTACAGATGCGTGACCGTGTCGCGGATCGACGTGAAGCTGTTGCCCATATCCCGATTGGCTTCTTCGGATGTCAGGGGTTCGAGCGCCTCGAACATGCGGTCGCGCGCCCAGTAGTGAAACTCGAGCAGCGTCGTCAGATCCTGAAGGTTCATCGAATCACCGTGGCATGAAGAAGTCGATCGAGCCGCGGGAATGCTCGGTCGAGATAGGCGTTGCCTGCGCGAAAAGGCTCGCGCTCCACAGGCCGAGCAGGAGGGCTGCGAGGACCTTCATTTAATCGCGGCGAGCAAATCCTTCGCCTGCGCCGCCTGCGGTCCAGACGGCGCCAGCTCGAGGTATTTCTCGAGGTCCGGTTTCGCTTCCGTATTCTTGCTCGCCTGCATGCTCGCGTACGCGCGGTAGAAGTAGGCGTCGGCCGCATCGGGGAAGCGGCCGATGACGCGCGTCAGCAGCGTTATTGCCTCGGCCGAGCGCTTCCGGTTCAACAGATTCATCGAGGCGTTGACCAGCGGATCCGGTTCGGTGAGCGCCGCGACGTCGATCTTGCCGAGGTAGTCCATCGCGCGCGGATAATCGGACAGTTCCATCGCGCTGGCCGCCGCCAGCTGCAGCAACGTGTCGTCGTCCGGGTTCGACACCAGCGCCATGTCCAGATACTTCAGCGCTTCAGGGTGCTGCTTCTCCCGTCCGTAGGTGAACGCGATGGCACGGTTGATCCCGGTGAGGTCCGGGTGCGCCTCGAGCACCTTCATGTACTCCGCGCGCGCCTCGACGTTCTGGCCGGCCTTGAAGAACGCTTCCCCCTTCGCCAGCAATTCGGGACTGTTGTCGCGTTTCAGGCTCAGGCTGAGCGGTGGGTTCTTGCTGGCGAGAATCGTCAGCGGCTGGCGCACGGTGATGAAGTTCGGCGCTTCGACCTGCAGTCGCCACTCGCCGTCCTTGATGTCCTTGGCCGAGAACTCGCCGTTCTTTTTCGTCGTCGCAAAGAATCCGTCGTTCGACTTCGCGAAGATGAACGTCACCTTCACGTCCGGGATCCCCTTACCCGCTTCGTCGACGACCTTGCCGGCGACCTGGGCATCGCCGCGCCACATCGCGACTTTCTTTTCTTTGAAGGAGTCGCCGGCGCGCATGCCGCTTCCGCCACGCTGGGCGAACACCGCCGGAGCTGACACGAACAGGATGAGTGCAGCCGCCGCAGCGGCGCGAATATGAATCGGCATGGCCAGAGAATACCACCGCGTCCGCCGCGTACAAAAAGAAGGGGCCGGGCAATGCGCCCGGCCCCCGGAGACAACGAACAGCGGTGACGAACCTAGAAGTTCACGCGGGCGCCGAACCGCATGACGCGCGGGCCGACGATCGTGAGCAGGTTGTTCGCCGTCGACGTATTCTGGCGCGCGTAGGTGATGCCGAAAGGGGTGCTCTGCGACGCCAGTGCGAGCGTCGTGTTGGTGTTCGAGATATTGAAGATCGCCGCGTTCAGCGTGATGCGGCGCGCTCCACCCAGCCGGATGGCCTTGTCGAAGTTCAGGTCAACCGTGTGAACCATCGGATACCGCACGCTGTTGGCGGGGAGAAGCGCTATCACCGGAGCGCCCAACCCGTTCGCCCGCGTCGGTCCGGTGATCGACGGGTTGAACGGGAAATTCGAGTGCCCGTTGTAGTTGGCCGACGCCGTGATGTCGAAGGGCAGCTGGTACAACCCCGACAACTTCATCACATGCGGGCCGTTGCGCGTTCCATCCTCGTACCCATCGAGGAAATTGGTCGGCTGGCGGTTGGTCGGATCGAGGAAATCGACACTCGGAGTCACCGCGTACTGCTTCTCGTTGTTGTACGCGTAGCTACCGTTCAGCATCCAGTGATTGCTCAGCCGCTTTCTCGCGGTGATCTCGATCCCCTGGTAGACGCGGTACTGGTTGATGTTCTGCTCGATCGTTTCGGAGTGCTGCGTCGGGCCATTGAAGTAGTAGCCCGTGTAGCTCGTCTGATCGCACAAGCTGTTGCCGCACGCCGCCGTGAACGCCACCGGACCGGTGTAACTGGACGTGGAGTCGAGGTAGCGAACCGCGCCGCCGACGCAACCCTGCTGGGCGCTGCCGCAGAAGTTGCCGTACTTGCGGTAGATGTACATCACGCCCACGCCGAAGTTGCTCATCACTTCGTGGTCGATGCCGAAGATGGCTTCGTCCGTGGTGTCGTTCCGCAGATTGGGATCGACGATGGCGGTCGTGACCGGCGAGCCGGGATTCGCCGGATCGTACCCCGCCGGAGCGTTCAACAGGTTCAGCGTCTTGCCGTCCGCCTTGAACACCTGCAGTTCGTTCGCCTGAACGATCTTGTCGCCGTTCAGGTCCTTCCACGGGAACCTGAGCGTCGTCGTCGTGCCGGTGGGCTCGAGTGCCTGGGCGGTGAAGATCCCGATGCCGTAGTAGCGGGCGGCGCTCGCCTTCACGACGGTCTTGCCGGTGCCGGACAGGTCGTAGGTGAAGCCGACGCGCGGTGACCAGTTGTTGTAACGCGCGCCCGAGTCGGCGCCCGGGAAATTGATCGCCGGCAGCTGCGCAGGCAGAAGCCGGTTCGCGGGGACGACGCCGGGGGTCGCGATGTCGTGCTGATGGTCGAACCGCAGGCCCAGATTGATTGTCGCGCGGCCTTTCTTGATCGAATCCTGCACGTACATGTTCCGCGAGTACAACGTGTAGGTGAAGTCAGCGTCACGCAGGATATTGGCTTCGTCGCACCCGGTCGCCGTCGAGGCCGCGTAAGACACACCGTTGATCGTGCATGCGCCCTTGTCCGCGAACGACGCAGCGCCCGGCGCGAGGTTGGTGTTGAACGCGCCCGGGACGAAGTCGTAGATCCCACGGTAACGGGCTACGGCGCCGCCGCCGACGCTGCTGAGCGATTCGACTGGCGACCGGCGATACGCGAAGCCGAACTTGACCGAGTGGTCCGCGCCGAGGAAGTTCGACGCGAAGTAGTTGCCGTCCGCGCGGATGTCGTCCTGGGGACGAATCGTGTGGTACGACGCGCTCGACTTGCTGCGATCCCAGTACGACGTGTCCACCCAGTTGATCGCCTGCGCATCAATCAGACCCGGATCCTCGAAGCCCAGGAACCAGTCCTCGGTGATGTGCGTGTACTGCGCGATGATCGTCAGCTGACTGTTCACGATCCAGCGATGGTCGCCGGTGTAGAAAATCGTCGGACCCGTCTGCTTGGAGCAGGTGACCAGCGGGTGAAACGCATCGCAGCCGCGCGTGCCGCGGAACTTGTCCCCGTAGGTGTACGAGAACTCCGACTGATGGCCCGTGGCTTCCTGATACTGGAGCCGCGCGTTATTGTTCTTCAGCGTCGTGATGTCGCCGAACAGGCAATCCTTGATGGTGGGGATCGAGTTCACGAACGAACCGTCCGCATTGGTCGACGATCCGGCGGTGGCCACAGCCTGGCACCCCGGCTTCGGGGTGTCGTAGAAGCCGAGCACGCCGACCCGGACGTCCTGCCGCGACATCGCACCCCAGAACCATGCCTTGTTCTTCATGATCGGACCGCCCAGCTGCGCGCCCATGTCGCGGATGTCCTGAATCGGGTTGCCGCCGCCGGCGCCCAGCTTGCGCATCGCGTCGGTGACGTTGATCGACTGGCAGTTGCCGAACGAGCCGAAGCACTTGTCGTTGGTGTTGAAGAACCGTCCGTACCCCGTAAAGGTGTTGCTGCCGCTGCGGGTGATGAAGTTGACCTGCACGCCCGCGCCCTGCTGCGACGCGTCGGCGCCGGCCGTCGTGATCTGGATTTCCTGGAACGAGTCGAAGTCGTAATACGTCGGCGACGAGTTGCCCGACGCGATGTCGGAAACGACGGCGCCGTTGATGTTCCACTGCTGGTTGGTGTTGCTGCCAAGCGCCGAGAACCCTGTCTGCTGGCCCGACAGGTTCCCGCCGACGTTCACGCCGCTCATGATCATACCGGGCGTCTGCTCGACGATCGTCCAGGGGTCGCGCGCGTTCGGAATCTTGTCGAGCTGTTCTTTCGTGAAGCTGGTGGAGACCGAGGTCGACTGCGTGTCGACGACCGGGCTCGAGCCGGTGACCGTGACAGTTTCCTGGACGGTCGAAATATCGAGCTTCGCGTTGATCTCGGCGTTGAAGCCGGCCTGGATGATGATGTCGGCGCGCACGAACTTCTTGAAGCCCGCGATGTCGAACGTGAGCGAGTAGGTGCCGATCGGCACGCGCGAGAAGCGGTACGCGCCGCTCTCCGCGCTCACGGCCACTTCCGGCGTGATCAGGGACGCGCTGGACAGGGTGACCGTGACGCCCGGCAACACCGCACTGGTTCCGTCAGTGACCTTGCCGAAGATCTCACCGGTGCTTACCTGCGCGAGCGCGGGTAACGCGCCCGACAGCAGAAAGACACACACGAGCATTCCCATCCGAAGTCGCGAACCGCTCATACACCCTCCCAGGGCCGAAGCCCCCCATGACTTGCAAAGGCAGAGGTTATGGGCGTTTGTCTCCGGAATCAATACGTTTGAGGTACTATTTTTACGTGTTCCTTCGCGGCAGGTTCAACTTCTCGAATGCGGCGGGATTGTCCGCCGTTTTTGTAGGCCTGATCGCGTCCGCGTGCGGAAAACACACGATCGAGCTGTCGCAGGCCTCCGAACAGAACGTGCTGCTGATCACCGTCGACACGTTGCGGGCCGATGCCCTTGGCTGCGACGGCGGTCCCGCGCGCACCCCGAACATCGACGCGCTCGCCGCGTCCGGCGTCAGGTTTTCGTTCGCCCACGCCCAGGCGGTCGTCACGCTGCCCTCGCACGCCAGCATCCTGACCGGTTTCTATCCTTTTCAGCACGGATACCGCCAGAACAGCGGGTATCGCCTGACGCCAGGCGTCCAGACGCTGGCGGCGCGGTTGAAAGCGTCGGGGTTCCACACGGGCGCGTTCGTGGGCGCCTTCCCCCTCGATGCGCGATTCGGGCTGACGCCCGGTTTCGACGTCTACGACGGCCGCTTCGATAACGTCGGCACCGGAGCCGAGTTTCTGCTACCCGAGCGTCCGGCGACCGTCGTCGTGTCGCGCGCGACGGATTGGATTCGTGGCACGCATGCGAAATGGTTCGCCTGGGTGCATGTCTACGAGCCGCACGCGCCCTATCGGCCGCCACCGCCCTTCGACCGCGAGTACGCCTCGCAGCCGTACTACGGCGAGGTGGCCGAGGTCGATCGCGCGCTGGCGCCACTGCTGGACCTCGTACGCAATCGGTCGTCGAACGGGCGCCCGACTCTGGTCGTCCTCACCGGCGATCATGGCGAAGCACTCGGTGAGCACGGGGAAACGACGCACGGCCTGTTCGCGTACGAAGCGACCCTCCGCATCCCGCTGATCATAGCGAACGCCGGGGGGACAGGTGGGTCGGGTGGGAGAAGTGGGTCTGGTGGGTCGGGTGGGTCACGTAGGTCAGGTGAGGTTTCCGACCAGCCCGCGCGGCACGTGGACATCGTGCCGACGATTCTCGATGCGCTGGCCCTGCCCGTGCCTGCGGACTTGCCGGGCCATTCGCTCCGCACACGCGCGGACCGCGACGGCGGCGCGGCGCGCGCGTCGTACTTCGAAGCGATGGAATCGATGATCGACTTCGGGTTTGCGCCGCTCGACGGCGTCCTGGTCGGGCGCGACAAGTACATTCACCTCCCGCTCCCCGAGCTCTACAACCTGGCGGCCGATCGCGCGGAGGCCACCAACCTGGTCGACCGATCCGCCGAGCGCGCGCGGGTGTTGTCGGCGCGGCTCACCGACTTCCATGCGGCGATTCCCGGTGCGCCGCAGGCCGAGGCTCCCGAGGTCACTGCGCGCCTGCAGTCGCTCGGATATGTGTCGGGATCCGCGGCGAGGAAACTGCACTACACCGAGCGTGACGACCCGAAGCAACTCGTGGCCGTCGATCGCCGGATGAAGGCGGCGGTCGCACTCGATGAAGGGGGATCGCTCCCCGGTGCGATTCTCCTCTACGGCGAGATTCTGAAAGACCGCCCCGACATGATGGCGGCGTCGCGACATCTCGCCTTCGACCACTGGCGCGCGGGCGCGCGGCCCGCCGCCATCGACACGCTACGCGCGGCGCTGCGCGCGGGGCCGTCCACACCCGGCGCGCAGATTCAACTCGGCACGTATCTGATGGAATCGGGGCGCGCGACCGAAGCGATCGATCTCCTTCGCGTCGCTGCCGCGGCCGAGCCGAGCCTGGACGCGTGGAACGCGCTCGGTATTGCCTATGCTCGGGCCGGCCGTGCCACCGACGCGCTCGCCACGTTCGCACGCAGCCTCGCGATCGATCCCGGCAACGCGATGACGTTCGAGAACATCGGCACGGTTCATCTGGAAGCCGGACGCTTCGCCGACGCGCAACGCGCGTTCGAGCGCGCCATCGCCTCGAATCCCGATTCCTCGCAGGCGCAC
>JANYHS010000005.1 GCA_025358945.1 Acidobacteriota bacterium
CGCAGCGCCGGATGGACCGATGGCGACCGTCGCGACCGGCACGCCTTTCGGCATCTGGACGATCGACAGCAGCGAATCGAGGCCGTTGAGCGCAGCGCTCTGCACCGGCACGCCGATCACCGGAAGGATCGTCTGCGCCGCCACCATACCCGGCAGATGCGCGGCGCCGCCGGCGCCCGCGATGATCACCTGCAGCCCGCGGTCGACCGCCGTGGACGCGTACTCGGCCATCCACGCCGGTGTCCGGTGCGCGGACACGACCTGGCATTCATGTGGAATCCCAAATTCGGTCAGGATCGCGTCGGCGTGGCTCATCGTGTCCCAGTCCGACTTGCTGCCCATGATGACGCCAACGAGAGGGGGCTGGGGACTCAGGGCTGGGGGCTTGGCGCTCATGTGTTCGCTAAGGATACAGGAGGTAGAATTCTGAAATGAAGCGCGCTGCCCTTCTCCTCATTCTTGCCCTCGCGGCGCCGGCTGCCGCGCAGGCGCCCACCGCTCCGCCCAAGATCGAGCTGCAGTACTCGCAGTTCACGCTGCCAAACGGGCTGCACGTCATCCTCCACGAGGATCACAGCGTGCCGATGGTCACTGTCAACATGTGGTACCACGTCGGCTCGGCGCGCGAGCTCCCCAAGCGCACCGGGTTCGCGCACCTGTTCGAGCACCTGATGTTCATGGGCTCGGGCCACGTCAAGCCGGGCGAATTCGACGAGTGGCTCGAAGCCGCCGGCGGCGACAACAACGGCTCGACCGAGAACGACCGCACGAACTACTGGATCAACGTGCCGGCCAATTCGCTCGAGCTCGCGCTGTTCCTCGAGTCCGACCGCATGGGGTATCTCCTCGATTCGATGACGCCAAAAACGGTTGACCTTCAACGCGACGTCGTCAAGAACGAACGCCGTCAGTCGGTGGAGAACCAGCCGTACGGTGAGGCGCAGGTCGTGCTCGGCGAAATGCTCTACCCGGAAGGCCATCCGTACCACTGGCCCGTGATCGGCTACATGGACGATCTCTCTGCCGCGAGCTACGACGATGTGGTGGCGTTTTTCAAGAAGTACTACGCCGCGTCGAACGCCAGTCTGGTGGTCGCGGGCGACCTGGATTCGGCCACCTCGCGCAAAATGGTCGAGAAGTATTTCAGCGACGTGAAGGCGGCGCCGGCGCCAGGTCCGATCACGATTCCCGGCGTCGCGTTGACCAGCGTGCAGAAGAGGACGATCGCCGATCGCGTGCAGCTGCCGAAGCTCTTTCTCGCCTGGCTGACGCCGCGACACTTCGAACCCGGCGACGCCACGCTCGACGTGGTGGCCGACATTCTGGCCGGCGGCAAGAACTCGCGGTTGTTCAAGCGGCTCGTCTACGACATGCAGATCGCACAGGACGTCAGCGCCTTCCAGTCGTCGCAGGCGCTCTCGTCATCGTTCCAGATTGTCGCGACGCCGAGACCCGGTCACACCGTCGCCGAGCTGCAGAACGTGATCGACGAGGAAATCCAGAAGCTGCAGCGAGAGGCGCCGACGGCGCACGAGCTCGAGCGCTCGGTCAATCAGATCGAGTCGTCGTTCTACAACCGCATGGAGCGTGTCGGCGGCTTCGGCGGCAAAGCGGATCAGCTGAACGCGTACTACACCAACACCGGCGACCCGGACTGGTTCAACGAGGATCTGGCGCGTTACCGCGCGCTCTCGGTGGGCGACATCAGCGCCGCCGCGGCGCAGTTCCTGCCGCCGGACAAGCGCGTCGAGTTGACGGTCGAACCGGAGAAAGTGGGTGCGAAATGAAGCGCTCGATTGTGGCGCAGAGCTTTAGCGCTGCGATGATCGTGGCAATGGCGCTCGGCATCAGCGTCATCGCACAGCAGGCCCCCGATCGATCTCATCCGCCGCAGCCGGGCCCGCCGGCGGCGCTGCGGCTTCCGGCGATCCAGAAACAGAAACTGTCTAACGGCCTGCCCGTCTGGATCGTCGAGCTGCACGACGTGCCCGTCGCCCAGATCAACCTCGTGGTGTTCAGCGGCACAGCCAACGATCCGCCCGGCAAGTACGGCGTTGCGAGCCTGGCGGCCGTGATGCTGGAGCAAGGAGCGGGATCGCGATCGGCGCTCGAGATCGCTGACGCGATCGACTACCTCGGCGCCGACCTCGGCGCGACCACATCCTCCGACCAGTCGGCGGTGCGCCTCCACGTCCCGGTCGCGCGCCTGGCCGACGCGCTGCCGATCATGGCGGATGTCGCGCTGCGGCCGACGTTCCCGAAAGACGAACTCGAGCGCCAGCGGACGCAACGCCTCACCGGCCTGCTGCAGGGTCGCGACGATCCGCCGACGATTTCATCCGTCGCCTTCTCGCGCCTTCTCTACGGCAAGGGTCACCGGTACGGCACACCGCAGATGGGCACGGCGGAAACGCTCAAGACGTTCACGTCAGACGACCTGCGCGCGTTCTACACCAGCGCGTTCCGCCCGGAGAACGCGATGCTGCTCGCCGTCGGCGACATCACCGCCGACAAGGTGCTGCCGCTGCTCGAGAAAAATTTCGGCGCGTGGACGTCGCCGGCGCCAGGCGCATCCGAAAAGCTACCGGCAACCGACGAGCCGCCCGCGCGACAGATCTACCTGATCGACAAACCCGGCTCACCGCAGTCGCAGATCCGCATCGGCCGGATCGGCGTCGCGCGGTCCACGGCGGACTTCTTTCCCATTCAGGTGATGAACACCATTCTCGGCGGCTCGTTCACGTCGCGACTGAACATGAACCTGCGCGAGGTGCACGGCTACTCGTACGGCGCCAGCTCCAACTTCGAGATGCGCGGCGCCGCGGGTCCGTTCTCGGCCGCCGCCGGCGTGCAGACCGACAAGACCGCGGAGGCCGTGAAGGAATTCTTCAACGAGCTGGATGCGATCCTGAAACCCGTGCCGGCCGAGGAGCTCGCGCGCGCGAAGAATTACGTGTCGCTTCGCTACCCCAGCGCATTTGAAACAACCGGCGACGTGTCGCGTCGCCTCGAGGACGCGCTCGTCTTTCATCTACCGGACGATTACTTCGCGAAGTACGTCGCGAACATCCAGGCCGTCACCGGCGCGGACGTCCAGCGTGTCGCCCGGAAGTACATCCACCCCGACCACCTCGCCGTCGTCATCGTCGGCGACCTGAAGGCGATCGAACCCGGGGTGCGCGCACTGAACCTGGGCCAGGTCAAGGTGATGACGATCGACGACGTGTTCGGCCCAAAGCCGTAACAAGAAAACCGGGTGTTATCCGCGGCTTTTCGCGCCGGCCATCACGAGCGCGATGCCGCCGACGAGGGCGGCCACACCGGCGATCGGCGCGACCGGCAGACTGTGTTCCTTGTCCGCATCGACTTTCAGGGGTCCCAGGTCGACCACTCTTTCACGGGTCGTGTAGCTGAACCCGCCAAACGCCAGCGCAAGCACTCCAACGACAATCAGACAAATGCCAATGATTTTCACAGTGAACCTCTCCGGGGGAGATCTGATGCACGAGCCGGGCCAGATGAGCTGAGGCTTTCAGAGGACGCGAAGCGCTAGACTTCCGGTCGTGCCGGCGCCCGACGTCCACATCTGGTTCCACTCTACGGAGGCGCTCGACGCGGCGGCGATTGCCGCTGCCGTGTCCGTGCTGTCTGACGAGGAGCGCGCACGGTATCGGCGGTTTCATTTTCCGCGCGACGCGCGCGATTACGCCGCCGCCCACGCACTGCTGCGCCGCACGCTGTCGGGCCTCGACGGCCGCGCGCCGGATCGCTGGCGCTTCGACAGGACCGCAAACGGCAAACCGTTTCTCGTCGACACGGGCGGCTTTCACGCCGCGTTCAGCCTCTCTCACACCCACGGCATGGTCGCCTGCGCGGTGACCACGGGCCCTGACGCCGGCGGCATCGGCGTGGACGTCGAGTGCATCGATCGCGACGTCGCCGCCGGTGATATCGCTGCCCGTTTCTTCGCGCCCGCCGAATCAGCGCATCTCGCGCGACTTAATGACAAGGAAAGACGGGATCGCTTCTTCGATCTCTGGACGCTCAAAGAGGCACTGGTCAAGGCGCTCGGGGTCAGCATGGCGATGTCGCTCAGCTCGCTCGTCTTCACGATCGGCCCCGGCGGCTCGGTCGCCCTCGACGCGCCCGCAGACATCAACGCACCGGACTGGCAATTCGGCTTGTTCACGCCCGCGCCTCGCTATCGCCTCGCGGTCGCGGTCCGTCGATCATCTGTTCGCGACGCTCAGTTGATCCTGCGATCCGCGGCAGACGTGCGGTAGCGGCCGGGCAGGCCTCCGATCGCCTCGTGCGACCAGAGACCTGCTTCTGGCGAACACACGCCGGCGCCGAGGTCGATCTCCCGATCGTCTCCGGCAAGCGGATCCTGCCGATTGAGATCAAGTTCGGCGCGGCGGTGGAGCCGAGCACACTACCTGACCTCCGGCGGGAGTAGAATTTGGTTCCCAAGGAGCGGCTTATGATCACCCGCCTACTTCGCGTGTTCGCCCTGCTCGCCTTCATGTTCGCGCCGGTTGCCCTGCACGGCGGACCGGGCGTTTCCGCGCAGGTGCCCACCGCATTCGATCCACCACAGTACGTGCTGCCACCCAAGGCCATCGTCGACGCGTTTGATGCAGAGCCGCTGCCGCAGACGCTACTCAGTCCGAACAAACAGGTCGTGGCGCTGACGAAAGCGCGCACCTATCCGACCATCGTCGAATTGTCACAGCCGATGCTGCGGCTTGCGGGCTCGCGCGTGAATCCGAAGACCAACGGTCCGCACCGTGCGTCGGGTCTGCAAGGCACCGGCATCTACTCGATCGTGATGAAGAAGATTGCTGACGGCGCCGAAACCAACGTAACGATGCCGCCGCAGCCACGGATCTCCCACGTGAAGTTCTCGGCCGACGGATCGAAGCTCGCGTTCCTGAACACGACGACCGACGCGATCGAGCTGTGGATTGCGGACGCGGCGACGGGCCGCGCCAAGGCGGTCGTCACCGGCGCGGATCGCATCAACGCCACGTCCGGCGATCCCTGCGACTGGGTGAAGGACAACGTGACGATCATCTGTCAGGTGGTCCCCGCGGGCCGCGGACCCGCGCCCGTGGAGCCGGTCGTGCCGATTGGTCCCACCGTCCACGAAAACTACGGCAAGGCCGCACCGGCGCCAACCTACGAAGATCTCCTCAGGAATTCTTTCGACGATGCGCAGTTCGACTACTTCTTCACGAGCCAGCTCGCCGTGATCAACACGGCGACCGGCGCGATAACGAATATCGGGAAGCCGGCAATCTTCAACAGCGTGACGCCGGCGCCTGGCGGCCAGTACGTCCTCGTCAACAGGGTGAAGAAGCCGTTCTCGCACCTCGTGCCGATGAACGGCTTCGCCCAGAACGTGGAGATCTGGAGCCGCACCGGCGAGGTGACGAAGAAGCTCGTGGACATGCCGGCGCGTGAAGGCACGACGCTCACCGGCGTCGAGCCCGGACCGCGCAGCATCCACTGGCGCGCCGATCAGCCGGGGACGCTGGTCTGGGTGGAAGCGCTGGACGGCGGGGATCTGAAGAACACGGCGCCGTTCCGCGACACCGTCATGACGCTCGTCGCGCCGTTCTCCGGTCAACCAGCCGAAGTCGCGAAAACACAATGGCGCTACGGCGGCATCGCCTACACCGACACCGGCATCGCGCTCCTCAGCGAGAACGATCGCGTCTCGCGCCGCACGCGGACGTGGATCATGGAGCCTGGCGCGGCGCCGCGGCAGGTGTGGGATCGCAAGCAGGATGCGGCGTACGACGACCCTGGCTCGCCTGTTGCTCGTCGCGATGGGGGCGGCGGTCGTGGCGGCGTCGGCCGCGGTGGTGGCGGCGCGACGATCATCCAGAATGGCGATTTCATTTACGTGGCTGGGCTGGGCGCGTCGGCGGAAGGCGATCGCCCATTCCTGGACAAGCTGAACATCAGGACGCTCAAGACCGAGCGCATCTTCCGGTCCTCGGCGGAGTCGCTCGAATCGTTCGTCGCGCCGCTCAACGATCAGATGACGAAGTTCCTGACGCGCTACGAGACGCAGAAGGACGCGCCGAACTTCTACACGCGCGACACCGGCTCGGACGCCAGGAAGGCGGTCACGACGTTCACGGATCCGCAGCCGCAGATCCGCGACATCCTCCGGCAGTACGTCACCTACAAGCGCAAGGACGGCGTGACGATGTCGGGCACGCTGTACCTGCCGCCCGGCTACAAGCAGGGTACGAAAGTGCCGGTGATCATGTGGGCGTATCCGCGCGAGTTTGGTGACGCCGACTCGGCCAGCCAGGTGTCGGGCTCGCCGAATGCGTTCACCTCGATCCGCGGCGGCTCGCACATGTGGCTGCTGCTGTCGGGCTACGCGATCTTCGACAACCCGACGATGCCGATCATCGGACCGGGAGAAACCGCGAACGACACCTACGTCGAGCAGTTGATCGCGAGCGCGCAGGCGGCGGTCGACACAGTCGTCGAGATGGGCGTGGCGGATCGCGATCGCATCGGCGTCGGCGGCCACAGCTACGGCGGTTTCATGACGGCGAACCTGCTCGCCCATTCGCGGCTGTTCCGCGCCGGTTTCGCGGAGAGCGGCGCCTACAACCGTTCGCTGACGCCGTGGGGCTTCCAGGCGGAGCGGCGTTCGTTCTGGGAAGCGCCGGACATCTACATGAAGATGTCGCCGTTCTGGTACGCGGACAAGATCAGGGATCCGATCCTGCTGATGCACGGCGAGGTGGACGATAACACCGGCACGTTCCCGATCCAGTCGGAGCGCCTGTTCGCGGCGCTCAAGGGTCACGGCGCGACGGTGCGCTACGTCACGCTGCCAAACGAGGCGCACGGCTACGCGGCGAGGGAGACGCTGCTGCACGTGATCGCCGAGCGGCTGAACTGGTTCGATAAGTACGTGAAGAACGCGCCCGCCCGCAGCACCGCG
>JANYHS010000056.1 GCA_025358945.1 Acidobacteriota bacterium
TGACCCACCCGCCCCTTCCAACCACCACTCCCCCGACGTTCTCCACGGCCCGGCGCACTGCGTGACCGCACCGCCGGCGAAGCCGTGGCGATCGGTGGTGACGCGCACCGGACGGCCATCGACCGCCGCCACACGCGCGGGAACCGGCTGACGACAGCGGCGAAGAGCTGAGACGACAGAGGGCTCAGGGCTCAGGGCGGAGGGCTCCAGTCGAGCGTGGCGCAAGGCTTCAGCCTTGCGATCGATCGCAGGACTGAAGCCCTGCGCCACATCGGTTTTGAACGGCACCATCGCGAATGCACCCGGGCGCTCGGTGTCGACCGCGGCCGGCGCGCCGAAGCGGTCGGGCCCCATCAACGCGCCAAGCCGCGCGAGGAGTGTCGAGAGCTGTTCGGGTGTCGGCTGCGTGCGCGTGTAGAGCGTGTGCTGCACCACGCGGCCCGGCGTCGGGTCGATGACGATCGTCACGCGATCGATCGCGGCCTCGGCCGGGTGCGCTTCCAGATCGAGGAGCGCGAGCGTCCGCAGCGCGCGCACATCGCGTATCGGCGTCGGCAGCTCCAGACGACGCTTCGTCGTTTCCTTTGTCACGAGGCGCAGCAGGAGGTGCAGCACCGCGGCGCCGCGATCGCGCCGCTCGAGACGCGTGGACAACGGCTCGAGCAGCCGCGTCAACACGAATGACAGCGGCTCGAGATCCGAGATCGGCCATTCGAGATCGAGCGACGACTCGAACCGCTCCTCCTCGAGCATCGGCACGAGCGGACGAAGATCCTCACCGCGTGCCATCGCCTGCCACGCCAGCACGGGACGACCCAGACGCGAGGCGAGATCGGCGGACAGCAGCGCGGCCAGTTCGCCGAGCGTCTTCAACCCCCACTTTTTGAACGCTAAGGACGCAAAGGCCGCAAAATCTTGCGAGCTTTGCGTTCCTATGTCTTCGCAGGAAATCTTTTCCAGGATCCCGATCGCCAACGGCGCGAGCGCGGCGGCTTCATCGCCCGGCGCAACAATCGTCAGCCCCGGACGCGCGATCGTGAGCAGCAATGCGGCCATCCGCGTACCGGCGACCGCGACGTGCACGCGCACGCCGCGCGCGGCGGCCTCTCGGCGCATTTCCTCGCCGATGGTCCGCGCCGGACCCAGCAGGCGCGACAACCCGCTGACGTCCACCGACACCAAATCGTCGCGATGCCTCTCGAAGCGTGGCGAAAACTCCTGCGCCATCGCGATCAAAGAAGAAACCGCGGAGATCGCGGAGTTCGCCGAGAAATCAGGGGGACGGTAGAGACACGCGTACAGCGATTGCGGATTGCGGGTTGCGGATTGCGGATTCAGCGGATTAGGCGGAGGTGCTGAGGGCAACGCTCGTCTCCTCTTGCTCACGCGCACGCGCGCGGACGACACGGACTTCCACATCGAGACCGTTGAATAGCTGCGCGTCGAATTTGGCCCCAGCCCTGAGCCCTAAGCCCTGAGCCCTTTGGTCGAGGCGCAGCGTCAGTCCAGCAGAGCTCCTGGCCATCGGCTCGGTCCCGATCAGGACACAGGCGGTCTGACTCCCTTCCACCATCCGCTGCAGCCGCAACCATGTCGTGAACGGCAGCCGCCGCACCGCATCCGCCGGCGCTTCGGCGACGTCGAACACGACCAGGCCGAAGTTGCCCGCCTGAAGCACCAGTGTGAACGCGCGAATCGCCTGTTCGATGGCGCGCTGATTCAAATCGCGGCACAGCCCCTGGTTCGTAACGATGTGCCCGCGGATCCAGAGCAACTGGCTAAGATCGACGCCGGCCGCCATCGCCGACTCGACGTCGAACATGTCGAGCGCGTCGACGAGCGCCACGAGCTCGCCGCGCGCGGTGGCCGCCGCGATCATCTGCAGCAGGAGACTGGTGCGGCCCGACGATCGCGGGCCCACCAGCTCGGACAGCTGGCCACGCGGAAACCCACCGCCCAAACGCGCGTCTAAGGCACTAACGCCAGACGAGGCCAGGGCGTGTTCGTCCCGCGGGTCCACCTGTGGCAACGCCGTCGTCAGCGTGCGATCGAGCTGGCGGGCGCGGAGGAGTGATTCAAGGTCAGCGCGTGCAAGGGCCATATCGTTTTCGCCTTATCTTCGCCTTTCGAGCGGAGTATATGGCAGGCCCTACGCGGGATCAAGTGTTGTAAATTAGTAACCCTAACTCTTGACCGTAAACCCTTAGCCCTAAGCCCTTAGCCCTTTTTTCTTTGGCCGAACCCATCCACGCGTCAGCCACCGCTACCGCCGAGGCCACCGTCACGCCCGCGCCCGCGTCCCTTGGCGCGCGCACGACGCGCCGGATGTTCGCGGCGTTCACCTACCGCGACTTCCGCGTGCAGTGGTTTGGCGCCTGCACCTCGAGCATCGGCACGTGGATGCAGATCGTCGCGCAGAACTGGCTCGTGCTGTCGCTGACGCACTCGCCGTTCTACCTCGGCCTCGACGCGTTCCTGCAGCAGCTGCCGATCATCCTCTTCACGCTGATCGGCGGCGTGCTCGCCGACAGCCGCGATCGCCGGCGGACGCTGATCGCCTCGCAGTACGTGCAGATGGCCACATCAGCCGCACTCGCGCTGCTGATGTACCTGCACGTCGTGCAGGTCTGGCACATCCTGGTGCTGTCCTCGATCACCGGCTTCGCGCAGGCGTTCGGCGGTCCGGCGTATCAGTCGCTGATCCCGTCGCTGGTCGACAAGAAAGATCTGCCCAACGCCGTCGCGCTGAACTCGATTCAGTTCAACGTCGCGCGCGTCATCGGGCCGCTGCTCTTCGCCGCGACGCTGGTGGTGTTTACCAAGTGGGGCTACAACGAACCGCAGGCGATGAACGCCTGCTTCGCGCTGAATGCGCTGTCGTTTGTCGTCGTCATCAACACGCTGATGGCGCTGCGCGTGAAGCACATTCCGCCGGCGGCCTCCAAAGGTATGCGCGACGAACTCCAGAGCGGACTGTCGTACGTGCGGCATCACCCCAGCCTCAAGGCCTTCATCGTCCTCGCGGCGGCGACGACGTTCCTGGGGTTTACGGTGCTGACGTTCCTGCCGATATTCGCGCAGCAGGTATTTCACGAGGGCGCCAGCACCTACAGCCACCTGATCGCGTTCTCGGGGCTCGGCTCGATCATCGGCGCGCTGACGATCGCCTGGCTGGGCAAGTTCAACCGCATGGGCCTGACGGCGCTCGTCGTCCAGGCGATCTACGGCCTGCTGATCATCGGGTTCGCGATGTCGCGGGTGATGTGGCTGAGCGATATCCTGCTGGTCTTCACCGGCGCGGCGCTGATGATCGTGTTTTCCACCGTCACGTCGCTCATCCAGCTGATCGCGCCCGACGAAATGCGCGGGCGCGTGATGAGCATCTACATGCTGGCATTCCGCGGCGGGATGCCGCTTGGCAGCCTGGTCAGCGGCTACTTCGCCACGCTGATTGGCGCACCGACAGTGATCGGCATCAACGGTGGTTTACTCGTCGTCGTCGCGGTGTATTTCCTGATTCGTAGTCATGGTGTAAGAGAAGCGTGAATCTGAAACTGGAGGGTTAGTCGAATGAAATGCACGATCCTGTTCGTCCTCGGTCTGGTCGCGGTATCCGGTAGCGCGTTCGCGCAAACGCCGGCGGAAGCCATTGAAAAGGCGCTGATGCCGGCGCCGCGCAATATGAAGGAAGGCGCCGCGGTCATCAAGTTCAAGGCTGACGGCACCTACGACACACTGAAGCCCGGCACCAACCGCCTGGTCTGCTACGACCGCTCCGGCGAGCCCGGCGAGCAGCCGTTCGCCGTGCAGTGCTCGAGCGTCGCCAACATCCCCCGCATCGTGCAGAACAAGAAGTTCGAAGCGATCCTCGACAAGACCGCGAAGGCCGCGGCACTGGCGGCGGCGGAAAAAGACGGCACCCGCGCCAAGCCGGAGTACGGCTCGGTGTGGTACACGATGAACGGCGCCGACAAGGATCACACGCGGCTGCACGTCACGATCGCCGTGCCGGGCGCGACGACGGCGTCCACGGGCCTGCCGTCGGACAACAAGCAGGGCGGCGTCTGGATCATGGACGCGGGCACGTCGACCGCGCATCTCATGACGCCGGGCAGCTAGTAAGAAGAAAAGGGCTTAGGGATTAGGGCTCAGGGCTGAGGGCGGCGCGCCTTCGGTCCTGGGCTCTTTTTTTCGTCGAGGATCAGCAGATCCGGTTGCACCTCGGACACCGCCTTCACCGCTTCGAATCCGTTGGCGTACTCGGCCACGATCTCGACATCGGGCATGCCCGCCAGGTACTCGCGCACCACCGCGCGCGCCAGATTCTCATCGTCGACGATCGCGATTTTCAGAAGCATCAGGTGATCACCGGCAGGTGCAGCTCGACGCGGAACTGCCCCGCGTCCACGCGCGTGTCCATGCTCGCCTCGCGGCCGAACATGGCCTCGAGCCGGCCGCGCACGTTGGCCAGCCCCATGCCTCCGGCCCGCGAGACGGCCACGTCTGCGTCGCAGGGGTTCTCGATCACAATCGTCAGCCGTTCGTTTTGTCGCGCGATGTCGAGCCGGATCACGCCGCCCTCGAGCGAGGCGCAGGCGCACGTCCAGCGTGTTGCCAGGAACTCGCCGAGCAGCAGGCACATCCGCCGCGCGCCAGGCGCATCGCTGGTCGTCAAGGCGCTGATCGAATTGAGGCTGTTGTAGCGAAAGTGCGGATCGATCTGCGCGCGCAGGGTACGCAGTTCCGCGTCCCGCGTCAGCAGTTCGAGTTCGAGCTGACGCCGCTCTGCCTCCCGCACGGTTTTGAACGCGGTCAGCACGTAGGACAGGCGACGGCGGACGGAGGGGACTGGGGGCTTGGGGCTGAGGGCTGAGCGTAGCGCGAAGGCTTTAGCCGAGCGATATGCCAATCCGGTACCCCGCCCAGACCGCCGCCAGTCCAAACGCGGTTTGCAGCGCGACGTTCCAGAACGCCATCGCGTGGTCGCCGCCGTGACCGAGCGTGAAGGTGTCGAGCATGTAGCTCGAAAACGTCGTGAAGCCGCCGAGGATGCCGACGAACACGAAGGTGCGCAGTTCGGTGGACCAGTGCAGCCGTCCGTTCGCGATGCGCGCGGCCAGGAACCCGATGACGAAGGATCCAAGCAGGTTCACGGCCGCGGTCGCGTACGGCGTCGCGCGCTCGAGCACGTGCCCGAAGAAGATGTTCACGCCGTGCCGCGCCATCGATCCCAGCGCACCGCCAGCTGCCACCGCGAGCCAGATCATCAGGAACTCCTAGGATAGAATATCAGCGTCCGCATCATGCCAGTGCTCGAACTCATCACCAGCTCCGGCCTCGGTTCGCTGCTCGGGATGCGGCACGCGCTCGAACCCGATCATCTTGCCGCGGTATCGACGCTCGTCACCGGTGAACGCCACAGTTTCAAGGCCGCGTTTCTCGGCATCTGCTGGGGCCTCGGCCACACCTTCTCGCTGCTCGCCGTCGGCACGGTGCTGGTCGTGTTGCGCGCGGAGATGCCGGTGCGAATCGCCGACGGCTTCGAGTTCTGCGTCGCACTGATGTTGATCGGCCTCGGCGTGCGCGCGATCGACCTCGCGGTGCGGCAGGGGCCCTCGGGCCCCTCGCACGTCCATCAGCACGGTCACACGATGCACGTGCACGAGGGCGCGCCGGCGCACATTCACATCGGCACGTGGACGCTTGCGCGCAGACCGCTGCTGGTCGGCGCAGTGCACGGCCTGGCCGGGAGCGGCGCCCTCACCGCGCTGGTGGTCGCGACGCTGCCGTCCACGGCGGCGCGCATCACCTACATGGTCGTGTTCGGATTGGGATCGACGCTGGGCATGGCGGCGCTGTCGGGTCTGCTCGGGTGGCCGCTGGCGCGCGCCGGCAGCAACCAACGCCTCGCACGCGGTCTGTCGCTCGCCGTCGGCTGCGTGTCGACGGTCCTCGGCGTCGTGTGGGGCTATCCGCTGATCGGAAGACTCTTCTAATATGCAGGCCTGAAGGCCCGCACTACTTGACCACAACCGTCCAGCTGACCGGCGCAGACTCCGGCGGATAGCAGACGCGGTCGTCGCAAGCCTGGTAGTTCACGGTCCCGGCCACGGTCACGGTCGATCCCGCCTTCGCGGACTTGTCCAACGCGATGTCCTGTGTCAGCCGGAACGGTTTCTGAAACACCGGCACCTTCTCGTCCGCGAACGTCATCATCTCGGACTTCGGATACGCGACCTTGCCGAATTTGACCTCCGCCTGCGGGGTCAGCTTCACCGTGATCGGAATGTAGTCGTTCGACCCGGGAGCGTAGACGTGAATGCCCGGCTTCGGAGCGACGTCGACAAACAGCGCGAGTTTGGCGCCCGCCGCGCCGCTGACCAGCGCCGGCGACGCCAGAATCGTCGCGTGACCAGGCTTGGGAGCGGGAGCGATCAACTGAGCCGCGAGCGCCGTTACAAGGATGATACGCATGAGAGAGATTCTATAGGGACTAGGGACCGGGGACTACGGTTTGGTCAGAACGCAGACCGGTGCCGCGTCCAGCCCCAAGTCCCCAGACCCAAGCCCCAAGCCCCAAGTAGAATGACGCCATGCCGACGCGCATCCTGATCGTCGAGGACGATCCGGACATCGCCGAACTCGTGGCGCGCTATCTCGACAAGGCGGGCTTCGTCACCGACCGGGCCGCCTCCGGGCGCGAAGCGCTGCAGGCGATCGCCGCGAAGCCACCCGGACTCCTGGTGCTGGATCTGATGCTGCCGCAGGTCGACGGCCTCGAGATTTGCCGCCTCGTACGCGCCAACGAGGTGACCGCCGCCATCCCGATCATCATCCTCACCGCCCGCGCCGAAGAATCCGAGCGTATCGTCGGGCTCGAGCTGGGCGCCGACGATTACATGGCCAAGCCGTTCAGCCCGAACGAGCTCGTCGCGCGCGTGCGCGCGCTGCTCCGCCGCGCCCATCGCGGCGCCGGACCGGCGGCCAAGACGCTGGCCTACGGACCGATCGCGCTCGACACCGATAGGCATCTCGTGTCGTCTGGTGGTCAGGACGTGACCCTCACCGCCAAGGAATTCCTGCTGCTGGAATATCTGATGCAGCATCGCGGACGCGTGCTCTCGCGCGATGTGCTGCTCACCGACGTGTGGGGCTACCGCTACACCGGCGGCACGCGCACGGTCGACGTCCACGTGCGGCGGCTGCGTGAAAAGCTGCCGGTGCTCGCCGACGGCCTCGTCACCGTGAAGCAGTTCGGCTACAAACTGGTCGACCCCATCCCGTAGTCCATGGCACCGCCTCCCCCGCGCGCCACGTTCCAGACCAAGTTTTTTTTCGCCGCGTTGTCGGCGTCGATCCTCGCGCTCGCAGTCGCCGGCGCGTTCTTCGCCACGACGATGCGTCAGCAGATCGACGCGAGGATCGAAGCCACGCTCGTCGCGGAAGCGCGGATGGCCGCCGAAATGCTGACGCGCGGCGCTCCGCTGTTGTCTGTGCCGGAGATCAACGCCGAGGCCGGCCGCATCGGTCAACTGATTGGCGCGCGGGTGACGTTCATCGCGCCGGACGGCCGCGTCGTTGGCGATTCTGCCGAGTCGCTCGAGGGTCTGGCAGTCGTCGAAAACCACGCGCAGCGTCCGGAAGTGATCGAGGCGCGTGCGCAAGATCTCGGCCATGCCCGGCGGTATAGCGCAACGGTAAAAATGGACATGCTCTACGTCGCGGTCGCGGTGACGCATCCGGCGATCGCGTTCGTGCGGCTCGCGCTGCCGCTCACCGACGTCCGGCAGCAGCTTCAGCCGGTGCTCACCGCCACGCTGACCGCCCTCAGCGTCGCGCTGCTTGGCGGCGCGGCCATCGCCTGGATCTTCTCGGCGCGCATCGGTAAACGGGTGCGCCTGATTGCGGGAATCGCCGAGCAGTACCGCCGCGGCGATCTCACGCCGCCGCGTCTCGGTTTCGGCGACGATGATCTCGGCACGGTGGCACGCGCGCTGGACGACTCGGTGCAGGAAGTGGGACGGCGCCTCAGCGAACAGGCGCGCGATCGCGCACGGATGGAAGCGATCCTCGCCGGCATGGTCGAAGGCGTGATCGTCGTTGATCCGCAGGCGCGACTGCAGTTGGTGAACGACGCGGCGCGGCAGATGCTGAAACTGGACGAGGGCCATCGCGGAATCGGCCGGCCCTACATCGAGACCATCCGCCTCCCGGCGATCGCCGAACTCGTGGCTGGCGTCATGGGCGGACGCAAGCCTGACGCGCTGCAGTTCTCACCGCCGCGCGATCCCTCACGTACGATCATGGCCACGGCAGCGCCGGCGGCGGGCGCCGTCGCGCACGGCGTGATCCTCGTGCTGCACGACATCACCGCCCTGCGACGTGTCGATCAGATCCGGCGCGACTTCGTCGCCAACGTCTCGCACGAGCTGCGCACGCCGCTGACCGCGATTCGCGGCTACGTCGAAGCGCTGTCCGAGGACGACACCAACGAGGACGATCGCCGGAAGTTCCTTGCGATTATCGCGCGGCACACGCAGCGCATGGAGCGCCTGGTCAAGGATCTGCTGCGGTTGGCGCAACTCGACGCGGGTCAGGAGACCCTCGACGTCATCGGCTGCGATTCGCACAACCTGCTGGAGACCGTCGTCGCCGACCTCCTGCCGTCAGCGGTCGAACGCCGCCAGCGCATCGAAGTGACAATCGCGCCTGGCGCGGAAACCGTGCGCGCCGATCCGGAAAAGCTCCACGACGCATTGCGCAATCTGGTGGCCAACGCCATCACCTACGCGCCGGAGCAGTCGACGATCCATATCCGCGCGCAACGGCTCAACGGCAACATGACAATGACCGTCGCGGATGAAGGTCCGGGGATCCCCGATGACGATCTGTCGCGCGTCTTCGAGCGCTTTTACCGCGTCGACAAGTCGCGGGCACGTGACCCGGGCGGTACGGGACTCGGTCTGGCGATCGTCAAGCACCTGATCGAACTGCACGGCGGCATGGTGCGCGCGGAGAACGGTCCGGACGGCGGCGCGCGGTTCACGATCACCATCCCGAGCCCGGCGGAATAAGTCAGTAATGACCCGCCTCGTTGGTAGAAGAGCCAGGCCGGGGCGAGTAGAATGGCCCAAATGTCCACTCAGCTAAGAAACCGGAGGGAGCTGTTCCGCGAGTACATACAGCACCTAACCCCCGGCGCTTCTCCAAGGACGGCCGTTGAGCAGGGACTGTACGTCACTCCTCCGGGAAAGACGGTGGCAGATCGGTTGGTTCCTCGGATTGACTTGGCGCCAACTGCGACGCACCTTGTCGTAGGCGGCATTGGTACGGGCAAAACGACCGAACTATTGCGGGTGGAAGAGAAGTTGCGATCCTTACCAGACGTGGTCGGCATTTACGCGGACGTCAGCCTATACAACGATCTTTCTCGCATGCAGACCGGTGGCCTCGTCGCCGTGGCGGGACTGGCGCTCGATCGATACTTGACGAGTGTTGGAACCGAGGCTGCCGCCAAGGAGAGGAAGAACTTTCGCCAGCGGGCCCATGGCCACACAGAGTGGTATGAAGAAGACTCAAACGATGATCAGGATCTTGAGGACGATGGTCGGCCGTTTCATCGTGAGGTCACATTTCCCGGAGTTCTGATTCCACCAGAACCGCCACTTGCCTCAGGCGTCGCAGCCCAAGCGAAGCTGCTTGAGGACTTGGTCAGTGCGACCCGTGAACAGGTTGCTCATCCAGTCCTCGTCTTCGATTCCTTGGATCGAATGACTGACCTTGCTCAGTTCGAGAACCTCGTGATCCAAGACATGCGGGCAATTCGCAAGGCTGGAATTGGAGCCGTCATCGTTGGCCCACTCGCGATCCTGTTTGGCATTCATCGACCGGTCGCTGATCGCTTTGACTACCTGTACCAAGTTCCAGCCGTCGACATCGGTGGTCAGGATGGCCTCAGTTTCCTAAAACAGGTCTTGGCGGTCAGAGTCCCAAGCGCGATCCTGCCAGACGAATGCGCGACCTCTGTCGCAAGGTTCTCTGGCGGCGTACTCAGGGATCTGATGGCGATTGGAAGATCCGCCGGCGAAGAAGCCTATCTGTCCGGAGCTTTGGCCATCGAACTCGATCATGTCTCCGAAGCGACAGAGGCATTTGGCCGCGACCTAATGCTCGGCTTGACCCAAGCTCAAATCGAAACGCTGCAACGGGTTCG
Organism: Acidobacteriota bacterium; assembly: GCA_025358945.1. GTDB lineage: Bacteria > Acidobacteriota > Vicinamibacteria > Vicinamibacterales > CAVVIG01 > CAVQFC01. Next base: position 10,214 of record JANYHS010000056.1, read on the forward strand.
GACTCACGGAACATTCATCCAGACATCCGACGAAGACATCGCCCTGCTAGCAACGCGCCGGGTTCTTGAGTATGGCGATCAAGACAAGCGCTACGTCGTGCATCCGACTATTGATCCACTACTGGCAATGTTGGCCGAAAAGTGAATCCACCACGCACTACCATCGCGGAATTCGCAAGTCGCGTTCTGCTGCGTGCGAATGATGGCGACTGGTTAGTCCTGATGGCGCCGGCGCTCGAACAGTCGCGAGTTATTGACGAACTGACTGGAGAACTGGCGCAACTGGGTGGTTTGCCACAAGTGATTCACGCTGCCGCAGACGTGCGTGGCCTTATTGCTCAACTCGTTCAGGGCGGGACGCACATATCCATCGTCTCAGGCTTGGATCTGGATAGCGAAGCGTGGCGACGGCTCGATGCTATGCGGAGTAGGCTGGGCGGTCGAGCGCCGGTGGTAGCGGTCATAGATCGAGCATCAGCAGACAAGATGGCCGCCTCAGCGCCCAACATTCTAAGCTGGGCGGGTGGAGCGGTTTTTGAACTGCAGCCTGAAGAAGAACGGCTCAGCCAGGCCGAACGCGACGATCGATTGACTGCTCTACGAGACGCGTTCGGTCTTACGGATGCCGAAGTGATCAAGCAGGCACAAGAACACCTCATTAGCCCAGAACCGGAGTTCTCCGAGTGGCTCGCGCTTCTGGGGCGAGGTGACTTGATTGACCGCTGAAGAAAGAGCCCACGAGATCGGGCGGGCCGTGGAGACACGGTCCTACTCTTCGCCGATCCTGATTGATGGCCCTCTCTATCGGGTCGTTTCAGGGTTCAGAACGCACTTGATTCTGATGTCCGACGAGGGACTGCTCAAGACGGCGCCGAACGAGATCGGACCAAATCTGAAGAAACGAAAAGTCGGACCGTTTCTGACCCTCACCTACGGCGAGGTTTTCGACAAGGGACAGGCGACCGGAACATTCCTGCACAGAAACGATGGAGCTCGTATTAGCTTCTCGATACAATTTGAACCGAGCGGCGCAACGCAACTCAAAGTAGTTAGCTATCGTTTTCATTTGCGGTTTCCGACGGGATCACAACCAGAATTTCTGCGCTTTGATCTTGGCCAAGCCCACCAAAGACCTCTGCTCCACCCTCGGTTTCACGCGCACATTGGCACGAAAGAACTCCGTATACCAATTCCAGCCTTAGCGCCTCTTGAAGCGTTAGTCTTCGCACTTCACGCGGAGCTTTGACAAGCCCCAACTACAGCGTCATGAAAAACGGGTTCGCCGCGTCGGCTCTCACCGCTTCTCTGGCGATCGCCGCCTGCGGACGAACAGCTCCGCCGGCCGTCGCGAACTGGACGCTGCATCTGAATCATCTGGACTCACCCGCCGCGGACGCCAGCGCGCAGCCTCAGCTCACGTCCTCGAATGGCAGCGTGATCCTCAGCTGGCTGGAGAGCGCCGGCTCGGAAACAAAGCTGAAGTTCTCCGAGCGGACGGCCGCCGGCTGGTCGGAGGCTCGCCGCATCGTCGTCGGCAGCGACCTGCTGTCCAACTGGGCGGACGTGCCGTCGGTGGTGCGGCTCGCCGATCACACGCTCGTCGCGCACTGGATGCAGGAGCACGCCGGGGCCGGCTACGACCTGCGTCTCGCGCGATCAACCGACGATGGACGCACGTGGTCAACGCCGTTTTCGCGCACCACGACGGCACCAGGACGCAGCACGGGTTCGCGTCGCTCTTCGATTCCGGCAAGGGCCTCGGAGTCGTCTGGCTCGACGGCCGCGCAATGACGCCTGGCGCCGGCCCCAGCGATGAGGGCGCCGGTGATATGGGTTTGCGCGCGGCACGTTTCGATCGCGGCTGGAAGCAGGTGTCCGAGGGTCCGATCGATCTGCGCGTGTGCGAGTGCTGCCCCACCGCGTCTGCGGTCACGTACGACGGCCCGATCGTCGCCTACCGCAATCGATCGGCGGACGAGACGCGCGACATCTACGTCTCGCGATTCACCGGCGAAGCGTGGACCGTACCCGCGGCGGTGCACAACGACGGCTGGAAGATCGCGGGTTGCCCGGTCAACGGACCCGCGCTGAGCGCGGTCGATCGCAACGTTGCGGTTGCCTGGTTTTCCGCGCCGCAGGACGAGGGTCACGCGTTGGTGGCGTTCTCGCAGGACTCCGGGCGCACGTTCACGTCGCCGATTCGGGTAGACGATGTGGGATCGCTGGGAAGGGTCGATGTGGAGCAGATGCCGGACGGATCCGCGGTGGTGGGCTGGGTCGAGTTCGCGAACACGAGCGCCGTGTTCAAGGTGCGGCGGATCGAGCGGAACGGTCAGCGGTCAGCAGCCGTCGTCGTCACCGACCTTGGTATGCGCCGGAACAGCGGATATCCGCGCCTCGCGCGCGGCGGGCAGGAATTGATCGTGGCCTGGACCGGAACGGGCGAGCGGTTGCGCGTCGAGACCGCGGTCGCGCGACTGCCGTAACCACGAAACACACGAAAAGAAATAGCTCGCTCTTTTTCGTGGTTTTCGTGAGATGTATTCTGTTTCGTGCGTTTCGCGATCTAGTGCGCGCCGGCCATGCGCAGCAGGATGAACGTCACCGCCGAGATGAAGAACGCGGCGGGAATCGTCAGCACCCACGCCCACACAATTTGTCCGGCCACACCCCAGCGCACCGCGGACAAGCGGCGCACGGCGCCGACGCCGACAATCGCACCGGTGATCGCGTGCGTGGTGCTGACCGGGACGCCGGTCTGCGTGGCGATGAGGATCGAGATCGCCGCGCTGGTTTCCGCCGCGAAGCCGCCGACCGGCTGCAGCTTGGTGATCTTCGAACCCATCGTGTGGATGATGCGCCACCCACCGGCGAGCGTGCCGAGGCCGATCGCCGCGTGCGCCGCGAGCACGACCAGATCGGTATGTAGAAGTGATCGATGTAGCGCGCCGCGAACAGCACGCCGGCGATGATCCCCATTGTCTTTTGCGCGTCGTTGGCGCCGTGGTTCAGGCTGAACGCCGCGGCAGACACCAGCTGCAGGCGGCGGAACAGGCGATCCACGCGTGACGGCGGCATCCAGCGGAACATCCACATGATCGCCGTCATGATCGCGAAGCCGAGCACCAGGCCGATGAGCGGCGAGAGAAAGATGAAGAGGATCGTCTTGGTCCAGCCGCTCGTGATGATCGCGGCAAAGCCTGCTTTGGCGACGGCCGCGCCCGCGTAGCCGCCGATCAGCGCGTGCGACGAGCTGGTCGGCAGCCCGTAGTACCACGTGATCAGATCCCAGATGATCGCGCCGGTGAGGCCGGCGAAGATCACCGCGAACGTCACGATCTTCACGTCCACCATACCGGACCCGACGGTCTTGGCGACCGCGGTGCCGAAGGTGAACGCCGCGACGAAGTTGAAGAATGCGGCCCAGACGACCGCCTGGCCAGGCGACAGCACCCGGGTGGAAACGACGGTCGCAATCGAGTTCGCGGCGTCGTGGAATCCGTTGATGTAGTCGAAGGCGAGCGCAACGAAGATGAGCGCGGCGACCGTCCAGAACAGCATCAGAGGCTATCCGTGCTTGACCATGACGCCCTCGAGAACGTTGGCGACGTCCTCGCAGCGATCACTTGCGTCTTCGAGGAAGTCGAGCGCCTCTTTCCACTTCATGACCAGAATCGGATCGCGCTCGTCCTCGAAGAGTTTCGTGACGGCCAACTGGTGAATGCGGTCCGCTTCATTCTCGAGCCGGTTGATTTCGATGGCGTGGGTGGCGAGCCCCTTTTTCTGCTCGAGCGCGCCGAGGCCGAGGCGCACCTGCTCGGTGCACGCGCTGATGATGTGGGCCTGCTCGCGGGCGCCGAAGCGGACCGAGTCGAGGCGATAGAGGCGCACCAGCGTCGCCGACGCGTCGATCGCATCCATCACATCGTCGAGCGAACGGGCGAGCGCGAAAATGTCCTCGCGGTCGAGCGGTGTGACGAACGTCCGGTTCAGCCGCTGGATGATCTCGTGCGTCAAGTAGTCACACTTGTGCTCGACTTCCTTGATTTCATCCGCCTTGTCCCAGATCGGCCGCTCGGGCGCGAGCATCTCTTCGAGCAGACGCGCGCCGCGCTTCAGCTCGTCGGCGAGCGCCTGGAAATCGGAATAGAACTTCTCCTCGCGCGGCAGCAGTCGAAAGGCCATAAGCTCGGGAAGTGTAGCAGATCCGTTTACACGGTTGTTACACGGTGGAAGGGGTGAATGCTACTCTTCATGTGCGCATGCCGATGAACAACGAGGTTCTCGCGATTATTCTGGGCGGCGGGCAGGGCTCGCGCCTCTTTCCCCTCACGCAGTTGCGGTCCAAGCCAGCTGTACCGATCGGCGGCAGCTACCGCCTCATCGATATCCCGATCAGCAACTGCCTGCACGCCGACATCCGCCGGATCTTCGTGCTGACGCAGTTCAACTCGGCGTCGCTGAACCGGCACATCTCGCAGACCTACCGCATGGACCCGTTCAGCCAGGGGTTTGTCGAGATCCTGGCGGCCGAGCAGACGCCCGACAACCCCAACTGGTATCAGGGCACCGCGGACGCCGTGCGGCAGGCGGCGCGACACATCGTGCGCTACGACGCCGACTACTACCTCATCCTCGCCGGCGATCATATTTACCGGATGGATTATTCGGAGCTCGTGGACGCCCACGTCGATCGCGGCGCCGACATCACGATTGCGGCGCAGCCGGTGTCGATCGAGGACGCGTCGGCGATGGGGATCTTCAGATTCGACGGCGCAGGCCAGATCGTGGCGTTCGAGGAGAAGCCGAAGCGCGAGCGTCTCGACGAGATCGGCCAGAGCATTCCACCCGAGGCAGCGGTGCGCGGATTCGTGGCGAACAAGCCGTTCGTGGCGTCGATGGGCGTCTACGTCTTCACGCGTGACGTCCTGCTCGAGGCGATCGAGGAGGCCGGCGCGACGGACTTCGGCCGTCAGCTGATCCCGGCAGCGCTCGGACGCTACAACGTGCACGCGCACCTGTTTCGCGGGTACTGGGCCGACGTCGGCACCGTCGCATCGTTCTACGACGCGAACATCATGCTGACGCGCCCGGACTCGCCGTTCAAGCTGCACGACCAGGGCCGGCCGCTCTACACCCGCGCGCGGTTCCTGCCGGGCGCACGGCTGAACGAATGCACGGCGCGCGAGGCCATCGTCGCCGAAGGCTGCTCCATCGACCGCTCGACGATCGAAGGATCGATTGTCGGGATCCGCACGAACATTCAGAGCGGCGCCACAATCCGGCGATCGGTGTTGCTCGGCGCGGACTATTACGAAGCGGACCATCCGGTGATGCCGAAGAGCGGCCTGCCGCGCTTGGGGATCGGCCGCGACGTCGTGCTGGATCGCGTGATCGTGGACAAGAACGCCCGCATCGGCGACGGCGCGTATCTGGTGAACGAGGCCGGCGTGCAGCGCGCCGACGGCGACGGATACTATATCCGCGACGGCGTGATCATCGTGCCCAAAGACGGCGTGATCAAGCCAGGGACCCGGGTCTAGAGACCAGAGGCCCCCTTTGTTAACACCCCAGTAACATCCCCGTCACTCCGACCACACACCGCGCTCGTACCCTTTCTCTCATTGAGCGTCCGGCCCAAGCCGGACCGTGGGAGGACTGATGAAGTTTTTTATGTCGGCGGCTCTGGTGCTGCTGTTTGGCGCACTGCCGGCCGTGACGTTTGCACAAGGTGAGCAGGGCCGCGTGTCCGGCATCGTGCGCGATTCGAGCAGCGCGTTCGTCACGGACGCGAAGGTGCTGGTGAAGAACGAACGCACCGGCGAGCAGCGGACCGCCCAGACGAATGGCCAGGGCTATTTCCTCATCGGCTCGCTCCGTCCCTCCACCTACGCCATCAAGGTCGAGAAGGACGGCTTCCGGGTTATCGAGTACACGGCAATGCCGGTGGCCACCAGCCAGGAGTTGACGCTCGACTTCGAACTCAAACCGGCCGGCGTGCAGGAAGAAGTCACCGTGGTCGGGGTCGCTCCGCTGCTGGACGTCAGCTCGGCGCGACTCGGCGTCAACGTCAGCGAGCGCGAAGTCGCCGAGTTGCCGGTCAACGGACGCCAGATGTCGCAGCTGATGCTGCAGGCGCCCGGCGCGCAGAACGCCGGCACCGGCACCTGGCAGGACGTCCGTTTCAGCGGGCGCGCCAACGAACAGAACGTCATCAAGTACGACGGCGTCGAAGGTTCGGCGATCATCGACGCCTCCCCGGGTAACGTCAACGGTGAAACCAACACGCCGTTCAAGCTCCAGGCCAGCCTCGAAAACGTCCAGGAGTTCCGCGTCGAATCCAGCAGTTACCCCGCGGAATTCGGCACCGGCACCGGCGGTCAGGTCAGCGTCATCACGAAGTCCGGCGCCAACCAGCTGCACGGGTCCGTGTTCGAGTACCTTCGCAGCGAGACATTCGATGCGCCGAACTACTTCGATTCGCAGCGAAGCGTCGACGGCGGCGTGATCGCCTTCCTGGGAAAATCGCCTCTGAAACAGAACCAGTTCGGCGGATCGGTCGGCGGCCCGATCGCGAAGGACAAGGCCTTCTTCTTCGGCAGCTACGAGGGCTATCGGCTGGATGCCGGCAAGAACTTCGTGGAAGCCGTGCCGAGTGCGTCGGCGTGGGCCCGTGCGGCGCCGGCCATCGCCGGCCTGCGATCCGGTTTCCTTGCCCCGGGCGCGGTGATTCTCGCCGGGGCCTCGACCAACCCGGACTTCGACATCGCGCAGCTGCAGCAGAGTCAGGCCGTCACGGAAAACTCGTTCAGCGGCCGCGTCGATTTCAAGCTGACCAGCAACTGGTCCGCATACGCGCGCGTCTTCACTGATCGGGGCGCCAGCGACGCACCCGACGGCGTGTCGGGACGCCACCTGAAGATCACCGCCAACCCCTCTAACGCGGTCTTGAATGTCCAGGGCCTCCTGAACGGCGGCCTCGTCAACGAGTTCAAGTTCGGCTACAACGCCGCGCCGAGCACCATCGGGGCGACCACGTCGGCTGGCTTCGAGAACTTCAACCTGAACCTCAGCGGCTCAGTCGCCAACACCGGCATCGCCGGCCAGGGGGCGACGTCAGGGTTGACGATTCCGGGCGGTCTCGTCCGCGTCAACAGCGCCGGCAACGGACGGGGCGCTCCCTACGATCCGTATTCGCTGACCTTCGCGGATTCCTTGAGCCTGGTGTCCGGCAATCACTTCATCAAGCTCGGCGGCGATGCGCGGGCGATCCGCATGACCACCGACCAGCTGGGCGGCGCCACTTACAGCTTCGCCAACCTCACGGCGTTTCTCGCCAACACGCCGTCCACCATTCAGTACTTCGGCGACCTGAGCGAGCCCAGCCCGTTCAGCAACGGCGCCTCCGGGCCGAAGCACACCAAGCAGGAGTACTACGTCGCGTTTGCGCAGGATGAGTGGCGCGTGCGATCCAACTTCACGCTGAATTTCGGTGTGCGCTACGACTACTACACGCCGCTGCGCGAGGCGGACAACCGCGACGTCCGTTTCAACATCGAAACCGGCAAGCTCGACGACCCGACGGCCGCGTTCCTGACGATGAGGAAGGACAATTTTCAGCCGCGGATCTCGCTGACGTACTCGCCTTCGTCCAAGACGGTCCTGCGCGGCGGATTCGGGATCTTCGTCGGCCCCGGCCAGACCGAAGATCAGATTCAGCCGATCGAGGCCGAGCGCATCAACACCACGCTGTCGAGCGGCCCGCTCCTCGCCTTCCCGCTTGACGCGTCGCTGGTCCGGCCGAACTTCATCAACAACCCGGGCAACCGGTCGTATCAGCCGCGCGCCTACTCGAACGACTATTCGATTCCCGAGCGCATCTACCAGTACACGACGTCGGTCCAGCAGGAACTCGGCGGCAACACCGTCGCGACGCTGGCCTACATCGGGAGCCAGGGCCGCAACTTATTCCTCCGCAGCATCGCGAACCGTACGATCGGCGTGCAGTCCAACGGCGCGAACGCCGCGACCCAGATCCGCGAGTTCGACATCATCACGCGCAATCCCGACGGCACGATCGCGACGATCCTGAAGCCGTACGCGGAAATCGACTACAAGACCAGCGGCGGCCACGACAGCTACAACGCGATGCAGCTCTCGCTCAGCCGCCGGTCCGTCAAGGGCGTGTCGATGAACGCGCAGTACGTGCTCGGCTACAGCAAGGGCAACACCGGCGGCTCGAACGAGGCGACCACGGCCGGCAACAACGCCCGCGCGCTCGCCGACTTCGATTACGACAACGGGTACAACAACTTCGACATCCGCCACAACCTCAACCTGAGCCTGCTGTATGCAATTCCGGCGACGGGGCCCATCGCCGGCGGATGGACGGTTGGCGGCATCGTCAACGCGCGCAGCGGTCTGCCGGTTCCCGTGCTGGTCGGCCGCAACGACATCGTCTATGTGGACGCGGCGGGGGTTGTGTGGAATAACGCGGCGGTGGGACGGACGGCGCTGATCAACACGCCCGGTGGTGGTTCGTCACGCAGCACGCGCCGGCCGGATCTGATCCCGGGCGCCGAACCCTTCATCAACAACGGCGACGGGTTGCTCTACCTGAACCCGGCGGCGTTCGCGACGCCGGCGCCGGGCACCTTCGGCAACCTGGAACGCAATTCGATTCACGGACCGGGCACGCAGCAGATCGACATGGTGATCGCGAAGAAGATCGGCCTCGGCGGGAAGGGACCGAACATGGAGTTTCGCGCCGAGATCTTCAACCTGTTCGACCGGAACAACTTTGCCAACCCGGTCGGCACGCTGCCGAACTCGCTGCCGACGGGCGCGGCGGGCGCCACACCGGCGGCCAACACCGTTCAACCGGGACAGAGCTACTCGTCCGCGGCAGCAGGCACGTTCGGCCGGCTGACCTCGACGGTCGGAACGACGGTGGGACTCGGCACCAACCGGCAGGTGCAGTTCGCGCTGCGGCTGAACTTCTAGCAGACGCCGCGCGTGGCGATCTTGTCTCCCGTCAGCGCTGGCCCGGCGCTGGCGCCGCGATGAGCCAATCGTCACCGCTCCGACGTGGAGGAGAGGACAGCAGCAGGTGCTCGTTCGTGCCTCCGACCACAAATTCTTTCTGATCGGCCGAGACCACCCCGCGGGCTGTCGCCGATATTTCTCTGGACACGAAACCGTTGTTCTTGATGATCTGCCGCAATTGGGCCACCGTCGCGGTGTTGCCAGGCTTCAGGTCAAGAATAGTCAACCCTTCCTTGAGGCTGACGCGAACCTGCGCGACGGCGGCGTTCCTCTTCATGGCCACGCTCACGGCGTGGGAACAGATCTCTCAATCCATGCCGAGCGTCTTGATCTCGACATGCCGCAGTTCCGCGCGGCCGGAGGCCGCGAAGGTGAGAAGCAGAGTGATGGTTGTCGCAGTAACTCGGATCGCCTTCATCGTCACTCCTATTTCAACCAGAAAAAGTATGCGAGATTGACCGCAACACGGACGTGTTCCTTGACCGACGTCGAATCGACACGTTGGTAGGCCGGAAAGAGCACGCCAGCTTCGAGTCCGATGGCCTTGTGCAGGAGCAAGGTCGTCGGACCGACGAAGACCGTTCGCGCGCCTGCGGCTGTCTCGACGCCTGACGTGCGCGATGCGCCACGCTCCTCCGCCGTGACCTCGACGAAAAAGCGCAGGTCAGGTTTGCCCGCCTCGGTCCGCAACACGGCAGGACGATAGCCATAGACCGCCGTCACCAGACGCGAGTCGCCGAACTGGTCGCCGCCGCGTTCGAGATAGTGCTGCACGCTCCCGCCGACCCAGACGTAGTGTGCGCGCGAGGCGTAGCCGGTGGAAATGCCGCCTTCGATGGACCCTCCCACGCCGGTCCCATTCCGCTGGCGTTCGAGAGGCGCCGTCGCACCGGCGTAGAAGGTGCTCTCCTGGCGGCCGCCGATGCCGATGGTTCGCTTCTGGAATCGGTACGCCGCCAGCGCCTCGAACTCCCGATCGCTGGACATCGCGCTCATCATGCGCGCCGGGGCGAGACGTCCGTCGGTCATCACCATCGGCAGGGATCCGGAGATCTGCAGGTTCTCAGTCACCCCGAACGACAGCATCGTCCTCAGCATCTGCTGCTGTTGATCGTCCTCGCCGCTGCGCAGTGTCCACGCCTCATCCAGACTCCATCCGCCCCGGCCCAGCGTGGGTGTGGCCCAACCGAATACCGGCCCGTGGCCGGCTGCAAGCGCCGGCGCGACACCGGTCACGAGCGCGATGACCGCAAGTCCAATCGTGCGAGTGATGTTCATGATTGCATCCGTACCCACCAGAGCGCCGCATAGGTGAACGTCACGGCCCCGGCGTAAATGGCGACACTCAGCCAGAACAGCGCGCGGTTCAGGCGCATCGCTTTGCTATCGACGTGGCAGACCTCGCCCGGCGAACAGTTCATCTGGCGCGGGCGTACAACGGCAAGCCAGTAGTTCACCGCCAGCAACGCACCGACCGTCAGGAAGACGGCAGCTTTGTGGCGGCCGATCTCCATCAGCCACGGGGCGACTTCAAACGCGGATCCGATCACGGAGCCTAGACCTAGGCTCACAAGCACAATCGGCAGCGTTCAACAGACGAGCGTGGTCAACGACGATGTCAATCCGAGCAGGCTGAGCATTCGTTCGCGCATCGATTCCCTCCTTATACACGGCAAGGCGCACTACGTCCTGGAAACGGGCGCAGTCAGGGATCAGATCAGCAGGCTGTACGAATGGAGATGCGGCGGGTCGTGTGGACGTGTGAACGGCGAAACGGAATTGAAAAGAGTGGATGCAGGTGCGGCAACGTCAGTGCTGAACGCCGGGACGATCGCAGCCGTTGGGGGGTATGCCGAGCGCGCGCTCGCAAGAGCGCCCGGAGCTACGCCGTGCGCCGTGTGGTCCATCTGCTGACAACAATCGTCCGGGGCGCTCAGACCCGCGCACGTGTAGTCGGTCTTCGCACAGCAGGCCATGGCAACTGCCGATGCCAGCAGGTCCGCCATGGGACTTGCGGCGATCGACGCGACGAGTAGCAGCACGCTGATCGCTAACCGGAAACGTCTGACGCGGTTTCGCACCGAGTGATTGTGCGCGTTCATGCTCGCAGAATCAAGGCGCCGCTGGAAGCGCGCCACCGGTCAGAAGCTGACGCGCACACCACCGTTGATAACCCGGCCATCCAGCGGCGCCCATGCGTCCACGGTCCAGCGGCCATCCACGGCTCTCGCGTTTCTCAAGAGTGGACTCCAGTCGGTTTGCCGCACATTGGCCAGGTTCTCGGCATTTACGAACACGCGCACGCGGCCGATCCGACGCTCGACCAAACCACCGATCAGCGCGTACGCCGCACTCTCGTTTCGGTAGGGGTTGTCCTCGAGCCGCTGACGGCCGGTCAGATAGCACTCGACACCGACTCGGCCCCAGGTCTCGCGTTCCCACATCGCCGTCAGACCGGCGCTGTGCCGCGGCGTGAGCGGCACGTCGGCGCGTTCAACGCCGACACCTTCAAGCGACCGCACATACGTGTAGGTACCGGTCACACTGAACGGTGCGCGTCGGAACGTCGCGATCGCTTCCGCGCCACTGATGATCGTATCGACGCTGAGGTTCGACAGCGTATACGTCGACCGATCGACCACCGCGGGATCGGTGACGTCGTAGCGAAAGAGCGTGCCGGTCAGCGTCAGTGGTCCGGCCGCGCGCGTCACGTCCCACGAGGCGCTGCGACCTCGCTCCGCCCTGAGCGGTCCGTCAATCTTGAGGCGCGCGAGACCGGCGGCTTCGGTGTCCTCGGTAAGCGGCGTCGGCGCGAAGAAGCCGCTGCCGACGGACACGCGGCTGTTCCACGACGCGCCGTGGACGAGCATTGAACCGCGCGGGCTGAAGAACGTGCCGACTTTATTGTGCACGTCCACGCGGCCTGACACAGACACGGCCAACCAGCGGAAGACGTCAATGTCGTCCTGCGCGAACACGCCAGGAACGTTGTAGGTATACGCATACGCGGGAACGTTGCGTGGATCGAAGGTGTCACGCTCCCACGCCACTCCGCCGACCCAGGTGTGGACGCCCCGGTGCCCGCGAAGCGCAACCTCACCGAAGAGCGTATCGTGGACGTCGTCGTCGGTCGTGTCCCCGAGTTGATGCTGATGCCGCTGACGCGTCGCAGACGCCCGCGCCGTGAGGACGTACTGGCCGCCAACGAGCGTCTGCGCCACGACACCACCATCGAGCCGGGCGGTCTCGAGTGATTCGACAAACGGCGCATTCGTCGCAGAGAGGACGCGGCCTGGCGTCGTGCCACCCTCCCGCCGCTCCCACGTGATGCCGGCGGTCGCGAACAGCGAATGCCCGGCGTGGTCGTCCCAGAAGACGCGCGGCCGGACGACCGCCCTCGAGTAGCCTGCCAGGTCCGCCCAACCGTCCTCGTCGACGTCGTTCTGCTGCTGCCAATGTCCGCCGACCAGCAGTGTGCCGCGCCACCTGTCAGTGAACGGCTCTGCCGCAAACAGCACGGCATCCGTTCCGCCACGCGTCGTCCGATTCACGAGAGCCTCGCGAACAGGCTCCGGCCCAGGCCGTCGCGAAATCAGATCCACGACGCCCGCGAGCGCACCCGCACCGTAGAGCGCCGACGCGACACCCTTGATCACTTCGACTCGACCGAGATCGGTCGGCGGAATCTGCAACAGGCCGAGGCCGCCCACTCCTTCCCCGAAGAGCGGCAAACCATCGGAGAGAAACCGCGTGTATCGACCGCGCATGCCCTGAACGCGGACGCTCGCCGCGCCAAGCGACGGCGAGGTCGCCTGCACGCGAAGTCCGCCCATCTCATTCAGCATCATGACGATGTC
>JANYHS010000108.1 GCA_025358945.1 Acidobacteriota bacterium
AACATCGGCAACTCCGCCATCTCCTCGTCGATCGAGGAAGAGGTCGCCAAACTGCAGTGGGCGACGCTGTGGGGCGCCGACACGGTGATGGATCTGTCCACCGGCAAGAACATTCACGAGACGCGCGAGTGGATTGTTCGCAACTCCGCCGTTCCGATCGGCACCGTGCCGATCTACCAGGCGCTCGAAAAGGTCGGCGGCCGTCCGGAAGACCTGACGTGGGAGATCTACCGCGACACGCTGATCGAGCAGTGCGAGCAGGGCGTCGACTACTTCACGGTTCACGCGGCGGTGCTGCTGCGCTACATCCCGATGACCGCGCGCCGCATGACCGGCATCGTCTCGCGCGGTGGATCGATCATGGCCAAGTGGTGCCTCGCGCATCACCAGGAAAACTTCACCTACACGCACTTCCGCGAGATCTGCGAGATCATGCGCGCCTACGACGTCTCGTTCTCGCTCGGCGACGGCCTGCGTCCGGGTTCGATTGCCGACGCGAACGACGAGTCACAGTTCGCTGAGCTGAAGACGCAGGGCGAGCTGAACACGATCGCGTGGGAATACGACGTCCAGGTGATGAACGAAGGCCCCGGCCACGTGCCCATGCATCTCATCAAAGAGAACATGGAGAAGCAGCTCGAGTGGTGTAAGGAAGCGCCGTTCTACACGCTCGGTCCGCTGACCACCGACATCGCGCCGGGCTACGACCACATCACCTCGGCGATCGGCGCGGCGATGATCGGCTGGTACGGCACCGCAATGCTCTGTTACGTCACGCCCAAAGAGCACCTCGGTCTGCCGAATCGAGACGATGTGAAGGCGGGCGTGATCGCGTACAAAATCGCCGCGCACGCCGCCGATCTCGCCAAGGGTCATCCACGCGCGCGCGAGTGGGACGATGCGCTGTCGAAGGCGCGGTTCGATTTCCGCTGGGAGGATCAGTTTAATCTGGCGCTCGATCCCGTCACCGCGCGCTCGTACCACGATGAAACGATGCCCGCCGACGGCGCCAAGGTGGCGCATTTCTGCTCGATGTGCGGCCCGAAGTTCTGCAGCATGGAGCTTACCCAGCAGGTGCGTGACTACGCCGCGGCGGCCCAGGTGACCGACCTCGAGGCGCTCAAGGCCGGCATGAAGGCGAAGAGCGACGAGTTCCGGAAAGACGGCAGCGAGATTTACGTCAAGCAGGCGTAGCCTCCCACTGCGGGTCGACCTCGGCGAAACCGCGTCGCAGCTTTCGCAAGGGGCAACGCAGCCGCGCCGTGGCGCGGGCTCACCGCGCCGTCACAGGCACGATTTGTATGATTGTCGGAAATCGTGCCGGAGAGGCGCCCGGCTTCGGATTCGGATAGCCCTGCGAGATGTCCGACTGGAAATCCTTGATCGTCACTCCCGGCGGAAACGCCATCGTGTTCTCGTTGAACTTGCCGACGTCGAACTGGTGCGTCGCCGGGACGTCGTAGACCAACTCGCCCTTGTCCTTCAGCACCGTCCGGTAGTACGCCACCAGATCGACAAACGTCGCCGGTGATCCGAAGATGTAGTACCGCTGGCCGCGGCCGGCATCGTACGATGTGATGAACTGCGCGCCGGGGAAGATCGGCACGCCGAGGGTCGCTTCCGTCGGCGCCGCATCGGTGGCCGGACGTGCCGGAACCGCGGCGGCTGGCGCGGACGGTTGCGGTGCCTGCGGTGCTGGCCGGCCCGGCTGCGACGTCTGACCGGACCCGGGCCGCGGAAACGGTTGCGGGGTCTGCGATGCGTCAAGGACACAGAGGTGACTGAGGACACCGAGGATAATCAGCCACGGAGTCACAGAGACACAGAGCCAACCTCTTCTCCGTGTCTCCGTGTCTCTGTGGCTATGCTTTCTCTGTGATCTCATGTCCACGATTATAAACCTCCGCGATTTCTGCCGCCTCAACCGTGACTGGGTGCTCGAGACGACCGAGGCGCTGGTTGGTCTGGAATCACCCACCACCGACAAGGCCGCCGTGGACCGATGTGGCGCCGCGCTCGCCGCGCGTCTGCAGGCGATCGGCGGACGCGTGACGCGTCTGCCGCGTCCCGATCGCGGCGATCACCTGCTCGCGGAGTTTGGGTGCGGCACATCGCAGATCCTGATGCTCGGCCATTTCGATACGGTGTGGCCGGTCGGTCAGCTGGATCGCATGCCGCTGACGCGCATCGATGGACGCCTGCACGGCCCCGGCGTCTTCGACATGAAGGCCGGCATCGCCATCGCCATGCTCGCCACGCGCGCGCTGCTCGAAACCGGCGCCCCCCTCCATCACCGCATCGTCATGCTGTGGACGACGGATGAGGAGGTCGGGAGCGAATCGTCTCGAGCGGCGATCGAAGACGAGGCGCGGCGGAGTACGGCCGTGCTCGTGCTGGAACCGTCGCTGCCTGGCGGCGCGGTGAAGACGTCGCGCAAAGGGTGTGGGACGTATCAATTGACCGTGCGCGGCGTCGCGGCGCACGCGGGCATCGAGCCTCAAAAAGGCGCGAGCGCCGTGCAGGAACTGGCGCACCAGATTTTACGCGTCAACGCGCTGCAGGATCTCGAGCGAGGCATTTCGGTGAACGTCGTGCAGGTGTCTGGCGGCCTGCGCTCAAACGTGATTCCCGACGAGGCGCGCGCCACCGTGGACGTCCGCGTGCCGACAGCCGCCGCGGCGGCCGAGATTGAGGCCGCGTTCCGCGCGCTGCGCCCGGTGGATGCGCGGACGAGCGTGGACGCCGCCGGCGGCATCGACCGACCGCCGTTGGAACGCACCGACCTCGTGCTGCGTCTGTACAAGCAGGCGCAGGACGTCGCGCGGGAACTGGGTCAGGCACTGGCTGAAGGCGGAACCGGAGGCGGTTCGGACGGGAATTTCACCGCAGCGCTCGGGGTTCCTACACTAGATGGCCTCGGTGCGATCGGCGACGGCGCGCACGCCCTTCACGAACACGTCGATATCGAGACCCTGACCGATCGCGCCGCGCTCGTGGCGGGTCTCATCACACGCATACAATAAATTCATGTCCAACACCGTCAAGACCGCGTTGCTCCTCGGGACGCTCAGCGCGCTGACCATGCTCATCGGCGAGATGCTTGGCGGCGCCGGCGGGATGGTGGCCGGATTCTTTTTCGCGGTTGCCGCCAACTTCGGGTCGTACTGGTTCTCGGACAAGATCGTCCTCCGCATGTACAACGCGCAGGAAGTCTTCGCCGGCCATCGCCTGTTCGACACGGTAGATCGGTTGGCGAAACGCGCCGGTCTGCCCCAGCCACGCTGCTACGTGATTCCCGATCCATCGCCCAACGCGTTCGCCACCGGCCGCAACCCCGAGCACGCTGCCGTGGCTGCGACCGAAGGTGTGCTCCGGCTGTTGACCGATGACGAGCTGGAAGGTGTGCTCGCGCACGAGTTGGCGCACGTCAAGCACCGCGACATCCTGATCAGTTCGATCGCGGCCACGCTCGCCGCCGCGATCATGATGATTTCCCGCTTCGCGATGTTCTTCGGCGGATTC
The DNA here is from genome assembly GCA_025358945.1 of Acidobacteriota bacterium. Lineage (GTDB taxonomy): Bacteria > Acidobacteriota > Vicinamibacteria > Vicinamibacterales > CAVVIG01 > CAVQFC01. Next base: position 3,523 of record JANYHS010000108.1, read on the forward strand.
GGTGGCGACCGCGACGATCGCAGAGGTTCCAACCCGATCGCACTGCTGGCGACGATGATCCTCGCGCCGGTTGCCGCGCTGCTGATTCAGGCGGCGATCTCCAGGTCGCGCGAATTCGACGCGGATGCCGGCGGCTCGGCCATTGCCGGCGGTCCTCAGGGTCTGGTCAGCGCGCTGCGCAAGATCGAGGTCGCTTCGAAACAGATTCCCATGGACGCGAGCCCCGCGACCGCGCACATGTTCATCATCAAGCCGTTCAACCCGTCCATGCTTCTCGGATTGTTCAGTACGCACCCGCCAACAGCCGACCGCATTCAGGCTCTTCTGCACCAGAGTTAACAACAGGTCTGGTGCGCCCGGTGGCCGTGGAGCCACGATTCTGGCGCTGGCGTACCGTTTGCTGACTCTGTCTCCAGACAGAGGGAAACCGTGCAGGTTGAAGACTTCGACATCTCATCCGACAAGGTGGCCGGCACCGCGCAACGGATCATCGACCGGGCGTTAGAGGAGGCTCGGCGTCGCGAACACGCCATGCTGACCAACGATCACCTGTTCCTGGCCTTCGCGCAGGTGGAATGGGACCTGTTCGCGGATGTCATGCGCGACGTGACGCTGGACCCGTACGTCATCCTGCAGGCGATCGAAACCCATCTCAACGCGATCCCGACGCTCTCCGGACGCGACCTGCGCGTCTCGCCTTCCACCAAGCTCGTCGTCAAGCTCGCATTGCACCATGCGACGCGAGCCGGGCGCGACGTCATCGAGGCGCCCGACCTCTTCGTCGCGGTCTTCGAGGACGTCCACGGCATGCCGGTGTCGATTCTCCGGCGTCACGGTGTCGACCCCCAGGTGCTGGTGTCGCGCCTGGATATGCGCATGCGCGATCGGGAACTGCGCGACGAGCTGCTGAAGAAGCGGTTCGAGCTGCCGCCGTTCCTGAAGCACTTCTCGACCAACCTGAACCTGCTTGCGCGCCAGGACAAGCTGACGCCGGTCTTCGGGCGCGACAAAGAAATCCAGCAGGTGCTGGAGATTCTCTGTCATCGGGAGCGCGCCAACTCGGTGATGCTGATTGGTGAGCCGGGCGTCGGCAAGACCGCGATCGCCGAGGGCCTCGCGCGGCGCATCGAGTTCGAGCCCGAGACCGTGCCCGTGCGGCTGCGCGACTGCCAGGTCGTCAACCTGCAGATGAACGCGATGGTCGCAGGCACGATGCTGCGCGGGATGTTCGAGGATCGGATCCAGAACGTGATCCGCGAGGTGAAGGAACGCGGCAACCTGATCCTCTTCGTCGACGAGGCCCACACGCTGGTCGGCGCCGGATCCGCACTCGGCGCGCCGTCGGACGCCGCCAACATGTTCAAGTCGGTGCTCGCGCGCGGCGAGATCCGGATGGTCGCCGCCACTACGCTCAGCGAGTACAAGGAATACATCCAGGAAGACGAGGCGCTCGCCAGACGTTTCCGCACGGTGATGGTCTGCGAGCCGACGATCGAGGAGGCGCGCCGCATCCTCTACAACCTGCGGCCGCGACTGGAGCGCAACTACTCCGTGCACGTGCTTGATGAGGCGATTGAGGCGGCGCTCGAGCTGTCGCCGCGCTACATGCGCAACCTGCACCTGCCCGACAAGGTGATCGGCTGGCTCGACACCGCCGCGGTCCGCGCTGAAATCGATCGTCGCAGCGACGTCACCAAAGACGACATCGTCTCGGTGATCTCGCACGTCGCGCAGATACCCGAGGACATGGTGTTTCGCGACGTCACCGATCGTTTCAAGGACATCGAGCAGAAGCTGCAGACGCGGATCGTGGGCCAGCGCCATGCGATCGCCGCCGTCGCGCGGCGGCTGGTGCTGAACAAGGGTCCGCTCAAGGACGGCTTCGATCGGCCGGACGGCGTGCTCTTGTTTCTGGGACCGACCGGCGTCGGCAAGACCGAGCTCGCCAAATCGGTCGCCGAGTTCCTGGTCGGCGACGAGAAGAAGATGATCCGCGTCGACATGTCCGAATACCAGGACGGCGGCGTGTCGGTCGACAAGCTGATCGGCATGCCGCGCGGGATCGCCGGCAGCGCGCGCGGCGGCGTGCTCACCAACCAGCTGAAGGACAACCCGTACTGCGTGGTGCTGCTCGACGAGGTCGAGAAGGCAAGCCCGAACACGCTGAACCTGTTTCTCCAGGCGTTCGACGAAGGATGGATGACCGACGGTCGCGGCAGGCGCGTCTACCTGAGCGACGCCGTGATCATCATGACGTCGAACATCGGCGCGGAAAACTTCCGCAGGCTGACCAGCCCGATGGGTTTCCTGCCCAAGTCCGGCGGCGTGGCGCAGGTGGAAGGCGACGTGATGCGCGAGCTCGAGCGGCGCTTCCCGGCGGAGTTCCGCAATCGGATCGACGAGGTCGTACTGTTTGCGCCGCTCACGCACGACGAGGTCCGCGAGATCGCGCGGCACTACCTGGCGCAGGTAACGATCGCCATGGCGAAGGCCGGCAAGACGCTCGTGGTGCAGGACGAAGCGCTCGAACTCGTGGTGCGGAAGGGCTACAGCATGGCGTTCGGCGCGCGGTTCCTGAAACGCTTCATCGACCAACACATCAAGCTGCCGGTCAGCGCGCAGTGGAAGCACGGCTCGCGCTTCGACGTTGCGGTGAAAGACGACGCGCTCATCGTCCAGCCGGGGATTCTCGAAGCCGTCTCAGTCGCCGCCGCCGTTGCGTACGGGGATGTGACGTAGAAGAAGGGCGTCGGGCGTATAAAATGCTAGCATTGTGCTGGCAGAGGAGTACGAAGATGCCTACGCTCACGATTCGCAACGTTGCGACCAAAACGGTCAAATCGCTTAAGGCGCTTGCCCGTCGTCGGGGCCGATCCATGGAGAAGGAACTGCGCGAGCTGCTCGAAGGGCACGTCGGGGAGCGGCTCTCGGTCCTCGAGCAGATCGAAGCGGGATGGGCGCGACAGGCGCGCCGCCCCACAGCGGCTGAAGTCGAGGCGTGGATGGGATCCGGCCGGCGGTGAAGGCCGTCGTCGACACGAATGTGGTCGCCTATCTGCTTCTCGGCACCGAGCGGTTCGTCGAAGAAGCCAGAAGCTTCATGGCCTCAATCGACGACGCATGGGCTCCCGCGTTGTGGGAGGCGGAGCTGGCCAATACAATCTGGATGGCTGTCCGCCACAAGGTCCTGACACTCGACGACGCGGCACGACGGTTGACCCTCGCGGACGGATTGGGCATCCATTCAGTGGCCAGCCGTACGCTCTGGCAAGGCGCCCTCGTCCGCGCCCGCGATTCCAATGTGGCCGTTTACGACACGTTGTTCGTGGAGCTGGCGGTCCGCGAGCGGGTCCCGCTCGCAACGTTCGACGGAGCCGTGCTCAAGGCATTCCCCGACATCGCCGTCCGTCCTGGCAGTCTGTTGGCGAAGTAGCTCTGTCAGAATCTCGAGAGCTTCGTGATGTGGCCGTCCGTGGTGCGGACCCAGGTACCGTTCGCACCGGACGCCCAGGCGACCAGTTCGTTCACCGGCATTCGTGAAATACGCGGGGATACTGTCGCGGGCCTCGCTCAATTCGTTCGAACGTGGCCCGAAGTTCAGCGAGGAACTGCGAGCCAAGGTCACTGCGCCGGGCTTCACCAGGCGACCGCCGATGTGCGGCCAACCGTTCCTCCAACAGCGCCTGTTGCCACTCCACTGGAAGCGCATCGAATCCCGGCGGCAGCGGCAAAGATTGAGCCATGATCGTGGAAGCGATACAACCGGCGTTCCGAATTGTCCCTTCAACGGTTTTGATTTTCGACGGTCACGATCTCTCCGTCAGCTGCAACGTGCCGGCTCACGCGTGCCGGGAAGCGGCGCGAGAGCGACGCGTCGGCGTCGCGTGCAGCCGGATGTTATGCCGTCCGTTTCGACGGAAGTTGCTTTTCGGCGATCTCAAGAAGCAGTCGCAGCGCCCGGTTTACCGACGACGAATCCGGGAAGGCTTTTGCCACGTCGGTATCGAGCAGGACCACGTTCGTTCCGGCCTGGTACGCGGCGTGATGTTTGCCGCGGACGCCGCCCGTGAAATCGTATTCCGGCCGAAGTTCGTCAGCTTCTTGATCCTTGATCTGACTCATATGTTCTGCGTTCTTTGGGCTCCGCCACCCGAGCATGGATGATCCGGATTCTTCCCTCGCGCTCAGTGTACGCCACAACCAGTACGCGACCTGTCGTCGCTAGCCCAAGGCTGAGGAACCGTGCTTCACCCTCCGAATGCGCGGGATCTGGAATCGTCACTTCGAGCGGATCGCCGAAGATCGTGGACGCCTCCAGGAAGTCGACTCCGTGCTTCTTGAGATTGTCGCCCGCCTTGTCCGGATCCCATTCGAATTCCACAGCCAGAGTCTATCGTCGTCCGTTCAGATCGGCATAACGGCAGGCATCAGCCGCGGCGCTCTCGATGTCGTCAGCGCCGTCGGCTGCATGCCGTGTTAGCCCGCTTTGCGGCGAGAGCCACGGTGTGTCTGATCGGTTGTGGGCGCAGCGGCGATCACCGACCGCAGCAATTTGTTGACCGCGCGTGACGAGTCGAAGACTTGTGCCACGTCTGGCTCAAGCACGACCGCCACGGTCTGTGGCCCTAGCCGTGAGGCAAAGCGATTGGGTCGTGAGCGCGAGTAGTTGAATTCGTACTCGGTTCGGAGTCTGTTGGAACGGGACTGCTTACGGCTTCGGCTTGACGTTTTCTTCATGGCGTTGTCGCTCAGACTTCGTCGCTGGGCGCGCGCGTGAATGAGTCTGACTCGTCCAGACCGTCCTGTAAAGCCGACCAGCAGCAGCCTCGGTTTCGTCGAAAAGCCGATGGCGATCTCGCGCGGCTCGTCTTCAGAGTGGTCCGGATCGTCGAAGATACGTGCTGACGGATCGCCGAACACGGACAATACTTCGTCGAAAGCGACGCCATGTTTCTTGAGATTGGCCTTCGCCTTCGCGTCATCCCATTCGAACTCGAAGCTCATTGAACTGGCCCGAGCCTAACACGTACCAACGACCTGCAACTTGACGGGCTAACAAGTAGTCCCCCGAACTCGATAGCTCGGCGCCACTTGAACGGTCGGAGTGTATCGCGGCAGGCGGGACTCTTCAACACAAGCGGAACTGCACACGAGCGGAACTACCTGTCACGAGCGGAACTACCGTGCGGATCATCACGTGCGGCCAGAAGGTGGCGAGCCCTCAATCGGATATCCAGAACAAGATAGCGAAATATTCGCGCGGGGCTGTACCGGTGTATCGAGTTCGGGTTCATCGTCGGCCGGGACCCGGTCCGAGCTGATCGCGCGGACTCCGCACGCCGCGCCCGCCCTGGTTCAGAACGTGACAATAGATCATCGTCGTACTCACGTCTCGATGCCCTAGCAACTCCTGTATCGTCCGAATGTCGTACCCGCTCTCGAGCAAGTGAGTAGTGACGTGTTCGACGAGCCGCCCCTTCATCGTCACCGGCAACATCGTCACGCGATCCTTGCCGCCTTTGCCGTCCCGCGTCGTCAGCTCGCCACGATCGAAATTCACATCCTTGACGCGGAGCTCCGCGCACTCCATCAGCCGCAGTCCCGCTTCGTACATCAACGACGCCATCAACCATATAGGCCTTCTCGGTCCGCCGGCTGTAGTGCCGCAAGCGGACGGCAGCGCGGACACGATCCAGTAGCCGAGGTTCGTGTTGCTGAATTTGCATCGTGGATCGCGGCACGAGTTGGCAACTCCAGCACCGCGTCTATCAGGACGCCCGGCATCTTGGGAAGCAGCCAAGCCCGACGCGAGCATCCGCACAAATGATGCCCGATCCCGAATCAGCCCTGAGCCCTCTCAGCCCAGATGCGTTACTGCCAGGAGAATCCGACCTGCTCAACTTCATCGGTGTCTGACTCTGTCCGCAGATCCATGTTCGCCTCTTTGCGTTTTCGCAGGCCGTACCGCTCCTGGAGAACGCGCACCATCGACTGGACCTCCTCGCGGTATGCCGTCGGCGGGTACTTCTTCGCGTAGAGCTTCTCGAAGCGCGGGCGCATCGCCGGGAAGTCGCGTTCGACGAAGCGCATGGAGTGATCGCGGGTGCCGTCCTGCAGGTACATCACGTTCGCGCCGACGAACCGCGCGCCGTGGTCGGCGATCGCTTTGATCGTGCGTTCCACCTTGCTCCGCGCGGTCGAGAAACCGGGGACGATGGGCGCCATCAGTACGCCGGCGTTTGATACGGATCGGTGGCAGCGCCGAAGGCGACCATCTCGCGGACCCACGACGGCTTGTCGAGTTCGCGCGCGAGAACCTCGACGAAGTTCTGCTTCACGAGGATCACCGACGCGAAGTCGTCGCCGGCGTTCATCTCGAACTGCGTGTGATAGCGGCGAGCGAAACAGTAGTGGCTGCGCCCAGGTCGAAGAGCATGGGACGGAGGCCGGATCCTTGCGGACCCGTACTCGTGCGATTTAGTTAGTGCGGTTTGGTCGTCGGGCGACGCGTGACGGGCGCGTTCGTCGCGGGCGCTTTCTTCACCGTGCTCGCAGGCGAGCGGCTGGACCGGCTGGCCTGCGCGCGCGTGCGCGACCGCGCGGCCACTGTCGGCTTCTTCTTCGGCGTCGGCCTTTTCGCCGGCGTCGTCGAAACGCCTGAGGCGACGCGCGACGAGTGCTTCACGCGGTGCCGGACGGCTCGCTTCGGCGGAGCGGCCGCTTCGGCCATCGACGACAGCGTGAACGCCGCAACCAGCGCCACCAACAGCATCTTCATTGTCTTGTGGACCATACGGGCGTCCTCCCGAAGCGAGTAAAACTGGAACAAAGGGTGCGCCTACGATAACGCATTCGTTACAGATTCGCGATGGTTTCTTTGCGATCGCTCGGCTGAAGCCTTCGCGCTACGACCGTCGCCTTCGCGCTACGCCCGCCGCCTTCGCGCTACGCCCGTCGCCTTCGCCTACAGGAGATAGGCGAGCGCGAAGCCGATCTGGGCGACGAACATCATGCGGTACATGTGTGCCCACGACACGTGGTTCTCCTCGACCGCCAGGTCTTCCGGCCGCCGGAGCATCAGGTACAGCACGTAGAGCCCATACGCGGTCATCACCCCGCCGAGGATTTGCAGCAGCCAGAAGTTCCCGGTCAGCACGTGGGTGGCCGCGCCGATGTTGATCATCAGGAACGGGACGACGAACGACGGCGAGATCATCCAGGCCGCGCGTCGCACGCCGTATTGAATCGGCAGCGTGCGGCAGCCGCCGCGCCGATCCCCCTCCATATCCGCAAAATCCTTCGTCGTCGTGGCGCCTAAAAGGAATAGGCCAAAAATGCAGCCGATGTACCACGGCTCGACGCCGATCGCGGTTTTCACCGATGACCAGCCTGCCACCTTCAGCAGCACGCCGCGTGGAATTGCAATCGTCACGTTGGCCCAGATGCCCAGCCGCTTCGTCCGAAACGGCGGCACCGAATAGAGGTACGTGCAGACGACCGCGACCGCGACCAGCCAGAAACACTCGTGACTCTTCGACCAGCTCAGGGTGGGCGCTCCAGGCACGACCAGCCACGCGAGCACCAGCGCCAGCACATACGTGATGTTCGTGAACGTCCACACCTGAGCGATCGTCAGCCGTCCGCTCGGCAGCGGCCGCTTCGGTTTGTTCACGCGATCAATGTCGAGATCGTAGATCTGATTCAGCGCGTTGTTGCCGGCGTTCAACAAGGCGGCCATCGCGGCGCCGATGAACGGCGCCGCGAGCAACGCCGGCGACCAGGGCTCACGTGGCGAGGCGCCGAGCGCCGTGAGCGCGCCCGAGACGAAGCCGAGCGCGGGCGCTACGAGGGTGAAGGGGCGCGCCAGGTCCACGTAGGCGCGGACGGCGCTGCCATTGCGGATGGCGGATTGCGGATTGCGGATTGATTGTGGATTGTTGATTGACGTCACACGATCACCAGCGCAACCGCGGCCGCGACCGCCGTGTTGATGAAGTTGAGCATGTCGTTATTGAGGATACCCGGTCCTTCGAGCGTAGCGCCAAGCGCGCTCTCCACGAGGGCGCCTGCCGTGGCCGCGACGATAATGGCCAGCGTGGCTGATTGGGGAATCAGGCCGAGCGCCGCAGCCATCGTGGCAAACGCGAACGCGGCGACGAGGCCGGCCGCCGTGCCCTCGAGCGACATCGCGCCTGGTGTTCCCGGTTTCACACCACTGAACGTGGTCACCAGAAACGTCGATCGTCCCCACGCCTTCCCGATCTCGCTGGCGACGGTATCGCTGCCGCCTGCCGCGAGCGCGGCGACGAGGGCGACCAGCGCCGCCGGCGCGTACGGCGTGGTGACGGCGGCGATCGCCGCCGCGGCCGCGATGCCGACGTTGGCGATCGCGTTCCCCGCACCACGGCGTCCTCCGCGTTCTTCCGCGATGCCGAGCTGCTCCTTGCGGGCCAGCCCGAGCCGCGACGTGAGTGATGCGGCGAGAAACACGATCAGCAGCAGCGCCCACGCCGCGCTGCCGCCGCCGACGTAGATGATCGATCCGACGAGCGCGCCGGTGATCGCGCCCGATCGCGACACCGTTCTCGCGCGGTAGCCCAGCCATCCGGTGATCGCGTTGACGCCGAGCGCCCACGGCAACGCGGCGACGAGGGCCACCCGCGAGCCGGTCAGCGACGCCGGTGTCATCAGGCTCGCGAGCCACAGCACGGCGCCCGCTGCCACCGGCACGGAAATGTTGTCGTCCATCCGGACGGGAATCGTTTCAACCATCGCGGCGATCACCGCCGCCGCAATGGGCGCGGCAATCGCGAACGCGAATGTCGGCAACGGCGCAATCGCCGGCCGCACCCACCACGCCAGCGCGACACCGCCCACGCTGCCGCAGACGATGAACGCCAGCGTCCCGGCGACAGACTTCTCGCGGTTCCAGGGCAGACGTCCGGAAGAAACCGCGGAGATCGCAAAGCTCGCTGAGAGAAGATCTTTCTTTGCGTTCTCGGCGTGCTCCCCGGTTCCTTCTTCGAACCATCGTCCGACCAACGTTGCGGCGCCGTCGCCGAATGCCAGGATCGCCCAGACCGCCGCGGCGATGTCGAGTCGCGTCGGAAAGATCAGCGTCAGCAGCAGAACCGAAAGCGGGTAGAGCAGGATACCGAGAGGGAATCCGCGGACGTCATCGGCCGGTCGGTACAGACGCCGGCCGCCGACTCGCGGCAGCAACACGAGGTTGAAGACGAGCGCGGTCGCCGCCATCGCCGCCGCCTGCCACGGCGTCAGCACGCGCAACAACAGTGCGAACACACCCGATCCGACGTGAACCCACTGCCGCGCGATCTCCGAATGGGCCGGCGCCTCGGTCGTCACGCCCGTGCCGGCTCCGTCGGGATCGCGGCGCTGCGGATCGACTCCAGCGTACGGCGCACGCCATCGGCGAGCGGCGTCATCGTGTAGGCGAGTTCGCGCACGGCTTCACCACTGTCGAGCGACCAGTCGTGGCGGAAGATCTCGACCGCGCCGCGGGTGACGAGCGGCGTGCCACCGAACAGCGACACGCGCGCCTCTTCGGCGGCGCCCATCAGGTCGGCAATCGGAAACGGAATCCGCAGCGGCGGCCGGCGTCCGGTTTGCTGCTGGACGATTTCGAAGACGCGGCGCTGCGGCGCGTTCTCGCCGCCCAGCGCATAGCGTCCGCCGATGCGCCCGCGCTCCAGCGCCTCGCAATGTCCCGCTGCCACATCGTCCACGTACGAGTAGGACCAGGGATGCTCGGGACCGATCAGTCCCGGCAGTCTGTGCTTCAGGTGATCCGCGATCAGCCGCCCGACCAGATTGCCCTCGGTGAACGACCCCGGACCGTAGACGACGCCAGGGTAGACGCGTATCAGCGGGCTGCCATCGCGCACAGCATCATTCGCAAGGCGATCGGCCAGCACTTTCGTACGCTGGTAGTCGTTCGCGATGATGGGCTCGGTTCGTCCGCGCGGTGGCAGCGCGACGAACGACGAGGTATAGAGCACGCGCGGAGTGCGAAGCGTTGCGGCAACCTCCAGCACGTTGCGCAGACCGCCGACGTTGATGTCGTCGAAATCCTCGCGCCGTTTCCGCCAGATGCTGACGAGCGCCGCGGCGTGCGCGATCGCGTCGCAGCCGGTGGCGGCGCGCTCGATTGCCACGCGGTCGCGGATGTCGCCGTCGACGGCCGTGCCGGGAAGACCGCTGCGGCTGGCGCTGCGGGCGAAGATCACGAGGTCGTGTCCTCGCGAAGCCAGTGCGTGCACGACGCTGCGGCCGAGGTAGCCGGTGCCGCCCGTCACGAGCACTCTCATGGCGTCGTGTTGCGCCAGTACTCGAGGAGGTCGTCGAGTGTCTGCTCGAGTGGGATGTTCGGCGTCCAGCCAAGTTCGTCGCGCAGGCGGCGCGGATCGCCCAGCAGCAGCGGCGTGTCGTTCGGGCGGTAGCGCGCGGGGTCGATCTTCACCGTCACCGTCACGCGGGCGCGGGCGATCAGGCGATCGAGCAGTTCGCGCATCGTGATCGCATGGCCGGAGCAGACGTTGTAGACGCGGCCCGCTGTCCCTCGCTCGAGAATCAGTTGGTAGGCGCGCACGGTATCCCGGACGTCAGTCAGATCGCGTCGCGCGTCGAGATTACCGACCGAGATCTCCGGCGCCCAGAGCCCCTTCTCGATGTCGGCGATCCGGCGCGCGAATCCCGAGGCGACGAAGTGCGGATCCTGGCGCGGGCCGAAATGGTTGAACGCCCGGGCGATGGTCACCGCGATCGCACCGCCGGTTCTGGCGCCGAGCATTTCCTGCGCGAGCTTGCTCAATCCGTAGGGGCTGGTGGGCGCCAGGGGATGGTCTTCCGTCAGCGCTTCGCTGGCGGCCGCGTAGACGAGGGCAGAGCCCGGGATCAGCACGCGCGCCGGTGTGCCCAGGCGCTCCAGCGCATCCAGCACGTGATGCGTGCCGCGCACGTTGATCGCCAACGTCGGTTCCGTCGAATCCCAGGCGCGTCCAACGTGGGCTGCGCCCGCGCAGTGATACACCACTGACGGCCGCGTCCGCTCCATGGCCGCCTGCACCTGATGGGGATCCAGCAGGTCGACGCCTTCCCAGTGCGCGCCTCTGCCATCTCGCGGCGGCGCGCCGCCGGGCCGGCGCCAGGCAGCGACGCGCGCGCCCGTCTGGATCAACAGATCGATCAGATGTCCGCCCGCGAATCCCGCGGCGCCTGTGACGAGAACGTCGCTCGACATCGTGGAGGCCGCGCCTATCGCGGCACGCCGCTCAGCGCGCCGTTGAAGGGAGAGAAATTGCCGAGGCCGGCGAGCGTGAAGGAGAGGAAGAATCGGTGGTCGGCCGGAATCGGCGACGTCGACGCCGCGCCGTAGTTGTAGGTCTGGTACTCGACGGCCAGGCCGCAGCACTGCGCGTTGTAGAACGCCGAGACGCGCTGCTGGATGAGCGCGCTGTGCAACACGTCGAAGTTGAACGAGTAGACGCTGCCGACCTTGTTGTCCTTGGTGTGGATGTTCGACTGGAAGTTGATGGCGTGGTCGAGCGACGCCGGCAAACAGATGAAGGGCGCGTGCACCATCCGGCAATCGTCGAACTGCGGCAGCTCCTCGATGTAGCCGCGCTTACTCCAGCCGCCGCTGAGCTGCACCTGAGTATTCCACTGGTAGGTGCCCTGCGCCGAGATGGTGCGGAGCTTGAGGTACCGACTGTCGTACTCCGCGCGAATGGTCGCGTTGATCGTATCCATCGGAATCGCGCGGAAGTTCACCGCGATCGGCGAAAAATGACTCTCGACCACCGCGCCAAGCGTCGTCTGGTACTGCAGATCGTATTGGGACGCGTTCTGGTTTGTGTAATAGCTCTGCGAGACCTCGACGTCGAAAATCTCGCGCGACTGCGCCTGCTGACCCGGAGCGAGTTTGCGCTTGGCGTAGAACCGGTTGTTGAGGCCGTAGGTCAGCTGCGTACCGCCGATGTATTGATCGACACCGTCGAGTTTCACGATGCGGTCGATGTTGTCCACCGCAGAGGTGCGCATCACCGTCATCACCGGTTCGATCGAGTGCTTGAACTTCTCGGCGTAGGTGTTCTCCGGCGTGTCCCACACCTTGTTGAACACCGGGCCCGTGATCTGCGACTGGATGGTGAAGATCTGCCGGTTCAGACCCGAGTCGATCACTTTCGACGGCGTGATCAGCGGGTTGCCGGTCGGCTCGTAGCTGCGCGTGTAGTAGGTCTCCCGCCAGCTGACGGTCGAGTTCACCGTGAACCACTGCCACTTCTTGAACGGGTAACGAATCTGCGGCGCGAAGTCGAGGCGGCTTAATCCGGTGTCCAGCGACGTGGGTGTGCTCACCCCGGTGGCGGCATCGGTCGTCGTGGTGTTGGTCGTGCGCAGCGTCTGCAGGAATTCCGTGCTCGCCGAGAAGTAGACCGGCGAATTCGCGACAATCGGCCGCTCGTTACGCGAAAACGCGAGGCGCGGCCAGCTGCCCGAGACCACTGAGTCGGTCAGCGACGTGAAGTACTCGGTGTGATCCAGCGTCGCGTTCATCGAGTACTTGCCCCACGCGCCGACGAGGTTGCCGCCAAACGATCGCTGGTTGCGCGACGAGTCGTAGATATTGGTGTTGAAGGTTTGCGATGTGACGATGCTGGAGAAGTAGTTGATGTTGGCGCGCGCGCGGATGTTGCCGGGCAGCACCTGGTTGGCGCCGCCGCGGATCTCGTAGCTGCGCGAGGCATCCGTCGTCGTCTGCGTGCCGTTGTCGGCGGTGTAGGTCGCGGCGTGCTGGTCGTCCAGATACGCGCGGATGTTGCCGTCGCCAGTGCCAAGGTTGTAACGGTATTCGCTGCCGACGCCGGTGCCTGTTTTCGAGTACCAGTCGTACAGGAACGTCGCATCCTGGCTGCGATTGATCGCCCAGAAGAACGCGTTGTGAATCGACTGGCCGCGCAGCGAAGACGAGCCGTACGTCGGGATCAGGATGCCGGTCGCGCGATCCTCTTTCTTCGTCGGGTAGTACATCAACGGCAGGTAGAACATCGGGACGCCTTTCACGCGCAGCACCGCGTTCTTCAAGAGCGTGTAGTGGTCCATGTTCAGGAGCACCGTGCCGGCGTTGAGATCCCAGCGCGGCGTCGGCTGCACGCACGTCGAGAAGCCGCCGTTGGTGATCCGGAATTTCTTCGGACCGATCTTTTCAATCTTCTCGCCAAAAAAATAGACGACCGTTTCCTGCCCGACCGGCGTCGGCATGGCAATCTGGCCGGGACGAGGCGCCTGCGGCTTCGGCGGTTTCACCGTCGAGAGCCCCCACGCGTTGTAGAACGTGCCGAGGCGGGTCTCCGTGTCGAATTCGGCGTGCTCCGCCGAAATGCGATTGTCGCCCTGCGCGAACACGACGTTACCGGTGGCGACCGCCTGGTTCGTGCCGGTGTACAGCATCACATCGTCGGCGTAGATTTTCGTGTCGGCGCCGCGATCCATTTCGACGTGGCCGACAAAATGCCAGTCCTTCTGGTTGTTCGAGCCCTCACGGCTCTCGCTGACGGTGGTTTCGGTGACCGGTTTGGCCGCGGCGGGTGCTTGCGGCGCCGGGGCCGGCTGCGTCGCGAACTGCGCGACAGCCGGAGCGGCGATGCAGAGACACGTGAAGAAGGAAAGACTGCGGATCAGGTTCGACATCCGGGCACGTTGCAGGCGCTCGAAGCGTATCACGACCCGCCGAGCCTCTTCAGGACGTCACCGAGGAGAAAAATCGATCCGGCGACCACAATGCGTGGCGACACGCGCCACGCGGCGTCGAGGGCGCCGGCGAGCGCGGGCTCGACCGCAATCGAGAGCGCCGGCGCGATGGCGCGGGCCCGTTCCGCCAGCCACTCAGGATCGGCCGACCGCGCGTTCGACGCGCGCGTCACGATCAGATGGCCGGACGCGGGCAGCAGGGCGGTCAGCATGCCGGTAACGTCCTTGTCGCGCATGGCGGCGAATACGAGCGGACGCCGGTCGCCGGCATCCGTCAAGTAGGACGCGAGCGCCGCCGCGCCGGCCGGGTTGTGGGCGGCATCGAGCAGCACTTCGCGGCCGTCGGGCAGCCGCCGCGAATCCAGACGGCCCGGCCAATGCGGATTGGCGAGCCCGCTCGCGATCGCCGGCGCATCCACGAACATCCCGCCCGTGTCGAGGAGTTGCAGCAGACGCACCGCGACGGCTGCGTTCGCGCGTTGATGCGCGCCGGCAAGACCGACGGCCATGCCGTCGCAGTCGCGCGGGTCCGTGCGGATCACCGCTGCGCCACGGCTCGCGGCGATCGCGGCGATGGCGGCACATGCCTCCGGCTCGAGCGGTCCAACCACGACGGGCACGCCCGTCTTGATGATGCCCGCCTTCTCGATCGCGATCTCCCGCAGCGTGGCGCCGAGGTAGCGCTGGTGGTCGAACGCGATGGAGGTGATCGCTGTGGCCGCCAGTTGTGGCGTCGACACGATGTTGGTCGCATCGAGTCGTCCGCCGAGGCCGACTTCGAGGACCGCGACGTCAACGGCGGCGCGACGGAAGAGCTCGAGCGCGACCGCGGTCGTGACTTCGAAGAATGTCGGCTGCACGTCGAGTCCGCCGTCAGCGCGCAGCCCGTCGATGGCCCGGCGCACGTGATCGACAGCAGCCACCAGCGCAACCTGCGCGACCGGATGCCCGTCGATGACGAAGCGCTCTGCGAGCTCCACGAGGTGCGGCGACGTGTAGCGCGCCGATCGATGGCCGGCCGCGCGCAGCGCCGCGTCCACCATCGCCGTCACCGATCCCTTGCCGTTCGTGCCCGCGATATGCACCGACCGGAACGCGCGCTCCGGGTGGCCGAGACGCGCGACGATGGCGAAGATGTTGTCGAGGCCGAACTTGATCCCGAACTGTTCGAGGCCAAACAGCCAGGCTAACGAATCGTTCAATGGCTTAGGGCTGAGGGCTCAGGGCGACGACGGTCTGTCGTGCCGGCGCTCCCATGAACCGCAGCGCGCTGGCGATCGCGGTCTTCATTTCCCGGCGATCGACGACCAGGTCCAGCATGCCCTTCTCGATCAGGAATTCGCTGCGCTGAAACCCCTCGGGCAGCTTCTGGCGGATCGTCTGCTCGATGACGCGCGGGCCGGCGAAGCCGATCAGCGCTTTCGGCTCGGCGATATTCAGGTCGCCCAGCATCGCGAAGCTGGCGGTGACGCCGCCGGTTGTGGGATCGGTGAGCACCGAGATGAACGGGAGCTTCTGGCGATCGAGCCGGGCGAGGGCGCCGCAGATTTTCGCCATCTGCATCAGCGACAGCGCGCCTTCCATCATGCGCGCACCGCCAGAGCAGCAGACGATGACCACCGGCATGCGCGCGTCAATCGCGCGCTCGATGCCGCGGGTGATCTTCTCGCCGACCACGACGCCCATGCTGCCGCCGATGAAGCCGTACTCCATCGAGGCGACGACGGTCGGGATGCCGTCGATCGCGCCGGTCGCCACGATCACCGCGTCCTTCATCCCCGTGCTGGCGATCGACGCCTTCAGCCGCGACTTGTAGGGTTTCGTGTCGGTGAAGTTCAGCGGGTCGGTGGAGACCAGATCCTTGTCGTACTCCACCCACTCGCCGTCCAACAGCGTGCGCAGCCGATCCGTCGCGTTGATCCGGAAATGATGCGCGCACTTCGGGCAGACCTGGAGATTGGCGACGAGGTCCTTGTTGTAGATGACCTGCGAGCAGCCGGGACACTTGACCCACAGGCCTTCCGGCACCCGGCTCGGCTTTTCCCTGGCCGGGGTCGCCATCGGCTTGCGCGTCTTCTTGAACCACGCCATACGCTGACAGTTTACAGGGCTTAAGGCTGAGGGCTAAGGGCTTTACTTTGTGCGCGGTACGTAATATCGCGTCCCTGGTCCCATGCCCCGGATCTGCTTGATCAGATCGTCGAGCGCTTCGTCGCTGGCGTCGGAGTCGAACTGCGAGGTCTCGACCACCAGCAGCGGCGCGGCGTTGTAGTGGAAGAAGAAATGCGTGTAGGCCTCGTTCAGCTCGCGCAGGTACTCATCGTCGGGCTGGAAGGCGACCGCTTCGGCGTCCATGCGGCGGCTGTGGACGCGGCGCAACAGGACGTCGGTGGGCGCTTGCAGGTAGATGACCAGATCGGGCGGCGGCACGTCGCGCACCAGTAGTTCGTACAGACGCTGGTAGATGAACAGCTCGTTGTCGTCGAGGTTGAGGTACGCGAAGATCTTGTCCTTGTCGAAGACGTAGTCGCAGATCGTCGTCTGGCTGAAGAGATCGGCCTGCCGCAGCGTGGTCTGCTGACGATGGCGGTTGAGCAGGTAGAAGAGTTGCGCCTGGAGCGCGGCGCCGGGACGGTCGGCGTAGAAATCGGCGAGGAACGGGTTGTCCATTTCCTCCAGCACGACCGTGGCGTCCAGGCGCGTGCCGAGACGCTCCGCCAGTGCGGTTTTGCCCGCGCCAATCGGCCCTTCGATCGCGATGTAGCGGAACTGCAAGGCAGGCCGATGATATCATCGCGCCGTGAAGATCGAGCGTCTGGAGCTGCGTCTGCTGAAGCTCCCGCTCGTCCACTTCTTCGAGACCAGTTTCGGCCGCATCGACGACAAACACTTCCTCCTCGTGCGGGTTGACGGTGGCGGATGCACCGGCTACGGCGAGTGCGTCGCCGAGCAGGATCCGTACTACAGCTCCGAAACCAACGACACGGCGTGGCCGATCATCGTGGACTTCATCGCGCCGCGCGTGCTTGGTGTCGAGTTCGCGCATCCGCGTGAGGTGTTCCCGGCGTTGAAGGCGATCCGCGGCCACCACATGGCGAAGGCCGCGGTGGAAATGGCGGCGTGGGACCTGTTCGCGAAACAACGCGGCGAACCGCTCAGCCGCGTTCTCGGAGGGACGCGCGATCGCATCGCGTCGGGCGTGTCGATCGGCATTCAACAATCACTCGGCGAGTTGGCGGCGAAGGTGGAGCACGAGCTGGCGGCCGGCTACCAGCGCATCAAGATCAAGATCAAGCCGGGCTGGGATCTGGATGCGGTCGAGACCGTGCGGGCGCGGTTCGGCGCGATCCCGCTGATGGTGGATGCCAACGCGGCGTACACCCTGGCCGACGCGGATCATCTCGCGCGGCTCGATCCGTTCGGCCTGATGATGATCGAGCAGCCGCTTGACTACGACGACATCGCGGACCACGCGGCGCTGCAGCGGCGATTGACGACGCCGATCTGTCTGGACGAGTCGATCAAGACGGTGGGCATCGCGCGCGAGGCGATCGCCGCCGGCGCCTGCCGCATCGTCAACATCAAGCCGGGACGTGTCGGGGGATTCGCGGAGTCCATCCGGCTGCACGATCTGTGCGCGTGGCACGGGATCCCGGTGTGGCACGGCGGCATGCTCGAGTCCGGCATCGGCCGCGCCGCCAACGTGCACCTGTCGACGCTGCCGAATTTCACACTGCCGGGCGACATCGCGGCCAGCAAGCGCTATTTCGATCCGGACCTGATCGATCCGTCGATCGAGGTCGCCGCCGACGGCACGGTCGCCGTGCCAACTGGTCCCGGCATCGGCGTCACGATTCGTGAGGATCGCATTCACACCGCCACGCTGAAGAAGTTAGAACTGAGAAGTTAGAACTGGGAAGTCAGAACGTAAACGTCAAGGCTGAAGGCTGATGAAGCAAACGCTGATCGTACGACTGAAGTCGTGCGCCACTGTACTCCTCGCGCTGGGCATCTCCGCGTGCGCGAGCGCGCCGCCCGCCGCGCCGGATCGGGCCGCGATCGTCAGCGGCAACTTCGATCAGAAAATGGCGGCGATTCTCCGGCTGGAGGATCATCGGATCCTGCGCGACCCGTCGGTGGTGACGCCTCCGCCTCCAGCCGTCGTCTCGCGCGGACTGCGCCCGGCCGCTGCCGTGACCGTTCCCGCCGCGCCGCCGGATCTGATTCGCCTGCTGTCCGACGATGAGGCGCGCATTCGCCGCCGCGCGGCGCTCGCCGTCGGACGAGTCGGGCTCGCCGAGGGTGTCCAGCCGCTGGTCGGCGTGCTGGCCGACAAGGATCCCGAAGTGCGGCAGATGGCCGCGTTTGCGCTCGGCCTTCTGGGCGAAACGAGCGTGCGCGATCCGCTCGTCGCCGCGCTCGGCGATCCCTCGCCACTGGTCCAGGGCAGTGCGGCAGAGGCGCTCGGCCTGATCGGCGATGTCACCGCCGCTGACGCGCTCGGCAAGCTGGTCGCGCAGGTCGTGCAGTCGGGCGCGCTCGCCCAGCCGCCAGACGAGGGCGACGATGTGGTGCGCGATACGCCGACGGCGGCGAGCCGGCTGGCGATTTACGCGCTGGTCCGGCTGAAGGCGTACCCCCAGCTCGCGGCAGCCGTGCTCGACGCCGGCGGTCAACCCAAAGTGAAATGGTGGCCGGTCGCGTTCGCGCTGCAGCGGCTGGAAGACAAGCGTGCGTTGCCCGCGCTGATCACGCTCGCGAAAGACGCGCACCCGTACACGCGCGCATTTGCGGTGAAAGGGCTGGCCGCGCTGAAGGATCGGTCGGCGATGCCGGTGCTGATGCCGCTGCTGTCGAGCGGCGAGCGCGCGGTGCTGATCGAGACGGTGCGCGCCGTCGGCCGCATTGGCGATCCGGTCGCCGTGGCGCCGCTGTTGCGGATGATCGGAGACGCCGCTGCGGACCCGCAGGTGCGCCTGGAAGCGGTCGGTGCGATCGGCAACTTTCATGTGCCGGCCGTCGCCGATGCGCTGCTCGACCTGATCAGTGACCCGAGTCCGGCTGTGCGCGGGGCGGCGCTGAAATCGCTGGCGGCGGTCGATGCGGAAAACTTCGTGACGGTGCTGTCGGGACTCGACCTCGATCCGCACTGGAACGTGCGTGCCGCGCTCGCCACCGTCCTCGGCACGCTGCCACGGGAGAACGGCTTGCCGCGCCTCGGCGCGATGTTGAGCGACGCCGACCAGCGCGTGATTCCGTCCGTCATCGCCTCGCTCGTGAAGCTGAAGGCTCCGAACGCCGCGACGGTGCTGCTCGAGCGGTTGAAGGCCGATGATTTCGTGGTGCGCACGGCGGCCGCGGACGGCCTTGGCGAATTGAAACCCGCCAATGGCGCGGCCGCACTCGAAGAGGCCTATCGCTTCGGGCAGCGTGACGCGCAGTACGGCGCGCGCGCGGCGGCGCTGGCGGCGTTGGCGCAGTACGGCACGGTGGTCGCCACACCGGTGCTCCGCAGCGCGTTTGCCGACAAGGACTGGGCGGTGCGTGTGCGCGCGGTGCGGCTGCTGAAGGGGCTCGACGCGGTAGCCGCCGCCGATGCCGACACGCAGATTCGTCCGGCCCCGACGACAGTGGCGCCGGACGTCTATGGCGCGGCTCGGCTCGTGAACCCGCCGGTCTCGACGCAGGTGTACATCGACACGGATCGCGGCACGATCCAGATCGAGCTGGCGGTGCTCGACGCGCCACTCACCGTCGAGAACTTCGTCACGCTGGCGCGCAAGGGGTACTTCAACGGGCTCAGCGTCCATCGCGTGGTGCCGGACTTCGTGGTCCAGGACGGTGATCCGCGCGGCGATGGCGAGGGTGGGCCCGGCTATTCCATCCGCGATGAACTGAACGAGCGTCCCTACCTGCGCGGCGTGGTCGGGATGGCGCTGGATCCGTGGCCGGACACCGGCGGCAGCCAGTACTTCATCGCCCACGCACCGCAGCCGCACCTCGACGCGAGGTACACGGTCTTTGGCCGCGTCATCGCGGGCATGGACGTCGTCGATCAGATTCAGCAGTGGGATGTGATTCGGGCGGTGCGGGTGTGGGATGGTCAGACGATGACCAGTCGGTAGTCATCGGTCTTCAGTCGGCCGTACAAGTGAAAAGGGGGCGACGGCCGCCCCCTTTTTTCTTCGTCGGGTGAAGTTACCGCTTCTTGCCGGCCTTCTTCTTCCCGCCCTTGGCTTTCTTCGCCATGATTGTTATCCCCCCCTTCATATTGGGATTACGCGAAAGCGCTCTCGCCATCACTGTGGCTGCCGCCTGGCACGCTCACCCGATGTCGGCGCTCGTCGCCTCTCGGTACCTTCGCTTTCGCGGAGGGTGGACTCAACTTTTCAGCTGAGCTTCACTAGGGATGGCATAAGTTCACCACCCTCATACCAGATGTAGATTATGAACCTGAAGTTTGCAGTGTCAAGCACAATGTGCAGAAAAAGTCAAAAAATCTGCATGCGCGTGAGGTGGTTCACATGCTCGTGCGCAGCTGCTGTTTCTCGGCGTGGCGTTCGAGCGCCAGCGCGATCAACCGATCGAGCAGCTGTGCGTACGGCAGACCGCTCGCGTCCCACATCTTCGAGTACATGCTGATCGTCGTGAAGCCGGGGATGGTGTTCACTTCGTTGAGATAGAGCACCTGGCTGTCGCCGGCGAGCAGGAAGTCGACGCGCGCCATGCCGGCGCCGTCGATGGCCTTGAACGCACGGATGGCCAGCGCGCGCACTTCAGCGGTGCGCGTCTCGTCGATCTGCGCGGGGATCACCGTGCGCGAGTTGTCGCTGACGTATTTCGCGTCGTAGTCGTAAAACTCACCCGAGGGGATGATCTCACCCGGCACCGACGCCTCGGGGTCGTCGTTGCCGAGAACGGCAACCTCGATCTCGCGGGCCTGCGGCACCGCCGCTTCGATCACGATCTTGCGATCAAACTGCGCGGCCAGCTCGATGGCGGTCCGCAGCTCGGCGACGTGCTTGGCCTTCGAGATGCCGACGCTCGATCCGAGGTTGGCGGGTTTCACGAATACCGGAAAGCCGAGACGCGTGACCACGGTCTGCAGAATCGCCCGTTCGTCGCGCTGCCAATCGCGTTTGAGCACCACTTCGTAGTCGCAGATCGGCAGGCCCTTGGCGGCGAACACCAGTTTCATGGCGGCTTTGTCCATGCCGACCGCGGACGCCAGCACGCCGGCGCCGACATACGGCACGTTGGCAAGCTCGAGCAGTCCCTGGACGGTGCCGTCCTCGCCGTAGGGGCCGTGCAGCACCGGGAACACGACGTCAAGCGTCACGCCGGTGCTGCCGGTCATCAAGGTGTTGCCGCCGGGGTACGCGATCGGGTGTGCTTCGGGTGCGTTGTCTGGCGCAGGCAGCGCGCCGGTGATCACGTCTGCGGCCTTCATCACCTTCGGCGGCTCGGGCGGCAGCGTCCATCGGCCGTCTTTCTCGATCCGGATGGCGATCGCCTCGTATCGCGTGGGATCGAGATTCTGGAAGACCGCGGCTGCCGACGCGAGGGACACTTCGTGCTCGCCGGAACGGCCGCCGTATATGATTCCTACTCGGAGTTTCTTCACCGGAATCAACTCTCCACGACACGTGGACACAGAGGACGCGGAGGAAGATGTCACCTGTCCTCCGTGGTGGCGCGCTTTTGCTGTGGCGATTGTAGACTGTTCGCGCCGATGTCTGTTTTCGATTTTTCCCTGACCCACACCGACGGCCGCGCGCGCCGCGGGCGGATGTCGACGCCACACGGCGATGTCGAGACGCCGGCGTTCATGCCGGTTGGCACGCAGGGTGCGGTGAAGGGCGTGACGCATCGCGATCTCGAGGGGCTCGGCGCCGAGATTCTGCTGAGCAACACGTATCACCTCTACCTGCGTCCGGGCGACGATCTGATCGCGCGGCGCGGCGGTCTCCATCGCTTCATCGGCTGGTCGAAACCGATCCTCACCGACAGCGGCGGCTACCAGGTGTTCAGCCTGTCGAACCGCCGCACGATCGACGAAAAGGGTGCGCACTTCCGGTCGCACCTCGACGGCTCGTCGCATTCGCTGACCCCGGAGAAAGCCACCGACATCCAGGCGCAGCTCGGCTCCGACATTGCGATGGTGCTCGACGAGTGTCTGGCGTATCCGTCACCAGAGGATCTGGCGCGGCGCTCGATGGAGCGAACGCTGCGCTGGGCGTGCCGCGCGCGCGATCGTTTCCTGGCGCTTCGCGACGGACTGGCGCCCGGCGTCACGGTAAGCAATCCGGGTCAGGCGCAGTTCGGCATCGTGCAGGGCAGTGTGTTTCCGGGGCTGCGCGAGGAGAGCGCCAGGCAGACGGTGGAGATTGGTTTCGAGGCGTACGCGATTGGCGGTCTCAGCGTCGGCGAGCCGCCGGCCGAGATGTACGACGTGGTGTCGCGCACGACGCCGTTCCTGCCCGAGGACCGTCCGCGCTACCTGATGGGGACGGGGACGCCGGAGGATCTGGTCGAGTCGGTCGCCCGCGGCATCGACCTTTTCGATTGCGTACTGCCGACCCGCAACGCGCGCAATGGCCAGCTGTTCACCAGTGTGGGGAAGATCAACATCAAGAACGCGCGGTATGCGGAGGACGATCGGCCGCTCGATCCCGCCTGCGGCTGCTACACCTGCCGCACCTGTTCGAGGGCCTATTTGCGCCACCTGTTTCAGGCCAACGAGATCAACTCGTCCACCCTTAACACGTTGCATAACTTGCACTTTTACCTTGACACGCTGCGGAAGATTAGGGACGCTATAGCGTTTGGGCGGTTTGAAAGTTTCAGGCTAGCGCTCCACCAGAGCTTGTCCCGCCAGCCCCACGATTCATGATGATGTTCGCTGCCAATTCTCTGTTTGCCATGGGCATGCTCGCTGAGGGCGGAAGCCCTCTCCTGCAGGTCGTCCCGTTCGTCCTGATTTTTGCGATTTTTTATTTCATCATCCTGCTCCCGAGCAAGAAAAAGCAGCAAAAGGTGCAGGAGTTTCTCGACAACCTGAAGGTCAACGACAAGGTCATCACGACCAGCGGGATCTTCGGCCAGATCATGAAGCTGGACGATCAGAGCGTCCAGCTGCAGGTGGCCGACAAGATCAATATCAAGGTGTCGAGAGCGGCAATCGGCGGGATTCAGGGTCAGCCGCCGGTTGTCGAGTCGCCGAACCCTTAACGAAACGAAAAGAATATGTCGAACCTTCGCTGGAGGGTCCTTACCGTCCTCGCCGTCTTCGTGCTGTTTTTCGGACTGGGTGTCTATCCGATCATGGCGTCGCGCTACCACCTGCCGGCCCCGGGCTGGCTGATGGACAAGCAGCTCAAGCTGGGGCTGGATCTCAAGGGCGG
Source organism: Acidobacteriota bacterium (assembly GCA_025358945.1). GTDB lineage: Bacteria > Acidobacteriota > Vicinamibacteria > Vicinamibacterales > CAVVIG01 > CAVQFC01. The sequence goes on from JANYHS010000108.1 coordinate 26,697, forward strand.
CGTGCACCTCGTGCTCCGCGTCCAGACCGACGATGCGCTGCGGCTGGTGACGGAGCAGGAGATGGAGCGCCTGCGCGAAGAGCTCAAGACGCGCAACATCCCGGTCACCAACATGGACGCGCCCGATGCGATCCATTTCAAGGTGGACGGCGTTCCGCCTGCCTCCGACGCGGCGTTCCGGACCTCTGCCAACGAAGTGCAGGCGAATTTCGACCGCGGCACCGGCGTCAACGGCAGCTACACGTTCACGATGAAGCCGAACATCCAGGTGAACCTGCGTGACGAGGCGGTGGTGCAGGCGCGCCAGACGATCGAGCGCCGCGTCAACGAACTCGGCGTTGCCGAGCCGAGCATCGCGCAGCAGGGCGCCGACCAGATCCTCGTCCAGCTCCCCGGCGTCACCGAGGTCGAGCGCGCCAAAGGCATCATCGGTTCGCCGGGCCTGCTCGAGCTGAAGATCGTCGAGGGCTCGCCGTCGCCGTCGAAGGAAGCGCTGATGGTCAACGGCCAGATGCCCCAGGGCATGGATATCGTTCCCGGCGCGGGTGGCGTGGGCGACACCAGCACGATCTACTACATGGTCAAGAAGGTCGCGGCCGTCACCGGCCAGGACCTGCGCAACGCGCGCGCGTCGGTGGACGAGAACAATCGTCCGGCGGTCAGCTTCACGCTGAGCAACGAGGGCGGACGCAAGTTCGGCAAGGTCAGCGGCGAGAACATCGGCCGTCAGCTGGCGATCATCCTCGACGGTCGCGTGCAGTCGGCGCCGACGCTCGAGAGCAAGATCAACACCGAAGGGCGCATCACCGGCAGCTTCACGCCGGAAGAAGTGCAGAATCTTTCGCTGATCCTGCGCTCCGGCGCGCTGCCGGCCACGCTCACCTATCTCGAGGAGCAGACGATCGGGCCGAGCCTGGGCGCCGACTCGATCCGTTCGGGCGTCACGGCCTCTGTCGTCGGCCTGCTGCTGGTGACGATGTTCATGCTCGTCTACTACAAGTTCTCCGGCGTCAACGCCGTCGTCGCGCTGGTCTTCAACCTCGTGATCCTGATCGGCCTGATGGCCTACGTCGGCGCGGTGATGACGCTGCCCGGCATCGCCGGCTTCGTGCTGACGATGGGCATCGGCGTCGACTCGAACGTGCTGATTTTCGAGCGCATCAAGGAAGAGCTCGAAGCGCAGCGTGGCGTACGCGCCTCGATCAATGCGGGGTTCAGCCGCGTGTTCTGGACGCTGGTCGACACGCACATCTCCGCGCTGATTTCTGCCGCGTTCCTGTTCCAGTTCGGGACCGGGCCGATTCGCGGTTTCGCCGTGACGCTGTTTTTCGGTCTCGCGTCGAATCTGTTCACTTCGCTCTTCGTGTCCAAGACGCTGTATGACGTCGCGCTGTCGGGCCGTCACCAGGTCTCGACGCTGTCCATCTAGCCATGCATATTTTCAGAGACGCGAACTTCGACTTCCTGCGCTATCGCTGGCACGCGATCGCGCTCTCCTGGATCATCATCCTCGCCGGTGCGGTGACGCTGTGGACCAAGGGGATTCCGCTCGGCATCGAGTTCGCCGGCGGCACCGCGGTGATCGTGGAGTTCACGGAGAACGTCGCCGTCAAGCAGGTGCGCGCCGCGCTCGACAAGTCGTTCCCGGGCGGCGGCGAGAACCTCGTCGTCCAGACGTTCGGTGACCCGTCGCGCCGGCAGATGATGATCCGCGTGCCGCACGTCGGCGCCGAGCAGGGCACGTCGCTCAGCCAGACGAAGCAGCAGGTGGTGGACGCCCTCACGAAGGGCAGCGTCGGCGCCTTCAGCGAGAAGGGCACGCAGATTGTCGGCCCCGCGGTCGGCCAGGAGCTGCGCAGCAAGGGCCTGGCGGCCACGGTGCTGTCGCTCCTCGGCATCCTCGCCTACCTGGCATTCCGCTTTCAGTTCAGCTTCGGCGTCGGTGCGGTCGTTGCGACGATTCACGACCTGCTGATCACGCTCGCCTTCCTCGCGTTCTTCCGTTACGACATGTCGCTCAACGTCGTCGCCGCGATCCTGACGATGACCGGGTATTCGACCAACGACACGATCGTGATCTTCGACCGGATCCGCGAGAACCTGCGCGGCATGCGGCGCGACTCGATGAACACCGTCATCAACGCGTCGGTGAACCAGACGCTGAGCCGGACGATCATCACCGCCGGCACGGCGCTGCTCACGGCACTGGCGCTGTTCTTCTTCGGCGGCGAGGTGCTGCACGGTTTCGCGTTCACGATGGTGGTCGGCATCATCACCGGCACCTACTCGAGCGTAATCGTGGCCGCGGCGGTGGTTACCTTCTGGCGCGGCGTTGGCCCGACGCGAGCCGCCGCGCAGGCGCCTGCCGTGGCCGGAGCCGTGGCGTCTAGTGGGGCCTCGCAACAGCCGACCCGCAAGTCCGCCAAGCCCCAGCGAAAAGTCCGCGCCTCGTAACGGCTTTCGTGTCGACTGTCGTACTCGCCGCAATCCTGGGGATCGTGCAGGGACTCACCGAGTTCCTGCCAGTGTCCTCCACCGCGCATCTGATCATTGGCGAACGACTGCTCGGGTTCGACGATCCCAACAGCGTGTTCACCGAGATGATTCAGCTCGGGTCCATCTTCGCGATCGTGTGGCTGTTTCGCCAAAAGGTGATCGACGTCATCGTCGGGTTGCCGAGCAAGCCCGAAGCGCGCAGGTTCGCGTCCCTGCTCGTCATCGGCGTGATACCCGCGCTGGTTGCCGGCGCCGTGGCGTCCGACTTCGTCGAGTCCGTGCTGCACAAGAGCGTGACAACGATTGCGGTGGCTTTCATCCTGGGTGGCATCGTCATGCTGGCCGTCGAACGGTACGGACTCGTGGCTCGTACCAAATCCGTGGACGACACGACGCCGAAGCAGGCGCTGGGCATCGGCCTGTATCAGGTGCTGGCGCTCGTGCCCGGCGTGTCGCGCTCGGGCGCGACCATCGTCGGCGGCATGTTGCTGGGGCTCGATCGCGGCACCGCGGCGGAGTTCTCCTTCT
>JANYHS010000114.1 GCA_025358945.1 Acidobacteriota bacterium
GGCGGCCGGGCGTTCGTTGGCGATTCGGCCGTCAGCGCCGCGGGGAAGGTGATCGCCGTAGACGTCGAACCCGCGGTTGAGGCCGAACTGGTGGTCGAGCGGAAACGCGGCGACGAAGGCGGCGGTCGCAAACCCCTTCGCGTGCAGCTCGGTCGCAAGTGTGGCTACCGCCGGCGAGATCTGCAAACCGTTGTCGCGCGCGCCGTGCCCGGGCGGATACCGGCCGGTCAGCAGCGTTGCATGCGACGGCAACGTGATCGGCGCCGCCGTGTAGGCGCGGTCGAACCGCGCGCCGCCGCTCGCGAGTGCGTCGAGGGCCGGCGTCCGCGCGCGCGCGTACCCGTACGCGCCGACGTGATCGGCTCGCAGGGTGTCTATGGTGATCAAGACCAGATTGCGGGCCGTTGGCTTCGAGGCGGGCGCGCTGCGGCCGCACGCCGTCGTGCCGGCGACGAAGAAGAAACCGCAGAGTGCGCGGAGAACGCAGAGCAAGATCTTCTCTGCGCTCTGTGCGGGCTCCGCGGTTACCTGTGGTGTCATCGACGGCCTCCCATCGAGGCCAGCAGTTTCGCGGCAGCGTCCTTTTCGCGAGGATGATTCCCGCGGGCGGCGAGGACGAGGCGGTACGCATCCGCCGCGCGACCGCCCTGCCCGCTTTGCTGCAGGGCGATCCCCAGATTCAACCGCGCTTCGACCAGATCAGGTGAGGCGGCCACGGCGCGTTCGAACCAGGGCGCGGCGTCCGCGGGACGGTTCGCTTCGACCAGCAGCACACCAAGCCCGTTGGCGGCGTCGGCGGTCCGTGCATCGACATCGAGCGCGCGGCGATACGCCTGCTCGGCGCCGGCGCGATCGCCCACCGCGCGACGCGCGTTGCCGAGATTGGCCCAGTACGAGGCGTTGTTGGAGTCGAGCGCGGTCGCGCGTTCGAACGACTGCACCGCGTCGGCGGCGCGGTCGCCGTCGATGGCGAGCAGGCCGACGCCGTTCAGCGCGAGTGCGTTGTTCGGTTCGAGCGTCAGCGCTGCCTGATCCGCGCGCAGCGCTTCGTCGCGCAGCGCCTTCGCGCGCGGACCGTTGGTGACATTGGCCGCATCGCGCGCGGCCACCGCAAGATCGTGCAGCAGCATCGCGTCCGTCGACCAGCGCACTGCGGCCTGCCGGTACACGGTCAATGCCGCGTCCATCTGTCCCGCCTCCTTCAACGCCTTCGCGTACATCGTCTGGATCACGGGGGCGTCGCCGTTGGACGCCGCCAGCGCGCGCAGCGCAGGCAGCGCGGCAGGGCGATGCGCATTGAGCGCGGCGAGCGCGTCCTCGAATGCGTTCCATGTCGCGATTCGCGTCGCGGGGTTCGCGACGCCGGACGATGATCCCGATTGCACGGAGCTTGCGACGTAGCCGAGCGCGCGCAGCCGCTCTTGCGCTTCCGGCGAGATTGCGCGCGCGTGTGAGGCCGCCGCGCTCGCGTGAATCGTCTCGGCGCGTGCCGCCATCGCGGCGCCGACGGAGGCCTGCGCTGCCGCGACGTCGTGCTCCTGGCGCGGATCGGCGCGCACGTCGTACACCTCCGTCGCCGCGCCGGCGCGAATCGTCATCCATCGTCCGTCGGTCAACGCCTGCAGCGGGCTCCACCCGACAACGCGTGGGTATTCGGTTTCACTGTACAGGTCGGGCGCGGTCGCCGGCGTGACACCGGGCGCGTGGCGGGCGATCTGCAGCAGGTCCCGTCCTTTCATCGCGTCGGGATGAGTGATGCCCGCGGCGTGAAGAATCGTCGGCGCCAGATCCGCCAGGCTGACCGCCTCGTCGTTGACGGCCGGCGCATGTCCTGGCGCCGCGATGACGAGCGGCACGCGCAGCGTCGAGTCGTACACGAGCATGCCGTGCGTGCGTTCGCCGTGATCGCCCAGTCCTTCGCCGTGATCGCCGGCGACGATGACGATCATGTGATCCATTAACCCGCGGACGCGTAGGGCGTCGAGCAGGCGCGCCAGCTGCGAGTCGGCGTAGGCGATCTCGCCGTCGTAGGGCGTGCTCGTTTTCGCGCGGAACTCGGCGGGCGGATTGTAGGGGGCGTGGGGATCGTAGAGGTGGACCCAGAGGAAGAACGATGGGTCGGGTGGGTCACGTAGGTCACGCAGGCCGGGTCCTTTCGGACCCGGTGATCGCCGATCGAGCCACGCGAGCGCGCGATCGATGACGGCGGATGCCGGGCGCTCCGCCTCGAGCCGTTCAGTGGCGTTCGGGTCGCGCGGGATCTGATCGTCGTAGGTGTCGAAGCCCTGCGCCAGGCCGAAGCGGTGATCGAGCACGAACGCGCCGACAAACGCGGCGGTGTCGTAGCCTGCGCCCTTCAACAGGCGCGCGATCGTCGGATGCGAATCGGCGAGTGCGTCGATCCCGTTTTCTCTGACGCCGTGCGCGGGTGGCAGCAGACCCGTATGGATGGTCGTGTGTGACGGCAGCGTCAGCGGGACTGCTGAACGGGCGGACGTGAACCTGACGCCGGCCGCGGCAAGGCGATCGATGGTCGGCGTGACGCCGGCGCCGACGCGATCCGCGCGAAAGGTATCAATCGTGATCAGCAGAACGTTCGGCCGAGGCGGCAGTGATGCCTGCCCGCCGCACCCCACTGCGAGAGCCAGGGGCACGAGGAGGGCTGCGCATCTCATCGAACGGCCAGCGTATCCCTGAGCGCTTCAAAAAACAGCTGCGCGCCTTCGCGCACGCTGGCGAGGCTGATGTGCTCGCCGTCGCTGTGCATCGACGAGACGACATCGGCGGGGAGCAGGGCGGGGAAGATGCCGTAGCTCTTCACGCCTCTGGCGCGAAACGCGTTGGAGTCGGTGCCGTACGGGATAAGCATCGGCGTGACGATCGCGCCCGGATGGGCGCGTGTGATCGCCGCCGCGATGTTGTTGTACAGCGGCGAGTCCTGCGAGGTGACGACCGGGTCGTCCGACTCATTGATGAGTTCAATCTTGATGGCCGGGTCGCCGAGTCGGCGCGCGATCTCCGCGATCCACTGATCTTTGGTCGTGCCCGGCAGCACGCGGCAGTCGAGGCCGGCTTCCGCGATCGAGGGGATGACGTTGATCTTCGGCGGATCACCGACGCCGGAGCGAAACCAGGTCACCGAAATCGTCGATTTCTGAATCGCGTTGGTGAACTTGTTCTGCGCGAAGGCGCCGACGCGCGCTTTCATGATGTCGATCACCGACGGTTGATCGCTCGCCTGAAGGCTTCGCGCTACGGGTTCCGTAAGGTTTCGCGATCCGGGCTCGGCCAGGAGCCGCGCGAGCGCGCGCACGAGGCGATCGTTGGGGTTCGTATCGGTTGGCTGGCTGCCGTGGCCGGCGACGCCTTCGGCACGCAGCTTCAGCCAGACGATCTTCTTCTCGGCCACCGAGATGCCATAGACCGTTTTGTTCGGCGCGAACAGATCCGTGCTGCCGAAGCCGCCCTCGTCGATCACGTACTCCGGGTCGAGTTCGGCGTAGTGGTTGGCGATCATCCACCGCGCGCCCAACGTGCCGCCGACTTCCTCGTCTGGCTCAGCCATCAGGATCACATCGCGCGTCCGTGGCACGTTCTGCCGTTTCAGCATCAGAAACGCCACCAGCTGCGCGACGGCCTGACCCTTCATGTCCATGGAGCCGCGGCCCCAGAGATCGCCGCCCTGGATCGTCGGGATGAACGGATCGGTCTTCCACTGCGCGCGATCCGCCGGCACGACGTCCATGTGATGGAGGAGCAGGATCGCCTTGCCCGAGGCGGGAGTGACGGTGGCCTTCAGTCGCGCGTAGAGAATCGCCTTGCCCGGAGCCGACTCGTACCGCGTGACGGGGATGCCTTCGCGCTCGAGGATCGAGGCGAGGAAGTCCGCGGCCTTCGTCGTATCGCCAGGCGGGTTCGCGGTGTCGATGGCGACGTACTGCTGGAGGAGGCGGGTGACTTCATCGAGCGACTGAGCTCGCGTCCACTGCTGATTCACCACAACGGACACAAAGGACACCAAGAGAAAAACGTACTGGAATTTCCTTTGTGTCCATCGTGTCCTTTGTGGTGATTCAGCGCTCATATGTCCTCAAACGTTCCGGTTGTTCGATTCTTTCGCACGCGGTCCCAGTTGAAGCACCGCCCGTTCATCGCGATGTAGATACCCGGAGGCAGCGCCTGGACGAACGACAGCGCGCTTCCGAGGTTGAATAACCCGTCCGAACTGCCGAACGCGTAGGGGACCATCGCGCCGGTGAGAACAATGGTTTTACCAGACGCTGACGGCAGCGCCGCCGCGAGCGCCGCGGCCGTCTCCACCATCGTGTCCGTGCCGTGCGTGATTAGGATGCGCGTCTCGACGGCGTCGCGACATCGGGCGACGATCGCCGCGCGGTCCGCGCCGGTCATCTCCAGGCTGTCGATCATCATCAGCGTGTCGACGACGACGTCGACGCGGCTGCGGCCGAGCCGCAGCATCTCCTGCAGGTGCGTGTCCTTGAAGAACAACGAGCCGGTCAGCTCGTTGTACTCCTTGTCGAACGTTCCGCCGGTGACAAAGATGCGAATCAATTTAACGTTTTCGTCGGAGCGTCCCCAGGCGCCGACAGATATAACGCATTGAACAGCAACGGGAACGTCGCGTGCGTCTGCGCGCGGTGCTGCGGGCGCAGGCCGAACAGGACGACCTTGCCCGGATTCATGTCGATCGACACGACCGCCGCGCGGCCGGCCATCAACTCTTCGCCTTTCAGCCACCCCGATGCGATCACACCGCTGTTGGGATAGCGCGCGACGACGCTCGAACGGTGGGAGTTGAAGCCCTCGGTGAGCTGGAAGAACGGGCTGTTGATGTAGAACCCATGGGTGTCGGCCGCCACGCCGTAGCCGAGCGTGTTCTGCGTGTCGACCTCGAGCTTCAGGATCGCGCCGGGCGCGAAATGCTGATCGCGGGTCAGACCCTTCTTGAGGTTGCGCACCGGGATCGGCATCTTCTCGATCGCCAGATCGCACGCATTACCCATCGTGACCAGCGTGCCGCCGTCGGCGACGAACTGCTTGAGCTGTTCGACCCCGGCGTCGCCAATCCCGCCGCGATACTCGGCGCGGATGGCGGGTGCGTCGAAGCCGTCGATGATCCCGCGCGGATCCTGGTCAGCAATGATGATCGTGTCGAACTTCTGGCGCAGCTTGCCTGCACGGATGTCGGCG
>JANYHS010000011.1 GCA_025358945.1 Acidobacteriota bacterium
GACAGCCCAGGTAGCCGTCTTTGCGGTAGCTCCGCTGCGTCATTTCGAAGAACCGGCGCACACGGACCAGCGGTGGGTGAGCTGGGTCGTTGAGGCACGCGTCCAGGCCAGCATGCACGGACTGCATGTATTGATCGATCACCTGCAGCGCGAAGTCTTCTTTGTCGCTGAAGTGGTGATAGAAAGACCCTTTTGGCGTCGCCGTAGCTGCCAGCAACGCCTGGATGCCGAGGTCGTTGTAGCCATGCTCCAGCAGCATGGTCAATCCCACGTCGATCAGCCGCTGCTTGGTGGGATGGGTGGTCACTACCCGGCAACCTTGGCGCGCATGTGGTCGATGACGCGCGTGTGCTCGTGCTGTGGGCTGAACATCACGAGCTCGGCATCAGCTTCGACCAGCACGTTGTGTCCCGGCGGCCAATAGAACAGGTCGTTCGACGACACCGTCTCGCGGACGCCGTGCGCATCGGTCGTCGTCACCCGCCCGCTCAGGACAAATCCCCAATGCGGGCACTGGCACGCGTTGCCGTCGAGCCCCTGGAAGAGCGGTGTCGTGTCGACACCAGCGGCCAGCGAGAAGTACTCGCCGCTGATCTTGTCGAAGCCGCGGACATTGCCAAAATCCGTCTGCTGGCGGATCACCGCTCCAGGAATCGTCATTTTGACCTCGACGTCGTCTTTTGCCACACGCATGCTGTTGCTCCTTTGATTAGACCAATCGGTCTATCTGGGAGCATACACCCGTTCGCCGCGTTCGCATGTGGACCGACAACCTCTACCGCTCGGCCAGTCCTATGGGCCTGGGGCTTGGGGCTTTGAAGTAAAGTTCAGGCCATGAGCGCATGGTTTCGCTGGTCCCTCGCCGTTCTGTGGCAGGGAGGCGTGGGTCCGATAACCAGCGATCAGTGAGCCTCGACAGCCCTCTAATGTTTCCTATCGTCTGACGGAGTGAGCTGAGAGTGCGTCAGCCATTGATTCGAATCGCGTTGCTTGGCACGCTGATCCTCGCGAACCCTGTTGGCGCGCGAGCGGATGGGACAGTGCTGCTGGTTGATGACCCTCGATGGTCCGAGGCCAGTTCTTCGCCATCGGCGGCTTCGGGCTGTAGAGAGAAACGTTCGCGGGCGGCAAAGGCGCCGGAGAGCTCGGCGCGAAAGACATCGGCGGCTGGATTATCGGCTGTTCCTGCTCGGCGATCCGGAGGGCGCCAGCGCCGTGCCGAGCACGAATCGTCCACAGCGATTCTCAGCAGGGCTGCATGTGGTCTTCTGACCGCCAAGCTCGTTGAAGGAAATCGGCATGTGTTCGCGAGAAGCTCGTCGCCTCGCCATCTCGATGGTCATCGTCATCTGCGCCCACATCAAATGCGACAGTGGAATCGGCCCCTCGCCGGTCGGTTACGCGGGCGAGTGGACGGGAACGACCTCGCAAGGTACCCCGATCCACTTCAGCGTCTCCGCCGCCGACACACTGACCTCTTTCACCCTCGCGTACAACTTCTCCGCTGACTGCTCTGGCACGTTGACCCACACAGACCTGGTATTGCCAATCCACGCATTGAATCCTCCCGGCCCGCCACCGTACGATCAGCCCGGGTTCGGCTATTCCACATCAAGCGACGGTGGGACGAGGGGGATCACGATCGTGCCGAACTGGGACTCGGTGTTGAAGTGTGGTCAAAGAGAACTCTCAACGCTCACAGGCCCAAGGGCGCACGTTCAATCTGAAATCTGAAATCTGCAGTCTGAAATATCTGGAAACCTCACAGCACGCGCCACCAAGGTACGGCCAGGATCTTCGGCGCGAGCCATTCAATCTTGTCGCCCGCGTGCAGCAGCAATCCCGCGCGGCTGCGGTTGCCGTACTCTTCGCGGAACGATTGAAGATGTCTGGCATCCTGCACGCGCGGCTTCGTCGTCGCCTTGACTTCGATCGGCAGCAGACGGTTGCCCGCCTCGATGACGAAGTCCACTTCCTCGCCCGTGGCGGTGCGCCAGTAACCCAGACTGGGCGGGTCGAGCTGCCCGTCGCGCCAGGCGAGCAGATCGGCGAGCACCACGTTCTCGAGATGCGCGCCGGCCGGCTCGGCCTGTCCCGCCAGGTGCAGCGCGAGTCCGGTGTCGGCCCAGTACAGCTTCGGCGCTTTGATCAGCCGCTTCGTCCGGTTCACGCTGTAGCCGGGCAGGCGCACGAGCTGATACGACGTCTCGAGGAGATTCAGCCACCGGTGGACTGTCGGCTGCGGCAGCGCGACATCGCGTCCGAGTTCGGTCTGATTCATCAGCTGTCCGACGCGCAGGCAGACCGCGCGCATCAGGCGGCGGAAGTCAGGCAAGCTGCTGATCGCCGACAGGTCTGCGAGATCGCGTTCGAGGTACGTCCTGGTGTACCCGGCAAACCACGTCGCCCGGTCCGCTGGCGACTCGAGTTCGAGCGCCGGCGTGGGATAGCCGCCGCGCCGCGCGAGCAGACGCCAGTCCTCCCGCGTGACGCGCTCGGCGGCGACAAGATCGCGCCACTCGTCGTCTGTGGCGGCGAGCAACTCGGTCCAGATGCCCGCGCGGCCCAGCCCTAGTTGTTCGCGTCGCGTCATCGGCCAGAGCGTGAGATACCCCGCGCGGCCGGCGAGCGTTTCCGAGACGGTCCGCATGAGCAGCAGGTTGGCCGACCCCGTCAGGATGAAGCGGCCCCGACCGCGCTTTCTATCGACGGCGCGCTTGATCGCCACGAGGAGATCGGGAGCGCGCTGAACTTCGTCGATCGTGAGGTGGTTGGCGCGGGCGACGAGATCGTCAGGCGCCCGTCGCGCCTGGTCGAGGACGTCCATGTCGTCGAGCGTCAGATAGGCGCGTGTCTCGAGCGGCGCGAGTGTGTGGACGAGCGTGGTCTTGCCGGTCTGGCGGGCGCCGGTGACGATGGTGACGGGCATGGCCCGCAGGGTCTCGAGCAAGGCGCCGGCGGCTAGTCGTGGAGCAGTATCCACGTCGTGAATGATAATCATTCATAGCATGAATTGCAAGATCGACACGCGCGCGAGCGCCGGTGGGTCAACCCGGGCTCAGCCCGGAGGCCATGCGAGCGGGCGGCCGCCGATGACGTGGAGGTGGATGTGGAACACCGTCTGCCCGGCATCGCGGTTGGTGTTGAACACCGCCCGGAATCCGCCAGTGGCAATCCCGCGCTCGCTCGCGATCGCGGCCGCCCGCCTCACCATCTCCCCGACGATCCCATCGTCTGCCGTGGATAGATCGTTCAGCGTTGCGATGTGGCGCTTCGGCACGACAAGGACGTGCGTCGGTCCCTGCGGGTTGATGTCGTTGAAGGCGATGACGCGATCGTCTTCGTACACGATCGATGCGGGAATCTCGCGCGCGATGATCTTGCAGAAGAGGCAGTCGGGCATGCTAGCTCTCCACCACGAAGCTCTCCACCGCGTCCTCCGTGGTGGAGAGCTGTTTTACGTGCGTCGTGCGACGGCCGTGCGCGCGATGCCCTGCAGATCGCGCTTCAGTTCCATCAGCGTCAGCTCCGGCGACGCCTCAATCAAATCCTCGACCTCGACGTCCTGGCCGAGACCGAACTCGAAGATCAGCGAACCGCCGGATCGTAAACGAGCCGGGGCGCCGGCGACGAGCCGCGACACCAGCGTCAGGCCGTCGATGCCGCCAAACAGCGCCACGTGCGGCTCGTGATTATGCACTTCAGGTTGCAATGCCGGGCCGGCGCGATCGATCACATACGGCGGGTTGGCGACGATCGCATCGAACGCTCCCGTGACGCCGTCGAACAGATCGCCGTGCGTGAACGTGATGCGGTCGCTCACGCCGTGTCGCGCCGCGTTGCGCCGTGCGACCTCGAGCGCGGGGCGCGAGATGTCGGTCGCCCGGACAATCGCCGAGGGACGTTCGTGCGCGATCGCCACCGCCACGCAGCCGCAGCCGGTGCAGATGTCGGCAATGGCCAGCGGCACCGCGCGATCCGGAAACAGCTCCTGAATCGCCTCGACGATCAGCTCCGTGGCCGGCCGTGGAATCAGGACGTCCGGAGTCACCTCGAGGTCGAGCCCCCAGAACTCGCGGATGCCGACGATGTAGGCCAGCGGTTCGCGGGTGACGCGGCGCGCGACGAGCGCGTCGTACTGCGGTGTGAATCCTTCGGGCTCGTTCTCCCGCGCATCCGTCAGGAAGCGCTCAGTCGTCCAGCCGAGCACATGCTGGGCCAGCAGACGCGCGTCGAGATCCGACTCGGTGGGCGTGATCCCGGCGTCGCGCAGCCGCTGCCGCGCCGCCGACACGTGGGCGTGAATGGTCACGAGACCGCCGTCGCGTCCTTGAGCTTCTCTGATTGGTAGTGCGTGATCACGTTGTCGAGGAGTTCGGCGAGATCGCCGTTGAGCACCTCGGTCAACCGGTGCGACGTGAAGTGCACACGGTGATCGGTGATGCGGTTGTCGCGGAAGTTGTAGGTGCGGATCTTCTCCGACCGCTCGCCGGTGCCCACCTGGTTGCGGCGATCCTTGGCGATCGCGTCGTGCTGCTTTTGCATCTCGATGTCGTAGAGGCGCGCGCGCAGCACCTTCATCGCCTTCGCCTTGTTCTTGATCTGCGACTTCTCGTCCTGCTGCGAGACGACGACGCCGCTCGGCATGTGAGTGATGCGGACGGCGGAATAGGTGGTATTGACGCTCTGTCCGCCGGGGCCGCTCGAGCAGAAGGTGTCGATGCGCAGATCCTTGTCGGCGATCACGACGTCCACTTCTTCGGCCTCCGGCAGCACCGCTACCGTGACCGTGGACGTGTGGATGCGGCCGCTCGCCTCGGTGGCGGGCACGCGCTGCACGCGGTGGACACCACTTTCATATTTCAGTTTGCTGTAGGCGCCCCGTCCCTCGATCATCGCGATCACTTCCTTGAGGCCGCCGACCCCGGTGTCGTTGCTCGACATCACCTCGAGGCGCCAGCCGTGACGCTCGGCGTACATGCTGTACATGCGAAACAGCTCGGCCGCGAACAGCGCCGCCTCGTCGCCGCCGGTGCCGGCGCGGATCTCGAGCATGACGTTTTTCTCGTCGTTGGGATCCTTCGGGATCAGCAGGATCTTGATCTCGGCGAGCAGCGCGTCGCGGCGCACGACCAGCGATTTCAGTTCTTCGCGCGCGAGGTCGCGCATGTCGGGATCGCCGAGGTTGACGAGCTCCTCCGTCTCCGCGACGTCGCGGACGACGGTGCGGTACTCGCGGAAGCGCTCGATGAGCGGCTCGACCTCGGCCAGCGCCTTGGCGTGCTTCCGGTACTCCGCCGGCTCGCTCTGCACCTGGCTGGTGCCGAGCAGGCGCATCAGCTCTTCGTAGCGCTGTTCTTCTGTGGCTAGCTTGTCGAACATAAATTAACCGCCGGACACCGGCGGGAGGAATGCGATTTCATCCCCGTCGCCGATCACCTGATCCATCCGCGCGTAGTCGGCGTTGATCGCGCTCGAGAGCGAGCGCTCGTAGCTGGCCAGCTCGGGGAACTCGCCCGCCAGCTGCCGCCACACGTCGCCGATCGTCGCGCCCGGCGCAACATCACGCGCCAGTTCGGACGCCCCGGTGATGTCCCGGAGCCGCGCGAACAGGCGAACGGTCACGCGCATGCGATCCGCTCCGCTTCTGCACGCGCCTGCTGGTCGTCCGGGTTCGCGGTCGCGCCCTCGATCCAGACTTCGCCGCCGTCGAAAAACTCGTGTTTCCAGATCGGCGCGATCTGTTTCACGCGCTCGATGGCGTAGCGGCACGCCGCGTACGCATCGCCGCGGTGCGGCGACCGCGTCGCAATCGCGATGCTGGCTTCGCCGACCAGCAGCTTGCCGATGCGGTGATGCAGCGCCAGTCGCGCGCTCGGCCAGCGTGCGCCGATCTCGCTCGCGATGCGCTCGAACGCTTTCAGCGCCATCGGCTCGTACGCCTCGTACTCCAGATATCGGACGCTTCGCCCGAGATTGTGATTGCGCACGAGGCCGAGAAACGTGACGACCGCGCCATCCCGACCATCCGGCGCCTGCCCTGAGCTTGTCGAAGCGTCCGTGCCGGTGCTCGCGGCCACCGCCGCAGCGATCCCGTCGAGCGCGAGCGGATCGCGACCGATCGCCAGAAGCGGGGGAGTCATCCCTTCAGTATACCGTCCCAAAAGTGATTGAGCGGTCCGCGGCCATGACCGAGGCCGGGCGCGTGCGCCATCGCGCCCGCCACATACTGCTGGGCGCGCCACGCGGCCGCGGGCAGATCGTGTCCCAGCGCCAGGCCCGCCGCGACGGCAGACGCATACGTGCATCCCGTACCGTGCGTGTCGCGCGACTCGACACGAGCCACGCGGAATTCGTGAAATTCGTGCCCGTCAAACAGCAGATCGATCACGGCGGGGCTGGGGGCTGGGGACTGGTGGCTGGCCCGCGTCGCGTGACCGCCAGTGATGATCACGGCCGCCGCGCCCATTTCGTGGATCCGGCGCGCCGCGCCCTTCGCATCGTCCAGCGACGCAATCCGCCGACCGCTGAGCGCTTCAGCCTCCGGAATGTTGGGCGTGATCACGCGCGCGCGCGGCAGCAGTTGCGTGCAGAGGACGCGCACCCCGTCCTCGTCGAGCAATCGGTCGCCGCTCGATGAGACGAGCACCGGGTCGAGGACGACCTGCGGCAGATCCAGTTCGGCAATCGCCGCCGCCACGGCTTCGACGATCGCGGCGTTGGCGAGCATGCCGATCTTCGTCGCGTGGATCGTGAAATCTCCGGCCACGGCTTCGATCTGCGCGGTGACCAGATCGGCTGATAGCGGCGCGGTCGCCTCGATGCCCCGGGTGCTCTGGGCGGTGACCGCGGTGATCGCGCTCGCGCCATAGACGCCGAATGCGGCGAACGTCTTCAGGTCGGCCTGAATGCCGGCGCCGCCGCTCGAGTCGCTGCCCGCAATTGTCAGTGCTATCCGCATACGCTAAGATCCGCCTTCATGTACCCCACATTGCTCGACACGATGACGACCCGGGCCGATTCACGCTTTCGCACGGCAGAGCAGGCCGGTGCGGTCCTGTTCGTGACGGTCCTCACGGCCGTTGCGGCGCAGATCAGCATTCCGCTGCCGTTCACCCCGGTGCCGTTCACCTTCCAGCCGCTGGTGGTGCTGCTCGGCGCGGCGGCGCTCGGCTCGCGGCTCGGCATGTCGAGCCAGATGCTATACCTCGCGCTCGGCATCGCCGGCCTTCCGGTCTTCGCGGCGTCGCCGCTGCTGCCGCAAGGGGCGGCGCGTCTGCTCGGCCCGACCGGTGGCTACCTGATGGCGTTTCCGTTCGCTGCATTCGCCGCGGGCTGGCTGGCTGAACGCGGATGGGATCGCCGGTATTCCACTGCGGTCCTCGCGATGGCGTGCGGCCTCGCCGTCGTCTTCGCGGGCGGCGTCCTGTGGATGACGGTCGCCTCTCCCGCGGTCACCGTAGCGCACGCACTCGCGGTTGGCGTCGTGCCGTTCATCATCCCCGATCTGCTGAAGTTGCTGATGGCCGCGGCCGTCATGCCTGGGCTGTGGCGCATCACGGGGCCGGCTTCGCGTTAGCCCGCCCGAACACCAGCAGAAACACGAACGGCGGGAAGTCCTCCCGCTTGATCAGCTGCAGACCGGCGGCGCGCGCGGCCTCGATCACCGTTTTCGGATCGACGCGATGATCTGAAGACGGTCCGGGTCCGCCATTGCCCGGCGTCCAGTCCACGATCCCCAGTCGACCCTGCGGCTTCAGCGCCGCCGCCACATTGCGCAGCAGCGTCACCACCAGCGTCGGATCTTCGGGGTCGTCCATCTCGTGGAACGCGTCATTGATGAGCGCGGCGTCGAGTGCGCTGGGCAGATGCGGATCGCTGGCCGTGCCGAGCACCGTTTTGACGTTCGTCAGGTTCTGGCTTTGCATCCGCCGGCTGATGCCCTCGAGCATCGCCGGTTGAATGTCCTCGGCGTAGACGTTGCCGTTCGGGCCGACGCGCTCGGCCAGCCGCAGCGTGAACCACCCGCCGGCGGCGCCGAGTTCGGCGACGTTCGACCCTTCGGCGACACCGATCGCATCCATGATCTGATCCGGCTTCTGCCACTGATCGCGATCCGGTGCTTCGAGCAGGCCGAGATCCTGAGTACCGAACAGACGGCCGTTCGGCTTCGCGGTCTGCTGAGCGGTGGCGCCCGCTGCGAGACCGAGCATGAGCGCAACGATCAGGCTAATCCTTCCCAATGATGCCTCCGCGCGTCATCGCGTCCGCCGAGAGAATGGCATCCAGTGTCCTGGCGTCGAGCAGCTCGTGTTCGAGCACGAGCGCGCGGATCGTTTTGCCGCTCTTCACCGATTCCTTCGCGATCTCGGCCGTTGCGGCGTACCCGATGTACGGGCTGAGCGCAGTCGCAGTCGCGGTGCTGCGATCGAGCAACTCGCGTGCGCGCGCTTGGTCGGCGGTGATCCCGGCGACGCAACGCAGGCGGAACACCTTCAGCGCCTCGCGCAGAATCTTCGACGCGTGCAGCGCGTTCCACGCGATGACGGGCATCATCACGTTGAGTTCGAGTTGTCCGGCCTCGCAGGCGATCGCCACCGTGGCGTCGCAACCCATCACCTGGAAGCAGACCTGGTTCACCATTTCCGGCACCGACGGATTCACCTTGCCGGGCATGATCGACGATCCCGGCTGGACGGCGGGCAGGGCGATCTCGGCGATGCCGGCGCGCGGTCCACTGCTCAGCAGGCGCAGGTCGCTCGCGATCTTTCCCGTCTCGACGGCCAGCCGCCGCATCGCGCTCGAATACGCGAGCACGTCGCCCATGCTTTGCGTGACGCGAAACAGATTCGCCGCCGGCGTCAGCGGCAGGTTGGTATAGCGCGTGAGGTGCGCCACGACCAGCGTGCGGTATGGGTCGCCGGCGTTGAGGCCGGTGCCGACCGCCGTCGCGCCGATGTTCAGTTCATGCAGTTGCCCGGCAGCCGCCGCCACGTCATCCGCACCGCGGCGCACGCACTCCGCGTACCCGCCGAATTCCTGACCGAGCGTGATCGGCACGGCGTCTTGCAGATGCGTGCGACCGGTTTTCAGCACGGCGGCGAACTCTTCTGACTTGTGCTCGAGGCTGACGGACAACGCTTCCGCGGCCGCGACCAGCGGCGCCGCGCCGAGCAGCAGCGCGAGCCGCGTGGCGGTGGGGTAAACGTCGTTCGTCGACTGACCCATGTTGACGTGGTCGTTCGGATGCACGCGCGTGTAGGCGCCCTTCGCCTCGCCGAGCAGTTCGCCGGCGCGGTTCGCCAGCACCTCGTTCGCGTTCATGTTGTGCGACGTGCCCGCGCCCGCCTGGTAGACGTCCACCACAAACTGATCGCGGAATGCGCCGGCGAGGATTTCGTCCGCGGCGGCGCGGATCGCATTCGCAATCTCGGGCGTCAGCCGGCCGAGCGCGAGGTTGGATTCGGCGGCGGCTTTCTTGACGAGGATCGTCGCGGTGATGAGGTCGTCGGGTGCGCGCAGACCGCTGATCGGGAAGTTCTCGACCGCGCGGGCAGTCTGGATGCCGTAGTACGCGTCGGCGGGAACGTCGAGTTCGCCAAGCGGATCGCGTTCCGTCCGAAAGCCCTCAGCCATCAGCGATTAGCTCCCAGCCTCTAGCCCCCAGCCCCTACCCGTTCAGTATACTTCCCAGATGCTCCCCTCTTTTTTCGACAGTGTGCTGAAGCTCATCGTTCGGACATCAACCGACCTTCCGCCCGACGTCCGCGCGGCGATGAAAACATCGCTGCATGCCGAGCCGGCAGGCACGCGCGCGTCGCAGGCGCTGACCATCATCGCGCAGAACATCGACCTGGCCGTCGACAACGAGGGCGCGATCTGCCAGGACACCGGCATGCCGACCTTCGAAGTGCAGACGCCGGTCGGCGCCAATCAGATCTGGATGCGCCAGCAGATCCGCGAGGCGATCGCCGAAGCGACGCGCCGCGGCAAGCTGCGGCCCAACTCGGTCGATTCAATCACCGGCGAGAATTCCGGCGACAACCTCGGTCCGGGGACGCCGATCATCCACTTCCATCAGTGGGAGCGCGACGCGATCGAGGTCAAGCTGATCCTGAAGGGCGGCGGCTGCGAGAACACCAACGCCCAGTACGCGCTGCCGATGGAGTTGCCGCATCTGGGTCGCGCCGACCGCTCGCTCGACGGCGTGCGCAAGTGCATCCTGCACGCGGTGTGGAATGCGCAGGGCAAGGGCTGCGCGCCCGGCGCAGTCGGGGTCTGCGTCGGCGGCGATCGCACCTCGGGCTACACCCACGCCAAGGAGCAGTTGTTCCGCACGCTCGACGACGTCAACGCCGATCCGCGGCTGGCGGTGATCGAGGCGTCCGTCATGGCGACGGTGAACGATCTCGACATCGGCACGATGGGGTTCGGCGGCAAGGTGACGCTGATCGGCTGCAAGCTCGGCGCGCTCAATCGTCTGCCGGCGAGCTTCTTCGTCTCCGTCGCCTACGACTGCTGGGCGTTCCGTCGTCTTGGCGTCGAGCTCAACGCGACCAGCGGCGCGATCGACAAGTGGCTGTATCGCGATCCGGCGCACCCGATTATCCCGATGCTGGATCAATCCGGCTTCCAGCGCACCGGCAAGGAAGTGGCGCTGCGCGCGCCGATCAGCGACGCGGACGTCCGCGCGCTCAAGGTCGGCGACGTCGTCATGATCTCCGGGCGCATGTTCACTGGTCGCGACGCCGTGCATTCACACTTGATGAAGCACGAGCCGCCGGTCGACTTGAATGGATCCGTGCTCTATCACTGCGGCCCGGTGGTGGTGAAAGATCCAGCCGTGCCGAGCGGCTGGCGCGTGACCGCTGCCGGTCCGACGACGAGCATTCGCGAGGAGCCGTATCAGGGCGAGATCATCAAGCGCTACGGTGTGCGCGTGGTGATCGGCAAGGGCGGCATGGGCGCCAAGACGCTTGCGGCGCTGAAGGAACGGGGCGCGGTCTACCTGAACGCCATCGGCGGCGCCGCGCAGTTCTACGCGCGCTCGATCAAGAAAGTGGACGGCGTCTCACTCCTCGAATTCGGCACACCGGAAGCGATGTGGCACCTGGACGTCGAAGACTTTCCGGCGATCGTGACGATGGACGCGCACGGCAACAGCCTGCACAAGGACGTCGAGCAGGCCTCAGGCGCGCATCTCGAAACGATCGGCGTATAGGAAGGAACCGCAGAGCGGTTACTTCTTGATCGTGAAATCCTTCAGTGGTGGGCGGCCGTAACCGTGTTCCATGGCGGCGACGTCGAGGTCGGTGGTTTCGATGTCGGTGATCGACAGCAGCGGAAACGGGGACAGCTCGGGGACGTCGATGGTCTTCAGGTAGCCGCCGCAGGTCGCGCAGATTTCGATGCGCCGATCCTTGCGTTCCGGATCCGGCGCGGCGGTGACGAACGGCTCGCCGCTCTCCTCGCAGTAGATGCACGCGTAGGTCGTCAACTCCCACGCGCAGGCGCAGAACGAGCAGCGCAGCGTGCGGTGTCCGCCGACCACTTCACCGACTGCCGGCCACGAGCCGCAGGCGGGGCAGTAGCCGTGATTCCAGGTGTCGAGCGCGGTCTGCAGATCGCCGGGCGCGAGGTTCGCAAACAGCATGCGCTGCAGCGCGTGCACGAACGGACCGACCGCGAGTTCGGCGACCAGCCACATCAGATCCGGCGAGAGCCCGCGATGGACGGCGCCGGTGCGCAGCGCCGATTGATCGCGGCGCAGCGAGGCAGTCAGCAGCGATCCCGCCTCCAGAGCTCCGCTCGCCACGGTGTCGCGAATGTGGATCGCCGCCTCGCCGGCGCCACCGTTTGCCAGCGCGTCGCAGAGCTGCAGCAGGGTTGGGGTGAGCACCGCGACCGGAAGCGGCATCGGCTCCCCCGTCAGCGCCGGCACGCCGCGCGCGAGCTTCGCGGCCAGATACTTCGGCGGCAGCGACAGCTTGGGGATGCGGCCACCGGCCAGTGTGGCCGCCAGATCGATGATCCGGGTCAGCAGCTCCTTCTGCAGGGCCAGGGCGGGCTCGAGGTCTGGCCGGGTCTGCCGGATGAGCTGCCAGCGTTGTTTCGCAGAATCGAGCAGATCTTCGCGGGAACAGGCCTGAATCGTCACATACGGCATAGGCAGCTTCGCAGTATACCAACCGGGATCTTGGTATAATGTGCCCATCATGATTAACGTCTCAGAAACGGCAGCGTCGAAAATCAACGAGCTGCTTGCCGAAGAAAACAAAGGCAACAGCGGGCTCCGCGTGTTCGTCCAGGGCGGCGGCTGCTCCGGATTCCAGTACGGCCTGATGATTGAAGAAACCGGTCAGGGCTCGGCCGATCAGGTGTTCGAATCGAACGGTGTGAAGCTGTTCGTCGATCCGATCAGCATCCGTTACCTGACGGGCGCCGAAGTCGACTTCGTGGACACCATCACCGGCGGCGGATTCACGATCAAGAATCCCCAGGCGAAGTCCACCTGCGGCTGCGGTTCATCCTTCTCTGTCGACTAACGGCGAAATCGGGAAGTTGGTGGACCGTCAGCTTCCCGACCTCTCCAGCCTGCGTCCAGCGGGCGGGAAACGCTCCACCAAGCGCGATCGCATCCTGCAGGTCTTCTTGCGTCAGGAAGGCCACGTCAGCGCGGACGACCTCTTCGACCTCGTGCGCCGCGAGGCCGCGGGCATCGGCCGTGCGACGGTCTATCGCACGCTGCAGTGGCTGGTCGGCGCGGGCATCGCGCGCAAGGTCGACTTCGGTGACGGGCGCTCGCGCTTCGAACCGTCGTACCGCCACCCCCGGCACTTTCACCTCATCTGCACCACGTGTCATTCGTCGTCCGAGTTCCTGAGCTCCGACGTCGAATCGCTGATGGAAGAGATCGCCGCAGCCCGCAACTTCACGACCTCGCAGTCGGTCGTGCAGATCTACGGCGTCTGCGACGAGTGCAGCACCGGACGCAAGACGCCGCCGATTGACGGCGCAACCACCGAACTGGTGTTTGCGCGCGACGCGCTGAGAATGGCGATCGCCACGGAGCGCAGCGGCCTCGAGTTCTACACGCGCGCCGCGGGCATCACGAAGGATCCGCGCGGCCGATCGGTGTTCCGGAAACTGGCCGCGGAAGAAGGCGAGCATCTCGGTACGCTCGAGAAGCGCTACCGCGAGCTGCTCGCCAGCGATCCCCAGCTCGAGTCGCGGCCGACGTTCCTGTTCTTCAAGGGCGCGGCGAGCGGACTGTTCGCCGCCGGCGCCAAACAGCTGCGCCAGGGCGTGAACGATCAGGAAGCGCTGCTCATCGGGATCAAGTGCGAGCGCGGCTCGCACCAGTTCTTCAAGAAGTACGGCGAGCGGTTCGAGGACTCCGAAGGCAAGCAGGTGTTCCTGGAGTTCGCCGACGAAGAGAAAGTGCATCTCGATCTGCTGATGCGTGAATACCGTGCGCTGCGCGAGCGGCAGGCGAACACCCCCGCGCCGGCCGGCGCCGCGCGCCGCGCCGCGAAGCGCCGATGATCGATCTCCATACCCACACCACCGCGTCCGACGGCCGGTGCACGCCCGCGGAACTGGTCGCACGCGCGGCGGCGGCCGGCGTCACCGTGCTGAGCGTCACCGACCACGACACGGTCGAGGCATGCGACGCGGTCGGCAACGCCTGCGCGCTGGCCGGCATCACTTTCGTACCCGGCATCGAGATCACCGCCGTGCGCGACGAAGTCGACGTGCACGTGCTCGGGTATTTTGTCGACGTCCGCTCGTCGAGCCTGGGCGTGTTTCTGGCCGAGCAGCGCCAGCGCCGGCTCGATCGCGTCGGCCGGATCCTCGTGCAACTCGAGACGCTGGGGATCAAGCTCGACTCCAACGCCATCCTGCGGCCGGCGATCGACCAGCCCGGCGCCTCGATCGGCCGGCCCGCCGTGGCGCGCGCGATGGTCGCCGCCGGCTACGTGAAAACGTCGAACGATGCGTTTGCCACGTGGCTGTCGCGCGGTCGCCCGGGCTTTGTGGCGCGCGAGGGCGCGGCGCCCGACAACGTCATCGAACACATCCACGCCGCCGGCGGCGTCGCCTCGATGGCGCATCCGGGTTTGCTGCGGCGCGACATGTGGATCGCCGGCTTCGCCTCGTCTGGTCTCGACGCGATCGAGGCGTATCACACCAATCACGACGAGCAACTGACCGGACACTACCGGTCGGTCGCCCATCGTCTGGGGCTCTGCATTTCCGGCGGGTCCGATTACCACGCCGACGAGTCTCATGGCTCCGCGCATCCCGGCAGCGTGTCGTTGCCCGTGGAGGCGTTCGACCAACTGCGCGCGCGCGCGACGCGCCCTTCATAAGTCATCCATGGCCCAGGCTCTGCTCACCGGCGTGTTTCTCGGCGTAACCGGACTCGTGACGACCGCGTTCTTCGGTCTGCGCGGCGCCGATATTTCGCGTCACATCTCGTACGGCATCTTCTCGACGCTCGTCACGCTGTTCGCGCACTCGATGATGATGTTTTATCTGATCGGCAAGGGGAAGGCGGTCAAGGATGCGATGGCGGAGCACCACGTCGTCGGCGATTACCATCGCCGCATCGCGGCCGCGCGCAAGCCGGTGTTCTCGATCGGCACGATGGCGATGGTCATCACGATGATCACGGCGATCCTCGGCGCCAGCGTCGACACCCACGTGTTGCCGCCGATCGTGCACGCGATGATCGCCTACGGCGCGATCGCGTGTAACGTCGCCGCCGCGAAAATCGAGATCACCGCCCTCATCGAATCCAGCCGCATCGTCGACGAGGTCAATCGCCAGATCCCGCCGTGACGCCAGCCGTTCTGGAGTTCGCCGGCATCTCGAAGGATTATCACGGGCTGCGCCCGCTGCGCATTGCGGAGCTGCGCGTGGCGGCCGGCGACCATGTCGCGATGCTCGGCTTCGATCAGATGTCGGCGGAGGTGTTCGTGAACCTTGCAACGGGTGCGACGCTGCCGGACGCGGGTGACGTGAGCGTGTTCGGGCGGCCGACCAGGTCGATTACCGACAGCACGGACTGGCTCGCGACCGTCGATCGATTCGGAATCGTCAGCGAGCGCGCCGTGCTGCTCGACGCGCTGACGGTGATCCAGAACCTGGCGATGCCCTTCACGCTGGAGATCGAGCCGCCGCCAGACCAGGTGCGCGTGCGCGCCGAGGCGCTGGCCCGCGAAGTCGGATTGCCCGAGGAGACGTGGGCCAAGCCGGTGGCCGAGCTTGACGCGTCCGGGTGGCTGCGCGTCCGGCTCGGCCGTGCGATTGCGCTGGGGCCCGCAATCCTGCTGCTCGAGCATGCGAGCGCCGCGCTCGACCGCCGTCAGGTCGCGCCGCTTGCCGCGCAGCTGCGCGCCCTGGCCGTCCGCCGGGGGATTGCGCTTGTCGCGGTGACCGCCGACAAGGAATTTGCAGAGGCGGTGGCCTCGCGCGTGCTCACGCTCGAGCCGGCGACCGGCAAACTGAAGCCCCTCCGCCGCGGCTGGTTCGGTCTCGGCCCCGGTTCGCCGTAGCACGGTGCGTTCCGGTGCGAAGGCGGCTAGAATGTGACCGCGAAAAGGAGATCGCTTTTATGAAAATCAGCAAGCAGCTCGTGCTCCCGGTTCTCGTGATGGTCGCCGGCTTCGGTGTCTTCGCGAGCGCCCAGGCGAAAAAACCGGCGATGAAGGCCGCGAAAGTGAAGGTGATGTTCCTCGAGCCGAAGGAGGGCGCCGTCGTCACCAGTCCAGTGCACATGAAGTTCGGGTCCGAAGGCATCGAGATCGGCGCGGTTCCCGCGGGCGACGTCACGACGGCGCGTCCGGGGATTGCCCACTACCACGTGGGTATCGGCGCCAGCTGCCTTCCCGCCGGCAAAACGATCGTTAAAGGCACGCCATCCTGGGTGCACTTCGGCGACGGCAAGTCGGAGATCGACATGCAGCTGACCCCGGGCAGACACAAGCTCGCACTGCAGCTCGGCGACGACCTGCACAACACCATGCCGGGCGCCTGCAAGGAAATCTCGGTCACCGTTCGGTAGGGACCAGGGGCAGGGACTGGGGACCAGGACTCGCCTGGCCTCCAGCCCCAAGACCCGAGTCCCTGTTCCGCCTCTGTCACCCGTGCGTATGTGCTTTCGTCCTTCGTTGAGGATCAGCTGCCCGTTCCCTTCACAAACACACGAGAATTCTTGTCCCTCCACGTGGAACGAAAATTGAAGTCGGCATCTCCATGCCGACCGGTACGATCAAGCGACTCGTGCAAGACCGAGGATTTGGATTCATCCGCGACGAAGCTGGACAGGAGTGGTTCTTCCACCGCAGCTCCGTCGAGGGAAGTTTCGATCAGCTGAATGAAGGCCAGCGCGTCAACTTCGACGAAGAGCCGTCGGCCAAAGGGCCGCGCGCCGGGAACGTTCGCGCCGCGGACTAACGCGCCAGCCGCCGTCCTCATCCTGTTCGACATCGACGGCACGCTTGTGCTCACCGGCGGCGCCGGTGGCCGCGCCATGTCGCTCGCGTTCGAGGAGCTGTTCGCGATCCCCAGCGCGTTTCAGGGGATTCCGATGGCGGGGCGCACCGACACGTGGATTCTTGCCGACGCCGCGCTCATGCACGGCATCCCTGCACACGATCCACGCCTGGCGCGTTTTCCAGAAACCTACCTGCGTCACCTGGCGAGCGAACTGGATCAGCCGTCCGCGTTACGCAAAGGCCTCATGCCCGGCGTGCGCGAACTGCTTGAGGCACTCGCGCCCCGCACGGACGTGTATCTGGCGCTCCTGACCGGCAACTACGAGGCGGGCGCGCGTCTCAAACTCGAGTACTTCGATCTCTGGCGCTATTTTTCGTGCGGCGCGTTCGGCGATGATGCGCCGCACCGGAACGTCCTCGTCCCGAAGGCGCTCGCGCGCGTGGCCGAGTGCGGCGGGCCGGCATTCGCCGCCGCCGACGCGCTCGTCATTGGCGATACGCCGCTCGACGTTGGCTGCGCCGCGATCGTGGGCGCGCGATCGCTGGCCGTCGCGACCGGCAGCCACTCCGTCGACCAACTGCGGACGGCTGGCGCTGATATCGTGATGCAGGATTTGAGCGACACCGAAGAAGTCGTTCGGCTAATCTGTTCGTGGAAGTGAACGGGGTCCGGTGGCCCTCCCGGTCTTCAAAATCGGCCGCTCCCCGCTAACACGGGGAGGCTGGGTTCGACTCCCAGGCGCTTCCGCCAGTCGCTTCGAGTGGGATGAGTAAGGGATGAGGGTCAGGCCTGGACGCAGGCCTGACCCAGCCGAGATTAGTCGATCACTCGAACGTCGCCCGCGCGCGGGCCCTTTTGCGAGTCTTCAGGGGTGAAATCAACGCGCTGGCCTTCGCGCAGCATCTCGAACACTTCACCGCGCACTGAACTACGGTGAAAAAAATGCTCAATCCCGCCTTCGTCGCGGATAAACCCGAACCCCTTGTCGATTAGGAGCCTTGCAATAGTCCCGGTTGGCATAGCCCGAACCCCTCCCGTTCCGAAGAGTCTGTCCCGCGTTTACTGAGCTCTGAAAATCTCGGCCAGTCTAGGTAGGTCAACGCCCGAAGTCAAGCAAGGCCGGACCTTTAGCGGAACAGTCCAGGATTCAACACCTGCCACGTTTCAACGTCTTCCTCGTCGCTGTCCTCGTCGTCTTCGTCCTCGTCATCTTCGTCAACGTCATCCTCGTCGTCTTCGTCCGGGTCGTCGACGGGATATTCGAGCGCGTAATCAAGAGACATTTCGTAACTTACGACGCGGGCTCGGGAACCGGCGCCGGCTTGGGTGGCGGATACGTCGTCCAGAAATGGCGGCCGCAGGTATTGCAAACCCAGAATTGGTCGGGAGTCCAGGGCGTCCCTTCTCCTGGATCCTTCATCTCCATTTCAGCGCCGCAACGCTGACAGCGCATGTGGAGGCCGGCATAATTCATGGCCGCGATTCTATAACATGGCGTCCGTGATCCCCGCCATCGTGCTCGCGGCCGGCCGATCGTCCCGGATGGGGCGCGCCAAGGCGACTCTGCCCGCAGGCGACGGTCACACGTTCCTCACGCGCATCGTGCAGACGCTGCTCGACGCCGGCGTGGACGATGTGATGGTGGTGGTGGGGCACGAGGCGGAGGCGATCGCGCAGAATTTTTCGGAGAGCGGACTGCCGGCGCGCTTCGTCGTGAATCGCGAGTACGACCGGGGTCAGCTGTCGTCGATGCTCGCGGGCGTGAATGCCATCGATCGTCCCGGCGTCTCCGCGGTGCTCGTCACGCTGGTGGACGTGCCGCTGGTGTCGGCTGCCACAGTCCGCGCGGTGATTGACAGCTATCGGATCACGCAGGCGCCGATCGTGCGCCCCACATCCGGCGAGCGCCATGGACACCCGCTGCTGATTGATCGCTCCGTGTTTGCGGCGCTGCGTGCGGCGGACCCCGCGACTGGCGCGAAGCCGATCGTGCGCGCGCACGCCTCGCCGTCCGGCGACATTCCGATAGACGATGAAGGTGCGTTCATCGACATCGATACGATGGACGAGTACCAGCGAATCGTGCCGACGAAGTAGCGCAAAACTTAAGCCTTGCGCCCCTTGGTGCGCGCCGCATCAGCCTCCGTCGTCTTTGCGGCATCGAACCGCGCCGCCAGTGGCGCGAATGCTGGCGTTGGCCCGCGCCAGCGCAGTGCATCCACCGACTCGAACAAGTGAATGTCGGTGCGCAGCGTCGCGAGATCGCGGAACAGGAACGCGTTCTCGCGTTCGCGCTCGAGCGTCTGCGCCAGCGCGCCTGGACGCGTGGCGTTCACGCCCCAGGTGTGCCAGTCCGCGGGAATCGACTCGAGATGACCGAACTTCGCGAGCACGGCTGCCGCGGACTTCGCACCCCAACCCTGCAATCCCGGAAAGCCGTCCGCGTTGTCGCCCACCAGCGCCAGGTAATCGGGAATGGATTTCGGCCGCACGCCAAACTTCGCGACGATGCCGGCTTCGTCGCGGATGGTGCGCGTACGTCGGTCCAGTTGCACCACGCGCGTGCCGACGACGCACTGCGCGAGATCTTTGTCTGGCGTGCAGATCAGGATCCGCGTGACGCGTGGGTCTCGCGCGGCCGCCGCGGCCGCCGCCGCCAGCGCATCGTCCGCCTCGTACTCGACCATCGGCCAGGTGGTGACGCCCAGTGCCGTCAGTCCTTCTTCCAGCAGCGGGAACTGCGCGAACAGATCGGGATCGATGCCCGCGCCGGTCTTGTACCCGGGCCACATCCGGTTGCGGAACGATTCGACGACGTGATCGGTGGCGACGCCGATGTGCTGGGCGCCGTTGTTGATCATGCCGAGCACGGACGTCAGCACGCCGCGGACGGCGCCGACCTCGCGGCCGTCGCTCTCGCGCGCCGACGGGACGGCGTAGAAATGCCGGAACAGTTCGTAAGTACCGTCGACGAGATAGATCTCCATGGGCGGCTAAGACTATAGACTCTGGCAGGGGGTGACGGCTGAGCAGCGTACGAGTGCTGGTCGGGACGCGCAAGGGAGCGTTCATTCTGACGGCGGACGGCCAGCGCGATAGCTGGACCATCAGCGAGCCGCAGTTCGGCGGCTGGGAGCTGTTCCACATCGGGAGTTCAAGCGCGTCTGGCATCTCGAGCCACCCGACACCGTGTTGCCCGATCGCGTGGCCAGCGGGCTCGAGCCGTTTCTGATCGTCGGGGCGCTCGCCGGCGGGTAGGTTGACGTGGCGTGGGACGCCATTTGTGTTGCCGCGCGACACGAACCGTAAGTCGCGCGCTCCCGATGAAGCCTCGCAATGGCCTCACCAGGAGCGGGCCGGGCCGACGCGGGCTGGCGGCATATTTGCGCATCGCCCGGCATGAGCGTCTCGTTGTTTTTCGCGCCCGTGAAGGTCTTGCTTCTTGCTGCCGCGGTGTTCATTCCATTCGAACGGCTCGCCGGATTGCATCAAGCTCAGCGGGTGTTTCGTCAGGGATGGGTGACAGACCTGCTCACCGGCCTGATCAACGGACTGCTGTTGTTCTCCGTGCTGTTGCTCGCGCTCGGTGGAATCGACGCCATGGCGGCGGCGGGCGCGTCGCAACTCAGACACTGGATCGAGACGCGGCCGCTTCCCGCGCAGTGCCTCCTCGCGCTCGTCGTCGGTGATCTGGGCGTGTACGGGATCCACCGGCTGGAACACACGGTGCCGTGGTTGTGGCGTTTTCATGCGGTCCATCACTCAGCTGAGGAGATGGACTGGCTGGTCGGTTTTCGCTTTCACCCGCTCGATCTGTTCCTGGTTCGCATCGCGTCGCTCGGTCCGCTGGTGGCGCTGCATCTGGCGCCGCCGGCGATCGCCTTCTTCATCGCTGTGTCGGCGTGGCAGTCGTGGCTCGTCCACGCCAACGTGCGGATCCGGTACGGCCCGTTGCGGTGGCTGTTCGTGTCTCCAGAATTTCATCGCTGGCATCACAGCGCCGGGCGCGAGGCGCGCAACAAGAACTACGCGAGCCTCGTCGCGGGCTGGGATGTGGTGTTCGGCACGGTGCATCTCCCGGGCGGACGGCGGCCGTTGAGATATGGGATCGACGAACCGGTGCCGGCGGGCTGGATCGCGCGCTTCTTTCATCCGTTCAAGCGACGCCCGATGACCCTGAAATAGAGCCACCGGGCGTTGAGGATCTACTGGCGGTGCGGAGCGCAGAGCAAGCCGTTGTTGTAGCTGTCCATCTGGATGTGCAGCGGTTCGCCGATCGTCCATGCATAACTCGACGCGGCGACGTTGCTGCCCACGGGTCCGTATGTCGCCATCCAGGTATTGGCTGCCGCGATCGTGCTGCGCACGCAGCTTCCATCGTTGCCGATGAGTACGTTCAGCATCGCGGGAACGAGCGAGCTGAACATCGTCGTCGTCTTGTCCTTACCGACCCTTCCGAGCCACGTGATGGCCTGAGCTTTCGTGTAGGTCACCCCACCGACGGTGATGCTGCTGACCGGCCATGCATCCGGATGGTTCTTCCAGTAGCCGGGCGTGCCGGTGCCGGGTTGCTGCGTCGATGGTCTGAAGAACCCGAAATCGGTGGCGAGGCCGAACGCGTCCACGTGAGCGACGCTGTATCCGGTACCGTCAGGAACGCCGTCGCTATCGAAGGTGTCACTGCCGACGTTGGGCGGCGACGCTTGTGTGCCTGTCGGGATCAGCACGGCGATCGTGGTTGGCCCGCCTGGCACAAGGAGCGAGTAGTACCCGCCGGGACCGGTCTCGATCGCAATCGTGTCCGTGCCGTCGCACAGCTGGCACACGAAGACCTTGACGCCTTCGATCCCCGTCTCGCCCGTATCCTGAACGCCGTTGTTGTTCGCATCGTTGAACACGACGCCGCACACGCCGCCCGACTGCTGGCAGAACGTCTGCGCCGACGCGGGCGCGACCGCGACCGAGGCCAACGGCAGCAGCGCGGCGGCGAGCGCCGCACCTCTGATGTGCTTCAGCGGTCCCTGCAGCAACTGCTGGGTCTTTGTTCGTAGCTCCGCCTGACGAGTTTCCTGAGACATGCTTCGATACTCCTTAGGGTTTGGGATTTCTCGTGGTTGACGTGACCGTCTTCGGTTTGTAGGCTCGGGTGTGCGGTTTCTCCTCATCAACAACCACTGCATCAGCGACGCAACGGCCGGCGTGACGCAGAGCCTGCACACGATCATGGAGTGGCTCGCGGATGCGGGGCACACGTGCCACATCCTCACGACGGCGCGGTTCGAGAGCGCCGTGACCTTCACCATCGAAGGGCACCTGGCGCAGCTCGGCGTCGATCGGCGCGGGGGCGCGGAGGGCCGGCCCGTGGTGGAGTACGCCGTCGGCAGCGTTCCGGTGACGATGTTGCTGACTCGCCACAACGACGAGTCGCGGCCCGATCGGGCGGAATCCGCGCAATACCTGGCGCTGTTCGAAACGCTGCTCGAAGATTTCGCGCCCGATCAGGTGATCGCCTGCAACGCGCATCCGATGATCCTGGAGGCGATGGCGCGGGCGCAGACCCGAGGCCTCACCACCGCGTTTGCTGTGCGCGGTTTCGGTTATTACGAGACGCGATACTTCGAGCACGTCGATCACGCGTTCACGTGCAGCCAGTTTTTGACCGACCACTATCGCGAGAAAGTCGGACTCGTCAGCACGCCGCTCGAGCCGCCGATCGAGTGGTCGTCCGTGCTCGCGCCAGTCGAGTCGCGCGCGTTCGTGACATTCGTCAACCCGTCGCCGCACAAGGGCCTGTGGCTGTTCGCGCGGCTTGCCGACATGCTTGGATCCAGGCGGCCGGACATTCCCATCCTGGTCGTGCAGTCCGGCCACAGCGGCGGGTCGCTGAACGCCATTCCTGGAATCGATTTCTCCAGGTACCCGCAGATCATGGCGGCGCCGCCCGTCCCGACGCCGGCGGACTACTTCGCGCTCACGCGTCTCCTCGTCGTCCCCTCGGTGTGGGAAGAACCGTTCGGCAGAGTGGCCGCGGAATCCATGATCAACGCGATTCCGCCGCTGGTCAGCAACCGCGGATCCCTGCCGCACGTCGTTGGCGGAGATTTCAGCGATGGCGGTGGCGGGCGCGTCCTGCCGATTCCCGAATGGATGACCTTCAAGACCACGAAGCTGCCTCGCGAGCGGGAGGTCGAACCCTGGTACGAGGCGGTCTGCTCGCTGTGGGACGATCCCGCGCTCTATCGTGCGGTCGCGACGCGAGCGCGCGAGATCGCGGACGAGCGGTACAGCGAACGGACGTCGCGCATGAAACATGTCGAGTACTTCACTTCGTTGAGACCTGGAGGTCGCCCCGTCGCGGAACGCGCGAGGACCCGTTGAGGTCTGGTTCCGGCTGACGCATGCGGAGTGCCACAGCCGCGCGCGTGAATTTGCTGGGTTTTATTCGGCGGGAGGGCGAGAAGGACCCGTTGCCAGCGGCAAAAACGTCAGCGCTCCCACGAGTCCGGCGCAGTCGCCAGGAGCTCGTCAGCGGCAGCCGTGTTGGCGGTAGAATCGCGTCTGTCCTCATCAACGCAAGGAATTCCATGACTCGAAAATCAGCGATCTACACCGTCGCCGTCATGACGACGATGGCCCTGGCGGCCGGTTACAGCGAGACCTCGCTCGCGCAAGCGCCTGCGGGGCCGGCGCCGCGACAAGGCCGCGGCGGCAACGCCGCCGAGAGCGCCGCGCCCGCGCGCAAGTCGGGCGAAGGCGCCGGGCCGTTCAAGAAGATGGTGATTCGCAGCGTCACCCTGATCGATGGTACGGGCGGTCCGCCGCTCAGCCCGATGGACATCGTCATCGAAGGCAACACGATCACCTCGGTGCGTCAGGGCGGTTGGCCCGGTCTGCCGCAGCAGGCGAATCGCGAGCCGCGCGACGCCGACTACGAGATCGACGGCAAGGGCATGTACGTGATGCCCGGCTTCGTGGACATGCACGTGCACGGCGCCGGCAAGGATAAGGCGCCCGACCTGAGCTACTCCTACAAGCTGTGGCTGGCGCACGGCGTCACCACGGTTCGCGGCGTGTCGTTGTCGTCGGCCGCGGTCAGCAGTTCCGAGAAGAATCGCTCGGCGAAGAATGAAATCGTCGCGCCGCGCATCTTCAACTACCAGACGCTCGGCTCCGGCTGGGCCAACGGTCCGGTGACGTCAGTCGAAAAGGCGCGCGAGTGGGTTCGCTGGGCTGCGACCAACAACATCGACGGCATCAAATTCTTCAATCGCGGCGACGAGACGCCGGAGATCGACACCGCGGCGATCGACGAAGCGCACAAGAACAAGATGGGCACGGTCGCCCATCTGTCGCAAAACGGCGTCGCCAATTTCAACGCCCGCAACGCCGGTGACGCGCACCTCGACAC